>NZ_CP007766.1:684547-1026821 GCF_000816785.1 Campylobacter peloridis LMG 23910 | reverse complement strand
AAGTCTTTTACCTTAACATAGTCTTTAAAAGTTAGCATTAGGGTATCGCAATTATGTTTTTTTAACAGCTTTTGTAATTCTTCTTTTTTAAAAGCATAATGATCGGCAAAAAAATAACAAGCCCTAGCTTTGATAAAATGCTCATATAATCTAAAAGGCTTTGCAATAGAGCTTATTAAAATGGCTTTTTGATTTTCTTTCACATAAGAATAACGCAAAAAATCTTCATCCTCATATGCTATAAAATCAGCCCTTTTAGCAAAAGATTTTGGCAAACGATAAGCCCCACTAGGCAAGGTAAAATCAAAAAAAGGTTTTTGCTTACTTTGCAATAAAATATTAAGCTTTTTAATGTGAAATTTAGAAAAAGCATCGTCTAAAAGTATGATTTTTGCACCAAGCTCAATAGCCTTTTGTATGCCTTTGATTCTATCTTCACTTACTATCACTCCGCTAATGTGCTTAGTAAGTGCATATTCCATAGCCTCATCACCACTTTCTTTAATACTACATAAAATTTCATCTTTGTTTTTAACGACGATTAAACCTTTACTTTGTCTTTTATAACCTCGTAAAATGATAAAACAATTTTCAAATTCAGCTGCTATAGCTTTGCAAACTGGGGTTTTGCCATTGCCCCCTAGGGTTAGATTGCCTATACTTATAATGGGTAAATTAAAATCAATTTCTTTTTTAAATTTGGTATTTAGCACAGCTATAAGTGCATATAAAAAGCTAAAAGGCAAAAGTAAAAAAGCTAAAATTTTTTGCAAGAAATTGGGTTTAAAAAAATAGCGATCAAGCCAAGTCATATATACTCTTTAAGTGTTGCTGGAAGCTTTCTTTTAAAAGCATTATTTTGCACGCGCTTTAAAACTAGATTTTTTAAATTCTCATCAAATTTTTCTAAGCTTTGATTATTTTCTAAGGCTTTTAAAACTTCATCTAAAACTTCATATTTATAACCAAGATCACCCTCATCACTTTGATTTGGCCAAAGATCAGCACTTGGGGTTTTTTTGATGAAATTTTCATGCAAATGCATAAATTTAGCAAGCTCAAAAACTTCACTTTTATAAAGCGTGGCTAAAGGATTAAAAGCACAAGCTAAATCCCCATAAATAGTTCCATAACCAAGCATAAGCTCACTTTTATTAGAAGTGCCTACTACTAAAGCATTATGCAAAGCAGAATAATCATAAAGCAAACTCATACGCACTCTTGCAGCTAAATTTCCAAAGCGTAAAGGGTTTAAATCTTGACAAATTTTTTCATAAGCACAAAGCACTTCATCAATATAAATAATCTTATACTGAATTTGCAAATCTTTACAAAGCATTAATGCATCATCTAAATTTTCTTTGTTTGAATGTTTTGTTGGCATTAAAAGCACAAAAAGTTTTTCACCCACTGCCTTTTTACAAAGATGAGCTACCAAAGCTGAATCTATCCCACCGCTTAAACCTAAGATGAGATTTTTATTTCCTGCTTGTTCTTTTATAAAATTTATTAATAATTCTTGTAATTTTGTATAATTCATAAAATTTCTTAATGTTAAATTTTTAAAATTATATTTTATTTTGTTAAAAGGAAGTTTATATGCGTATTTTAAAACAAGCTTGTGGGATGTATGAGACAAATTGTTATATCATAGATCATAATAACAAGCAAATTATCATTGATCCAGGCGAAAATGCTTATGAGTTTATCAAAGAAAATGCAAACAAGCCTTTAGCTATTTTAAATACTCATGGGCATTATGATCATGTATATGATAATGCTAGGGTTAAAAAAGCTTATGAAATTCCCATTTATATCCATAAAGATGATGCTTTTATGTTAAAAGATCCTTTTAATTACGGCTTTGAGCACTCAGATGCTGATGTTTTAATAGAAAATGAAAACGAATTTAGCATAGATGTGTTTAAATTTAAATTCCATCATTTTCCAGGACATACTCCAGGATGTTGCATGATAGAACTTGTGGATGAGGATGTGTTTTTTAGTGGAGATTTTTTGTTTTATCGTAGTATTGGTAGGTGGGATTTTCCTTATTCAGATGCAGAAAAAATGAAAGAAAGCTTGCTAAAAGTTTTAGCTTATGAAAAAGATTTTAAACTTTTTCCAGGACATGGAGAAGAAAGTTCTTTAAAAGAAGAACAAAAGGCAATTCCTGCTTGGCTGAGGTATTTTAACTAATGGATAAGATTTTATATTTTCTAAGTTTTTTACTTATTTTAAGTGCTTTATTGAGTTTTTTTAAACCAAAAAATACAGAAATAAAAAAGAAATTTTTTCACAAATGTCCTTGTTTTAAAGCAGTAGAAAATGGATTAATGAGTAGAATTTGTATTTATGCGGGAAGTTTTGGTTTTATGTATTCTGTGCTTTATATTGGTTTTGGAGTATATGATAAAAGGCTTTTTATTATTTTATTTGTATCTTTTGCTATATGGTATTTTGCTTGGATTTTAAAAAAAGAGTAAAAATCTATCATTAAAAATGCTAAAATACTTTTTTAATTATCAAAAAGGGTATTAAAATGAGAAAAAGCATAGCAGAATGGGAAAAACAAGAATTACTTTTGCTTTCTTTGCCCCATAAAAATAGCGATTGGAAGCCTTATTTAGAAGATATTTTGCAAAGCTATGAAGAATTTATTAAGGCTGTGGCAAATTTTCAAAAAGTTTTGCTTATTGCTCCAAGTGAAGATGATTTTAAAAAATTTAAGCACATAAAAAATGTAGATTTTTTTAAGTGCGATACAAATGATACTTGGATTAGAGATTTTGGTGCTATTGATGTGCGTGAAAATGATAAACTCATAGGGCTTGATTTTATTTTTAATGCGTGGGGAAATAAATTTCAAAGTACCTTAGATAATGCAGTAAATTCAAAGCTTTTTACGCAAAAATTATACTCAAAATTAGAAAAAATTGATTTTATTTTAGAAGGTGGGAGTGTTGATTTTAACGGACAAGGAGTAATGCTTACAACGAGTGCTTGCTTGTTAAATGAAAATAGAAATTCACATTTAAGCAAAGAGCAAATTGAAGCTAAGCTAAAAGAAATTTTTGGCTTAGAGCAAATTATATGGTTAAATTATGGTTATATAAAAGGCGATGATACTGATCATCATATAGACACTCTAGCAAGATTTATCAATGAAAAAACCATTGCTTATTGTGTGTGTAAAGATGAAAATGATGAGCACTATAAGCCTTTAAAAGCTATGGAAGAGGAGCTTAATAAAACAGGTTTTGAGCTTTTAGAGCTTCCTTTACCTGCACCAATTTATTATGAAGGTAAAAGACTTGGCGCAACTTATGCAAATTTTGTTTTTGTTAATGATGCTTTGATAGTGCCAACTTATAATGATAAAAACGATGCTTTAGTTTTAGAAAATTTACAAAAAGTATGCAAAGATAGAAAAGTAGTAGGCGTTGATGCAAGAGTATTTTTAAGACAAAATGGCTCTTTGCATTGTTCTTGTCAAAATCATTATGCGGGCTTAAGATGAGTTTGCAAAAAAGCGCAACCATTATCGCAAGTATTTGTGCTATTTTTTTAGCTTTAGTTAAATTTATAGTAGGACTTAGTTCAGGCTCTGTTGCAGTGCTTGCTAGTGCGATTGACTCTTTGGTTGATTTTGCTGTGTCTTTGTTAAATTTTTTTGCTTTAAAAAAATCCTCTCAAGGCTCTAGTAAAGAGTATAATTTTGGCCTTAGCAAAATCGAAGCCTTAATGGGGCTTTTTGAAGGTTTTGTTATTAGTGGGATTGGGGTTTATATTTTTTATGAGAGTGTTTTAAAAATTCACAATCAAGAAAGCGTAGAAAAGCTTGATCTTGGAATTTATGTTATGGCTTTTGCCATGATAGTTACTTTATTTTTGGTGATTTTTTTAAATTATGTTGCTAAAAAAACTAAAAATTTGATTATAAAAGCAGATAGTTTGCACTATAAAATAGACTTTTTAACTAATGCATTAACCCTTTTAGCGCTTGTGATTATAGCTTTTACAAATTATCATTTTATCGATGGTTTATTTGGTATAGCTATAAGTTTATATACGATTTTTTCGGCTTTTAAAATCATAAAAGAAAGCTCTAAAATTTTATTAGATGTAGCTATTGATAAAGAACAAGTTGAGATGATTAAGCAAATTATAAATGCAAATGAAGAAGTTAAAAGTTTTCATCATTTAAAAACCAGAAAAAGTCCTGATATACTTTATGTTAGCGTGCATTTGGTTTTTGAGCCTACAATATCACTTTTAAAAGCTCATAAAATCGGCGATGAAATTGAAGATAGCATAAGAGAGTATTTTAAAGATGATTTTTGGAATATCCATATACACTTAGATCCTTATGATGATTCAGAAGAAGAAAGGAGTAAAAATGAAATTAGCACTCATTCAGCAAGAATTTAAGCAAAATAAAGAAAAAACCATAGAAAAAACATGCGAGCTTATTAAACAAGCAGCAAAAGAAAATGCCGAACTTGTGTGTTTGCAAGAGCTTCATCAAACCCAGTATTTTTGCCAAAGTGAAAATACAGACTTTTTTGATTTGGCTAATGATTATGAAGAGGATGTTAAATTTTGGTCTAATGTAGCTAAAGAAAATAAAGTTGTTTTGGTAACTTCTTTGTTTGAAAAAAGAAGTGCAGGGCTTTATCATAACACTAGCGTGGTATTTGAAAAAGATGGTTTTATAGCAGGAAAATATCGTAAAATGCACATTCCTGATGATCCTTGTTTTTATGAAAAATTTTATTTTACTCCAGGTGATTTGGGTTTTGAACCTATACAAACAAGTGTGGGAAAGCTTGGAGTTTTGATATGTTGGGATCAATGGTATCCTGAAGCTGCTAGGTTAATGGCTTTAAAGGGAGCTCAAATTTTGATTTATCCTACAGCTATTGGTTGGTTTGATAAGGATGAAAAAGAAGAAAAACAAAGACAGCTTGAAGCTTGGATTGGCGTGCAAAGAGGCCATGCCATAGCTAATGGCTTGCCTGTAGTGGCTATTAATAGAGTGGGTTTTGAAAAAGATGAAAGTGGTGTGGAAGAGGGTATAAGATTTTGGGGGAATTCTTTTGTTTTTGGAGCTCAAGGTGAAGAACTTTTTAGAGCTGATGATAAACAAGAATTGTGCAAAATCATTGAGATAGATATGCAAAGATGTGAAAATGTGCGTAGATGGTGGCCGTTTTTACGCGATAGACGCATAGAATATTTTCATGAGTTAAATAAAAGATTTATTGATTAAAAAGGAGAAAAAATGAAAAAAATTTTAGTACCTTTGGCAAAAGGTTTTGAAGAAGCTGAATTTATAGGTATAGCTGATGTTTTAAAAAGAGCAGGGGAGGCTAGTGGAAATTTAGAAGTTATTATTGCTTCACTAGATGATGAGCTTTTGGTGCAAGGTGCTAATGGAATTTGTATAAGGGCTGATATGAGTTTGGCTAGTATTGATCAAGAAAATTTAGATGCAATTGCTCTTGCAGGTGGGTTTGAGGGAATGATGAATTTAAAAAACAATCAAGCTATCATAAAAATCATACAAGATTTACATGCTAAGAAAAAAATCGTAGCGGCTATTTGTGCTTCACCTATGGTATTGGCAAAAGCAGGAGTGATTAATGGAGAGTTTTCTTGCTATCCTGGTTGTGAAGTGGGTATTGAAGGTGTAAGAGTAAATAAAGCAGTTGTGGTAAATGAAAATGTTATTACAGCAGCTGGACCTGCTACGGCTATTTTATTTGGTTTAGAGCTTGCTAAACATTTATGCTCAGAAGAAATTTATCAAAAACTTTATGAAGGTATGCTTGTTCCTTTAACAAAATAAACCCTCGCTAATGAGGGTTTAGCTTATATTTGTTTTATAAGCTTGGTGATTTCACCCTCATGAGGAAATCTATCTACTTCGCAGTTAAATAAGTCTTTTTTAGAATAAATGATTTTACCATCTACTTCTACTATAAAATGTCCACCACCTTTTTCTATGGTAGAAATTTGTGCATCTTTGAATTCATTTTGTATTTCTTCTGCAACCCTTGCAGCTTGTGGTTTGTAGTTTCAAAGATTACAATAATAAATCTTCACTTCCATTTTTTACTCCTTTTTTGAAAGTAAGCTATTATACATTTTTTATCCTTGTAAGTTTTAAATTTAAGGTTTTTTTTTATAATTACAAAAAAATTCAAGGGAAAATATGAGCCAATTTACACATTTACATTTACATACAGAATATTCTTTGCTTGATGGAGCAAATAAACTCAAAGAGCTTGCTAAAACACTAAAAACTCAAGGTGCAACTAGTGTTGCTATGACTGATCATGGAAATATGTTTGGAGCCATTGATTTTTATAAAACGATGAGGGCTGAAGGGATTAAGCCTATTATAGGGCTTGAAGCGTATTTGCATAATCATGATGATTTAAGTGATAAAAGCTCAAGGCAACGCTTTCATATTTGCTTATTTGCCAAAAATGAAATTGGTTATAAAAATTTAATGTATTTGAGCTCACAAAGTTATATACATGGTTTGTATTATTATCCAAGGATTAATAAAAAACTTTTAGAAGCTCATAGCGAAGGACTAATTTGTTCTTCAGCATGTTTACAAGGTGAGGTAAATTGGCACTTAAATACACAAAATGAAAAAAATATTAAATTTGGTGCTAAAGGTTATGAGGGAGCAAAAGAGGCCGCACTTTGGTATAAAAAGGTTTTTGGGGATGATTTTTATCTTGAGATTATGCGTCATGGCATTGATGATCAAAAATTTATTGATGATTCTATCATTAAACTTGCAAAAGAGCTTGATATAAAAATCATTGCAACCAATGATACACACTACACTTTTAAAGAAAGAGCAGCCGCACATGAAGTATTTATGTGTATAGCTATGGGGGTTAAACTTGATGATCCAGGTCGTTTAAGACACGAGGTGCATGAATTTTATGTAAAAACTCCAGAGCAAATGAATGAACTTTTTGCTGATATTCCAGAAGCTATTGAAAATACTCAAGAATTAGCAAATAAATGTAATTTAGAGTTAAAACTAGGCGATCCTACTCCACCTAATTTTAAATTTACTAGAGAATACGCAAAAAAATATAATTTGAATTTAGTAGAAGAAAATAAAGAATTTAGTTTTGATAATGATGATATTGTATTTGAATATCTTTGCAAAAAAGGCTTAGAAGAAAGACTTCAATTTATCGATGAGAGCAAACATCAAGAGTACAAAGATAGGCTTGATTTAGAAATTGACATTATAAAAAATATGAAATTTTCAGGTTATATGCTTATTGTTCATGATTTTATTGCTGCAGCTAAGGAAAAAGATATACCAGTTGGTCCAGGGCGAGGAAGTGCTGCTGGAAGTTTGGTTTCGTATTGTTTGAAGATTACAGATTTAGATCCTATACCTTATAATTTACTTTTTGAGAGATTTTTAAATCCTGAGCGTGTATCAATGCCTGATATTGATGTAGATTTTTGTCAAGATAGAAGAGGAGAAGTAATTGATTATGTAATTGATAAATATGGAGCTGAAAAAGTAGCACAAGTAATTACTTTTGGTAAGCTTTTAGCTAAAGGAGTGATTAGAGATGTAGCTAGGGTTTGTGATATGAGTATACCTGATGCTGATGCATTGGCTAAATTAGTTCCTGAAGAATTAAAAATTACACTAGAAAAAGCTTATGAGCAAGAACCAAAAATAGCTGAGTTTATACAACATCATCCTAAAGGACACCAAGTTTGGGAATTTGCTAAAGCATTAGAAGGGTTAAATAGAAATGCGGGTATGCACGCAGCAGGGGTTGTGATATCAAACGAAGCTTTGTGGAATAAAGCTCCTTTATTTAGACAAAGCAAAAATGATGAACGCCATTTGGTAACGCAGTATTCTAAAGAATATCTTGAAGATGTTGATTTAATTAAATTTGACTTTTTAGGGCTTAAAACATTAACCGTGATTAATAATGCTATTAAGTTGGTTAAAAAAAGATATAACAAAGATATTATATGGGAGAAAATTAATGTAAACGATCCTAAGGTTTATAAAACCATACAAAGTGGTAATACCTTAGGTATTTTTCAAATAGAATCAGGCGGTATGCAAAATTTAAATGCTAGATTAAAACCCGAAAGATTTGAAGATTTAATCGCAGTTTTAGCTTTATATAGACCAGGACCACTTGATAGCGGGATGGTGGATGATTTTATTGATATTAAGCATGGAAGAAAAGCTGCTACATATGCATTTGAAGATTTAAAGCCTATACTTGAAAATACCTATGGGGTTATAGTATATCAAGAACAAGTTATGCAAATAGTGCAAAAAATAGGTGGTTTTTCTTTGGGTGGTGCTGATAATGTGCGTCGTGCTATGGGTAAGAAAAAAAGAGAAATCTTAGATAATCTTAAAGCAGAGTATTTAGAAGGTGCTAAAAAGCAAGGTTATGATGAAAAAAAGGCCGATGATTTGTTTGAACTTATTTTAAAATTTGCTGAGTATGGTTTTAATAAATCTCACTCAGCTGCCTATGCGCTTATAACCTTTCAAACAGCATATTTAAAGACTTATTATCCAAGCGAGTTTATGGCTGCACTTTTAACAAGTGAAGAGAGTAATGTTGATAAGGTTGCAAAATATATAGAAGAAATGAAAAGAATGAATATAAAACTTTTACCGCCAAGTATTAATAAAGCCCAGAGAGAATTTAGCGCAACCAAGCTTGAAGATGGAAGTGAGGCTATAGTTTATGGACTTGGGGCTATTAAAAGTGTAGGAATTCCTGCTATTGAAAATATCATGGCTATACGCAAAGAAAATGGTTTTAATGATTTTGATGATTTTATAAGTTCTATTGATCCTACTAAAATTAATAAAAAAACTATTGAAAATTTGGCAAAATCAGGTGCTTTTGATGAATTTGGTTATACTAGAAAGTGTTTGATAGAAAATATTGAGCTTATTTCAGAAACTAGTAGAAAAATAGCTGAAGTTAAAAGAAATGCAAGCATTTCTCTTTTTGGAGAAGAAGAAATTGCAGGTGATATTAAAGTTAAAATTCATGATAATAAAATTGAATTTGATATTATGGAAAAATTAGGTTATGAAAAAGAAATTTTAGGAATTTATGTTTCAGGACATCCTTTGGATAAATTTTCAAGTCAAATGGAAGGTATAGAATACTTTAAAAGTATGGATTTTGACGAGCTTAAGGGAAATGGTGAAATTTTAATTATAGGTAAAATAGAAGATTTTAAATCCATGATGAGTAAAAATGGAAAAAGATATGCAAAAGCTGTGATTTTAGATTTGTATTCTTCTTTTGATATTGTTATTTTTGAATCTCAAGTTGAAAAGGTTGAAGGATTATACAAAGAAGACAAAGATCAAGCTTTTGCTTTTATGCTAAATTACAAAAATAATGATAGTGATTTAAGTTTTAATCTTAATGAAATTTATACTTTAGATGAAATAAAAGAAAAAGAAATTAAAGCTATTAATAAAAAGAAAAATTTTACAAAAAAAGAAGAAAACAATAACTTCACTCAAGAGCCTATGAAATTTGAAGAAAATATTATAGAGTTAGATATTAATAAGCTTAATAAAGATATGGTTTATGAAATTTATTCTTTAGCAAATTCTAAACATAATCCAAAAGATGCTAATAATAAAAAATTAATTTTAAAAGTTATTGATATGGGAAGTTGCCTACTTTATCATACAGGCTTTGTTATCTCTCAAGAAAGTTTTGATGAGATATCGCAAAAATGTAAAAATTAATTTTTATTAGAGTGTGTAAAAAACGATTAAATATTTACTAATTTTAAGAAAAAATCCTTTTTTATAATTTAAAAAAGACTAATTTTATGTATATTATAAAAAAGGAGGGTTTTGATGGAATTAGAAAATAATGAAAGTTTAAGAAAGAATTTTTTTACTTTAATTTTACTTTCTTTTTGCGGTTCTATAATTTATGGCTTGCCGTATTTTAGAAAGTATTATTATGATGATTATATGAGTCTTTATAATCTTAATAATTTTGAAATGGGGCTTTTGGGTAGTGCTTATGGTTTGTTAGGTTTATTTTCTTATGCTCTAGGAGGATATCTTGCAGATCGTTTTGCTCCTAAAAAATTACTAATTTTTTCTTTAGTTGCTACAGGACTTGGTGGGTTATTGCACTTGTATTTTACTTCATTAAATGCATTGCTAGTTATTTATGGGGTATGGGGAATTACTTCTTTGCTTACTTTTTGGCCATCATTGATGAAAATAGTAAGAAGTTTAGCAAATTCTAAGGAACAAGCTAGAGCTTATGGTATTTTTGAAGGTGGAAGAGGGGTTGTGGGTGCTGCACATTTGGCAATTGCTACGAGTATTTTTGGATATTTTCAAACAAAAGCTTTAGCAGCACAAGGAATAGAAATGGTAATTATTTTTTACTCAGTAGCTCCTATTGTTAGTGCTATTTTATTATTTTTTCTTTTAAAAGATAATATACAAGATGAAAGTGAGAAATTAAAATTAAAAGATTTAGCTTTTCTTTTGAAAAATTCTGCTCTTTGGCTTGTTGTAGCTATTACTTTTTGTACTTATTTTTTCAATATGAGTTTTTATTATTTTACTCCTTATGCGAGTAATATCATAGGAACATCAGCTGTTTTTGCAGCTATTTTAACCGTGTTAGCTCAGTATATTCGCCCTGTTTCTTCTACTATAGGTGGATTTATTGCAGATGGATATGGAAAAGCTAAAATAATGATGATAGGTTTTATTTTAATGGGTATTGGTGTTGTGTTTTTGATGCTTAGCTCTAATTTAAGTGGATTTTTACAAATGAGCATCTTAACTTCAGCTTGTGTTGTGATTTATGTAGCTATGTATTCTAATTTTGGCATATATTATTCTTTATTAAGTGAGGGTAAAATTCCTATGCATTTAACTGGTATGGCTATTGGTATTGTTTCTACTTTTGGATATTTACCAGAAATTTTTGCACCACTTTTAGCAGGAGATTTGCTTGATAGATACCCAGGCGTAAAAGGATATCACATTTATTTTAGTATTATGATAGTTATGGCAATACTAGGTGTGATATTTTGTATGGTTTGGATTAAAAAATACAACAAAAAGGATGTAAAATGAAAGAAATTATTAATAATTTTAAAAATGAAGTAAAAGTGATAGAAAATGAATGGATAATATTAAAAGATGGCACCAAGCTTTCATCACGAATTTGGTTACCTCAAGTTAAAGAAAAAGTTCCTGCGATTTTAGAATATATTCCTTATAGAAAAAATGATGGAACAAGAGGTAGGGATGAACCCATGCATGGATATTTTAGTGGAAATGGATATGCTGTTGTTAGGGTTGATATTAGAGGAAGTGGAGAATCTGATGGATTATTAGAAGATGAGTATTTAAAGCAAGAACAAGATGATGCTTTAGAAGTTATAGAATGGATTGCAAATCAAGAATGGTGCAATGGAAATATTGGTATGATGGGTAAATCTTGGGGAGGATTTAATTCTTTACAAGTTGCAGCAAGAAGACCCAAAAATTTAAAAGCTATTATAGTGGTAGGTTTTACTGATGATAGGTATAATGAAGATATTCATTATAAAGGTGGATGTTTGCTTAATGATAATTTTTGGTGGGGAAATATCATGCTTGCTTATCAATCTCGCTTTGTTGATCCAAAAATAGATTCAAATGGAAGAGAAAAATGGTTAAATAGGCTTGAAAATATGCCTTTATGGCCAGCTTTATGGCTTGAACATACTTTGAAAGATGATTATTGGAAACATGGATCTGTGGGGGAAAATTATGATGATATTCAAGTTCCAGTTTTTGCATTAGATGGTTGGGCTGATTCTTACACTAACACCGTATTTACTCTTATGCAGGGTTTAAAGGTTCCAAAAAAAGCTATTATAGGTCCTTGGGCTCATGTTTATCCTCATGATGGAGCACCTTTACCTGCGATTGGTTTCTTGCAAGAGGCTTTAAAATGGTGGGATAAATGGTTAAAAAATGAAGAAAATGATGTACTTAAAGTTCCTATGATACAAGCATATATTGAAAATAGTATGAAACCAAGTGCGAATATTAAGTCTGTAAATGGGCGTTTTGTGGGTATTGATAACTTTGAAAAAAATATCAAATATAAAAATTATTGTTTAAATCCATATAAGCTAACCCAAAATAAGTCAAATGATATAGTAAAAATTAATACTCCTTTAAATCACGGACTTTTATCTGGAGAATGGATGGGAGCGGGTGTATTAGGAGAAAGCCCTTGCGATCAAAGATTAGATGATGGAATGGCTGTTATATTTGAAAGTGATATTTTAGAGAATGATTTAGATGTCTTAGGTTTTCCGTTATTAAGTGTAAAAATTTCTAGTGACCAAGAAAAAGCTATGCTTTTTGCCCAACTTAGTGAAGTAAGAGAAGATGGTTTTGTAAAAAGGGTGAGTTATGGAGTATTAAATTTAGCTTTAAGCGATGATAAAGAAAAATTTATTGGTTTAAGCGATAATAAATTTATTAATAAACAGCTTAAGCTTGATGCTTGCGGATATAAATTTTCTAAAGGTTCTAAAATAAGATTATCACTTGCAAATTCATTTTGGCCTATGTTTTGGCCTATGCCTAAAATTGCAACCTTAACTTTGGAGTTAAATGAGTGTGAGCTTGCCTTACCTTGTTTTGATGGAAAGGATAGCGATATGATTAACATGCAAGCACAGAGTGCAGCTTTAACTCCTATTACTTTACTAAAAGAAGGTAGAGTGGATAGAAACATCTCTTATGATATCTTAAGCGATACTTGGACTTGTGTAACAGATGGAATTGGCGGAGTTTTTGGTGAAGGGGTTTATAAATTTGATGAGGTAGATGTTTTAGTAGAGCATAATTTAAAAAGAGAATTAAGTCTTCAAAATGAAAACCCACTAAGTGCTAAATATAGTATTATACAAAAAATGAAAATAGGACGACAAGGTTGTATGATGGATGCGGATATAGTTTTAACCCAAACAAGTGATTTGGAATATTTTTATATAAAAGGTGATATGAAAGTCAAAGAAAATGATATACTTATTTTTGAAAAAGAATACAATTATAAAACAAAAAGACATAGTCTTTAATGATTAATTAACTTAAGGATAAATGATGTATAAAAAAATTTTAACTTTTTCATCTTTGGCTTTATTTTTGTGTGCTTGTTATGATAACAAAACATCTTTTGAATACACCCCTAAAGATAGAAGCGAATTAGTTGCTTTATTACAAGATGAAAATATTTCTTTAGATAAAATAAATACAAGTAATATAAAAGATATGAGTTTTTTATTTGCAAAATTTACAAAGGAAAATTGTCAAATGCAATTTAAAGATTATGATATAGCAAATTGCAAATACAATGCGCAAGAGAGAATAAATTTTAATGGTATTGAAAAATGGAATATGGCAAATGTTGAAAATGCAAGTTATATGTTTGCAGGTCTTGTAGATTTTGATAAAAATATTACCAACTGGAATGTTTCAAAATTAAAAAACGCTAAAGGTATGTTTTATTTTACTAGTGAGTTTAATCAAAATTTAAACAATTGGGATGTAAGTAATGTAACTAACATGCAAGAGATGTTTAAGGGTGCTGGAAAATTTAATCAAAATTTAAACAATTGGGATGTAAGCAATGTAACTAATATGCAAGAGATGTTTGCATTTGCAGGAGATTTTAATCAAGATTTAAATTCTTGGAAAGTTTTACAAGATGCAAATACTACAGATATGTTTAAATACACACCTTTAGAAGATCATTTACCTAAATGGTATAAAACACAAGATTTATAATAGCTTTCATTTGGTTTTAATGATGGCTATGGGGGAGGGGTATGCGATTAATTGTAAAAAAATTTATTGAGCTAGATACAAAAGAAGTATATAAAATTTGCAAGTTAAGACAAGATGTATTCATTGTAGAACAGCGATGTATTTATAGTGATTTAGATGATAAAGATTTACAATGTCTTCATGTATTTTATGAAGATAATGCAAATGAGATTATAGGCTATTGTAGAATAGTGCCTAAAGGGATAAATTTTGATACTATATCTATTGGTAGGATTATTGTAAATCAAAAATATAGAAATCAAGGAATAGCGAAGAAATTATTATTAGAAGTATTTGAAATTATAAAAAATAATTATAAAGAATTTAAAGTAAAAATTAGTGCGCAAAATCGTTTAAAAGGGTTTTATAAATCTTTGGGTTTTGAGGAAATTTCAGATGTTTATGATGAAGATGGGATTTTACATATTAATATGCTTATAGACTTAAAAAATGCAAATAATTTTCATAATTCTTAAATGGTGCCCGAGCTCGCCATGTAATTTACCAACCAAATCCCTAAATATCCATACTTTAATGAAATATTTTTCATTTGCACATACTTTTGCACATACTTTGTATTTTATTGTAAAAATGTGTAAAAAAGTGATATTGTTTTGCTAAATAGGTGATGTATTAAAATTTTTAGAGTGTGAATTTCAAGGAAAGAATATTGTGTATTTAAATTCTAACAAAGAAAAATACTGCCTGACTAATGAAGAGTAAGTGTTTAATATATTCAAGAAACAATTTTAAAAATAGAATATTTGCTATTATATGAATTGCCAAAGTAGATTAAATCTTATTTTAAAGATTTAACCCTTAGTATAATTTTAGCTATTTTTTCAAAGCTATAAACATTTTTTAAAATCATTACCATTTAAATTTTTTCTAATATCTATAATTCTACATTATACTATATTAAATATTTTATTTTATGTCCTGCTTATACTGTAAAATAAAATATAAATGCTATGCTTTAGATAGTTTTAGAAGTTAGTAAAGATATTGTATGTTTAAAACAATAACTATTTTAAATGTAATAGTTGTGTTTTAAAAAAGCACTAGCCATATCGAAGATGATGATGCTCAAGTTGGTATTAATGATGAAAATAATAATGGTTGGGAAGATGATGGTTCTTGTGGAGGACAAATTTTTATCTTTAATGGAAAAGATAATAGATGTCGCTCTAAAGACAAATTTTTGGCTTAACTGGGGGTGGTTGCTGTGATAAAGATAAAGTATTTATAGGGCTTATACCTTGTAAAGAAGATAAAAAAAGCTAGCTAAACTCAATAAGCAAAATAGATGTGTAGAAGTTGGTGAATATTGCTCTAAAAAAAATTAAATTCATAGCTTGTATTCAGCATAAAAAAACACATTGTTGTTTTAATTCAAAATTAGCAAGAATATTTAATGAACAAGGACGCCCACAAATTAAAAGAGGTTGGGATTCTTCAAAGAGTCCTGATTGTAGAGGATTTATTCCAGAAGAATTTCAAAAGTTAGATTTTAGTGAAATAGATTTAAGTGATTTTATTGCTGATATTGTTGGAAGTATTGATGTAGATAAAATACAAGCTGATTCTATAAAAATACAAGAAAAGATTGAAAGCAATCTTGAGAATTTAACAAGAAAACCTACTAATTAAAAAGAAAAATAAAATTATAGAAAGGAGATAGAGTTTAGTTAAAAGTTTGTTTGGTAAGCCAAAGGGATTATCCTAAACCCTGCAAAAGCAGGGGATACTCAATAAGCCTTGACATAGCAAAGTGTTAAGAGTATAATTATAAGGATAATTTTTGTTAGCATTATGCTCATCTCCCTTCTGGGCGGTAAATTAACGCTAAAGGGTTGCGCCCCTTTGGCGTTGCACCCTTAATATAATTATATCAAACAAACTCTTTAGCTTCTTTAATACAATTGATGAAAAGATTTTACATTTTATTCCTTAGTGCTTTAATTTTTCACTTTCTTTATTATTTGGTGCTACAAATATAGATGATAATCATATTATCTTTACTTGGGGCTATGGTGAAGTAGCAAATGATATTTTACAAGTTATAAAAGATGTTATATTTTTGCTTCAATTAACTAATAAAAGTAAAGAATCTTTTCATATCAATATCTTAATCAATAGTGATACACTTTATAAAAATCCTTTATTGCAATATAATATAAATAGAAAAATTTCTAAAGATGATAATATCATTTATGCTTTAAAAAATACTTCTAGTATAAATCAAGCTTTTAAAAACTTAAAACAATTACAAGAAGCATTATTAAAAGAAAATATATTTTTAAATTTTATAGACTTAAATAGTAAAGAAAGCCTTTTAAGTTTTTACAATCAAATATTAAGTAATCATCATCTTAAAGATTATTTTTATATAAAAAATAATCAATTTTTTATTAAAGAAGATATAAAAAATAAAATTATATTTCATAATATCAATTCTTCTTCTATTATAAGTAATTATCTTAGCTTGTTAAATGATTTTAATACTTTAAGTAAGATAGAACTTATAAATATATTAGAAAGTTTAAGTTTATACAATCTTTCAACTTTAATACAAGATATACAAAAAAGATACCTAAAACTAGAATATAACTTAAAAAGCTTTGATAAAGATAGTATCTTTTTATCTAATATGATTATGAATGTGAGGTTGAAGTAGAGTTTTGGATTAATATAAGCTTGTTGTTAATTTATGGTTATTTTCATAATATTGGGTATTATTAAAATTTAATAATATCAATAGTTTAAATAATAAAAATTCAGATCTTATGTATTTGATTTTAATATAGATGAATAAATGATATATTTTGATAAATATAAAAATTATTCATGAAGTTTAATATGTATTATTTCGTAATTTTTTATTTTTTTTCCTAAAATTTTACCCCATCCTAATTTGGAGTGAGAGTAATCTCCTAGCTTAAACAGCATTCTTTTATTAAAAATAATTTTAAGATATAAATCAACACAAAATTCATTGTTAGTTAGAAATAATATACTTTCTTTAAGCTCTTTGTATTTTTCTGCGTTTGGAAAGTATTTTAAAGCTTCATCATAGTGTATATCTTTTATATAAATAGCTATTTTATTTTGGTAAGATAGAAATTTTTTTCCTAAGATTAGATTTTTTCCTAAAATATGATTTTTACTTCCTAATTTATTTAATTGTATGTGTCTTATGTAAATTTGATGGGGTATATTTTCTATAATATTTAATTGATTTTGTAAATTAAAAGTGATTTGTAAAATTCTTTCAATATAACTTTTAGGTCTTCTTAAACTTAGTAATAACGGTGCAAAAGGCAGATATCTCTTTGCAATTTTTGTGTCATTGATACCTAACATAGAAAATAGTATTTTAGAAATTCTATCGTTGAAGTTAATATCAAAACTTTTTGGATAATTGTTAAGAGTGGTAATTTCAAAAAAAATCCAAAGAAGATAGTGATTGAAGAAATCAAAAAATAAACTCCATCCATCCCCGCCATCCTCATTCCTAGAGAGCTTGTCTAGTATATAAGAAGGGAGTTGTGATGTATTACCTTGTAGACCCATAAAATTAATCATAATTTCAATGGGAAAATCACTAATATTTTTATTGAATTTTACATATTCGATTTCTTTGTTAGGATGCATTAGGGCATTATTTACCCTTAGAAAAATATCTTCTTTGGGATGATCTTTTAATAATTTTTTAAGAAGTTTATAAAAGGTATAAGAGTTTGCATTGTTCATAATATAGGTTTAATTCCTTTTTTAAAAGGATAGTGTATAGTCACTTTTGAGTTTATGCATTTAATTTTTAATTCACAAAATGAATTAATACTCACAAAGGATGATAAAAATTCTGAAATTATTAATCCTAACTTATAAACTTCACCTAAAGAATAAAATTTAGAATCATCTATACTTATAATACTCATAGTGCCTTTTTTTGTAATATGCTCATCAATTAAGTAGCTTGGTTTTGACTGTATGTCAATTATTGAAGAGGTAAGTAATTGACATACTACTTCAGAAGTTTTATCATCGGGAAAGCTATAGCTTTCTAAAACTTGAAAAAAGGATGTTTTTGTTAAAAGAGTTTGGTAACTAAATGACAAAATAGAAACTAATTTCCATAAAAGATTACCATTGGTTTTAACTTGCTTGATCGACGTTGGAATGGTAATGTTTTTCGTAATAGCATCTTTATAAAAAGGTATAAGATTAATATCGCCTATTTTTAAATGGGTCGGTAAATTTTTATTACAGCATAATACATCTATTGTGATTGTTTCATTTGTATTGTTTGAGGAAAAAAACGATATTTCTTTGAAGTTATCTTGCTTGGAATTTGATTTATTTGTAATGTAGTAAAAATCTTGTATTTTATTTTGCATAAATTCAAAACGTTCAAAATTTTTATAATTTTTTAAAATTCTACTCCCGCTGTCGCTATTATGTGCTTTGACTTGTTTTATTTGAACTATATCATATGCATTTAAATTTGTTCTATCGATGAAAATTCTATATCCATTTTTCGAGTGATTATTGATGATAGGTTCTGCTGTTTTTTCGAAAATATTAATGATTGGTGTTGTCGATAATGAGAATAATTCATTTTTTATAATACAATTTTTAGGAAGTGTCTTATTAAATTTAAAAAAAATGCTAATTAACTTACCTTTACACTCATGTAAAACATCCAAGCCTTGTATTGAGATAAAATTAAATTTTTCAGGCAAAAAAAAGTATTCTCTTAGCAAGGAAAAAGATTCAAATCCTAAGTCATTATAAAATAGGCAACTTTCGTTTGGCTTTAAACCCATAGTTTTAATATTATGGGTATTTATTTTAAATTCTTCTTTTGTGTCATGAGATATGACTTTTATTTCTTCTAAATATTGATGCATATAAAAAAGTAATGTAGATGATGTGTAAACATCATCCCCTAAGTATATACTTAGTTTATCTAAACCTAGATGTTCTATGTTTAAATCTTCTCTACTAACTCTAAGTTGTATATCTAATGTATGATATTGTCTTTCACTTCCTAAAAAAACATTCTCTATATTTAATGGATATAGATATACATCATATACTGTTTTAAATTCACATTCACATTTTTCTATAGATACAGATTTAACTGTACTATTTTTAGGAATAATTAATCTGTTGAGTTTGCTGTTTTCGCTAAATTTGAATTCTTGCATACACATAGAAGGTAGAATGTTGGTGTAATTTGGAGAAAGAATATTAATTAGAGATTCTGCAATATAGGGTATATTTTGATCTAATTCTTGATGAATTTTAGAGGTTAATATTGCTAAATTTTCAATAATTCTTTCTATATCTGGATCTTTACTATCGTAAGATAAAAAAGGGGTTAACTTGGGAAATTTATCTATAAAAATTTTCCGAGCATGATTAAGATAAGCAATCTCCTTTTGATAATAATGTATATCATCTTGTGTCATTTTAGATAACCTCGCAATATCGATTATTTTTAAATATAATTTCAATTGCAAATTCTTTAAAATTATCATTACAAAAAACACATTTTAGTAAAAATGAAAGTTGCCAAGGTTTTAAAGAATCATTATATGTGATAGAATTAATTATAATTCTTTTTTCGTATTTACTTATGAGTTTATGAATTTCTTTTGCCATGTTCAAGCAAAGTTCTGTCGAGCTTAAATTTAGATTTTCCATACTAGATAATCCAAAATCTTCAACACTTAAGCAGTCATCAAGTTTTGCATTAAGCAAAACTTGTATATTATTTTTTATTTCTTGAAATTCATTTTGATAAAAAGGGATATTTTGATATTGCTCATCCAATGAATGAATAATTTTATCCAACAAAGACATTTATTATTCTTTATCCAATTTACCTACTAAAGATAGTTCAAAATTTCCACCCATATATTTAAAGTGAGGACGAACACTCAACCCAATCTTATACCATCCAGGCTCCCCTGGTATATTATCCACTTTTACTTGAGCCCCTCTAAAAGGTCTTCTACTTCTAACCTCTGCTGGTGGATTTTCTTGATCTGAAATATATTGTCTAACCCATTCGTTTAAACCATTTTCAATATCACTTCTTTCCTTCCAGCTTCCAATTTCTTCTCTTTGTAGTACTTTTAGATAATGTGCTAATCTTGAAATTAAAAATACATAAGGCAATTGAGTGCCTAAGCGGTAATTTGTTTCAGCCTCTTTTCCTTCTGGTGTGTTTGGAAATATTTTAGGTTTTAAAGCAGAATTTGCTGAAAAAAATGCTGCATTATTGGTGTCTCTTCTTAGAGTTAAAGTTATAAACCCATTTTCTGCAAGTTCATATTCTCTTCTATCTGTAATCAAAACTTCAGTAGGAATTTTAGCTTTTAAGTTTCCAAAATTTTCATAAAAATAAGTAGGAAGATCTTTTACGCTTCCACCGCTTTTTGGTCCTATGATACTACCACACCACCTGTATTTAGCAAAACTTTCTGTTAATCTTGTTGCGAAAGCATATGCTGAATTTCCCCATAATAGATGATTGTGAGATGCATGAACATTTTCTTTGTAATTAAAGCTTTTGATGGGATTTTCTTCACTATCATAAGGCGATCTTGTCAAAAACCTCGTAACCATTAATCCTGTGTATTTAGAATCTTCATTTTCTCTAAAAGTTCTCCATCTTGTGTATTGTGGACCCTCGAGAAGACTTTGTAAATCCTGAATATTAGCTAATTCTGAATAATTTTCTAAACCAAAAAATTTAGGTCCTAAAGAAGTTAAAAATGGAGAATGACTCATTGCTGCTATGCTTGACATTTTATTTAAAAAAGTCATATCTGGACTTGTAGTGCTTAGTTGGTAATCACCAATTATAGCACCAACTGGTTCTCCACCAAATTGTCCATATTCTGAAGAATAAATATTTTTATAAACAACACTTTGGGTGATGTCTGGATTATTTTCGAAATCTTCTAAAACTTCTTCCTTTGTAATATCAAAAAGATTAATTTTAATATTTTCATTAAAATCAGTTCTTTCTACTAAGAAGAAAAGTCCTCTCCAAGTCGATTCTAATTTTTGAAATTCTTCATTATGTAAAATCTCATCCATTTGTTTTGATAATAAATCATCGATATGGGCAATCATTTCATCAAGTGCAAATTTGTTGATTTTATCTTCTATGTTATCGCTTTCAACTATTGCGGAAATAAATTCGGCTACTCCTCTTTTTGCTATACTATAGCTTTCATCATTTCTAGCATATTTGCTTTTTTCCATAATACTTTCAATAATTGGAGTATCAATTACTTTATCTTTTGACATATTATGTTTCCTTTATTCTTCGTTATTTTCTTTTTTGATTTCTAAAAGCAACTGCTCTTTGGTTTTTTCATTTTTTAGAGCATCTAAAACAGCTTTTCTAAAATTTGGAATATTACCCATGGGTCCTTTTAGAGCCATTAATGCTTCTCTAAGGCGCATTAGTTTATTTAACTCTGGCACTTGTTGCACTATATTATCAGGCGAAAAATCTTTCATACTAGATATTTTTAGGTTGATATCTAATTCTTCAGCGCCTCCACCCAAAGTATTTTTAACATTAAATTGGGTTTTGATGTCTAGTTTTTGCATAACTTGATTAAAATTTATTTTGTTGATAGACACAATTTCTCTATCTTCTAAATTTTGTTCATTTTTACCTGTTAAATTAGCCATTATCATAAGTTTTAAAGGTAATTCTATCTCTGCATTTTGCCCGTTTGTTTTTGCCTTGTAGGTTATATTTATGCGTTCTTTTGGTGCACTTGATCCATCAGACATTTTACTTCCTTATTTTTTGAATTAAAATTTATTTTTTAAATTATACATAAAACTAAATAAAGAATAACTAAGTTTATATTTTTTTATTAGTTTTGTTTTTTGCATAATTATACTCATCACTTAAGTAATCCTTTAATAAGGTTTTTTCCATAAGTTCAACTAGTTGTAAGTATATAATTTTTGCATTATTTTTCATATTGTTTGTTTCAAAAACTTGTGCCATGGCTATTAAAGAATTTATATTACAAAATAAAGAATTATTATAATTTTCATTGTTTATTTCAATGAGTAATTGCTCTACTTTTTTATTTTTATCGGATGTGGTGTGTGTTTTTTTATTAGTTTCTTGATTTTGTTTTACAAAATAATTAAATGTATCTTCTTTACACATTAATTCGCCGTTGTCAAATCTTAACTTGGTAATATCTTTGAATTTGAGAATAAAATTACAAGTTAGTAAATTTAAAATTTTCAAGGAGTGTTCTTTTTGATGATGATGTAAAAAATCACAAAATAGTTTAAATCCTTCTATCCAGAAAGGGTTAAGTGAAAGGTTATTGATAAAACATTTTATTTGATCTAACTCATTCGTATTTTTATCTAATAGTAATTTTATTAAATTTCTATCAGGATATCTTACTTTAGTGACAAAATCTGAATGCGGTGGAAGGGTTTTTAATCTTCCCCAAGCTGCTTCTGCAAACAATGAATAAGCATTAGTATTTTCAATGTTATTTTCTAGTAATTCTATTGCTAGATTATTTAATAATGTTCTGTATTCTCTATCGCTAAGATTAGATAATTTTGTGTTTTTTATATCGATATTTACTTGTGTCACTGGAGATTTAAGAGGTGATTGTTTAGTTTGAGTTATTTCTTCTTTAATGTTTAATTTTGCAAAATTACAATTTAAAATTTCGTGTAATTTTTCAAAATATTCATTTAAACTTTTAGCTGTGACTTGTGAGCATTTTGGTGAATTTTTATTAAATTCATTAATAAAATTTTCAACAATTTGTTTGTATTTCTTTTTTTGATTTAATAGTATAGAAGATGTTTTACTTATATTTTCAGGTTTTTCTCGAAATAATTTTTCTGTAAAAATTATTATTTCTAAAAATATTTTAAAACACTCTTCGTTATTTAATGCTAAACATGATAAAGAAAAGTAAGCGAAAATTTTCATATCCATCGAGTTGTTTTGTAAAATATCTAATGAGTATTCATATACCTTATCCCATTGTATTTTTTCATGATTTAATGTTTTGTATTTTGTCATCTCTTCTTCAAGTAAATGAAATATCTCTAAGTTTTCTAAATTTTCTTCATAATGATCACAGAAAATCATTTTTTATCTCCTAAGCACTATTGAAAGTTTTTTTAATTATAATAAAAAATAAAATTATAGTGTTATTTATTTAAGTATTTTTTTA
This sequence comes from Campylobacter peloridis LMG 23910, assembly GCF_000816785.1. Taxonomy (NCBI): domain Bacteria; kingdom Pseudomonadati; phylum Campylobacterota; class Epsilonproteobacteria; order Campylobacterales; family Campylobacteraceae; genus Campylobacter; species Campylobacter peloridis. The sequence goes on along the minus strand of NZ_CP007766.1, from coordinate 1,003,631 downwards.
AGGATGGGAATGAGAAAAATTTTTGTTATGTTGCTCATGGGGTTGTTTTTAAGTTCTTGCTCTAGTGTTGTAAGTGTAAAGATTGATAATATAAAAAATTCTAATTTAAATAGTAGAAATGATGATGTTCCTTTGACTGTTATTGTGTATCAACTAAAAGATGTAAATAAATTTATAAAGGCTAGTGATTTAGAGCTGATTAATAGAGAGGATGCTATACTCGGTAGAGATAAAATTGACTCGATTAGACTACAAATTGCCCCTAAAGATAATATTATTGCTTTTAAAGTTATAGATGAAGAAGTGCCGTATATTGGTATTTTGGTTTTATTTGCAAATAATACTAAAAAGGTAACAAAAATTTGGGCAAAAACAGATGATGCTAATGGTTTTGGAACTAAAAAAACATTAAAATTTGAAATAACAAAAGATGGTGTTAGACATATTTAATCTAAGGAAAATATAATGGCGGATAAGCTAAAAGTAGCTTGGTTTAATGGGCTAAATATTGATAAAATTCATTTTGAGCAACAAGAACGATATTTTGAAAGAAATATTAATCTTAAAACAATTTCAACTTTCAATAATTTATATGGAATAATTGATTTAGAATTTTCCAATGAAATGTTAATGCAAGGAAAAATAGCACTTAAAAGAATTTCTGGAATTGCTAAAGATGGTAGCATTTTTAATGCACCAGAACAAGATGAGCTTCCAGAGCCTTTGGAAGTTAATTATGATTCTTTGGTAAATTCTATTATTGTTATTAAAATTCCTATGGGTTTATCCTCTATAGCAGATATATCTTTACACAATAATATACCTAATTCAAAATACATTAGTTTAAGAAGTGTTGTAGCTTCAAGAATATATGATGATAATACTAATGATGTTTTTAAACATACTGATTTGGAAGATGAATATGAGAATGATAATATTACTTTCTCTCAAGAAAAAATAAGCATTACTTTAGCTAGTTTAAGATTGAAATTGGGCTTTTTAGGTAGTAAAACTCCAGATGAACTTGAAATTCCTATAGCAAAAATCAAAAATATTGATTTAAATAAAAAAATAGAGTTAGATGAAAGTTTTATACCCACTTGTTTAGATTTAAATAAATCTTCGTATATTAAATCATTTTTAGAAGAAATTTCGCATTCAATTAAACAGCATAAAGAAATACTCACTGAAGTATTTAAGGGTATAGATCAAACTAAAAACACCTTGGATTTTAGTACTTATTTATCGCTTAATCTTTTAAAAAAATGGTATTTTATTTTTTCATATATAATCAATAAAGATAAAATACATCCTGAAAATTTATATGAAAAATTAGTTGATTTTCAAGGAGATCTTAGTGCTTTTGGTACTGAAAGCTCCTTTTCTGATTTTATAGTATACAATCATGATGACTTGACTAACACTTTTTTACCACTTACTAATCAACTGAGAGTTTTATTTGCAAAAATAACTTCTCCAAAATATACTATGGCTCAAGTAATTGATAATAACAATGGATTTTATGATTTGTTGTTTGACAATCCTACGGTTATTGAAGAGGGCGAATTATTTTTAGCTATTAGTGCTGATGTTAATCATGAGTATTTATTATATAATTTTAAAACTCAAAGTAAAATTCATACTCAAAGTAGGATAAAAAGTATAGTAACAACACAATTACGAGGGATAAACATAGAGCAAATTTCAAATATTCCATCTTCTATACCTTATTTAAATGGTTATATTTATTACAAGTTAGACAAAAAAGATGAGCTGTTTAAATACTTTAAGGGCGAAAATGTTATAAGTTTATATCTAACAACAAATATAAAAAACCCTGATATAAAAATGTGGGCTGTATTTTAAGGAGTAATATGCAAAAAGAATCACATTTTAAAGAAGGATCTTTACTTTTAGAAAGTGATTTAAAAGGTTTAGAAATCAATAAAGTTGTTGATAATTGCTTGGAAATTCTTTTACTTGTTTATAGATTATCTAAGGTTCATTCTTTGGATGCTGCTTATATAGAGAATTTAAAAGAAAAGCTTGTAAATGAAATATTGGTTTGGAGTTCAAGATTAAGTACTTTTAAAGAGTATGATGAGAAAGATATTATAAAATTAAGATATTGTTTATGTGTATTTGTAGATGAAAGTCTAATGAAAAATGATTTATTTATTAATAGCTCTTGGGCAAATCATACTTTAACCGTGAGGTTATTTGATGAGACTCTAGGTGGTGATAATTTTTACGATATAGCGCTTTCTTGGTTGTCTAATCCATCCAAAAACAAGGATTTTTTGGAATTCATATATGTTTGCTTGATTTTAGGATATAGAGGAAAATATTCTCATGAAAAAGATGTTGAGGAAAAAATTATTTATTTTTGTAACAATATAGCATCGGCTTTAACTCCTCTTATAAATTTAACAGATGAGACAGCTTTTGATAAGGCTTATAATGGAGCTAATAGGGAAAAATTTTGGCAGTATTTTCAACGCAGATTTATGAAATTTGCGTTAGTTGTTATACCTATTGGATGTATTTTAGGTTTTTTCATTTTTGCAATTTTTGATTTGCAAACTCATAATATTAAAATCGATTCTAATATTAGCAGTTTGATTAAGAATATAGAAAAAATATAAGATTACATTTTTTCAATCATTTCTTTACTCCATCCTTTAGGGAGATTTTTTATACTAGGATAATATGGTTTTAAAAGTTCAAAGAAAACTTCTTCGTGGTATCTGCTTATTTGAAAATAGTATTTGCCTAGAGTAGAGGGAGTGTAGAACTCATCCTTTTGGTTGTTTTTTTTAGTGTATTGAATATTAGGTGTGTTAATAAAATTATATTTATATTTGATTCCAAATTTTATTTCATCATTATATTTTAATCTGTTTATAGTTTTTGAATGCAAAATATTTGGAAAATAATCATCTAGATTAATCTCAAAAAACCCATTATAATTAAAATTATAATCAAAATAGTCCACAAAATAACTACCTTGTTTTTCAAATCCCATATTAAATATTTCTTTTTCGTATTTTTTGCTTAATTCATCATTTAAATTTATATAATTTATTTTTGTATCAGCTATATAAGCTGCAGGATTAAAAAGAGAGTTGATTTCATTTTGAAGCATACCTTGAGAAAGTTTTAATATAAAACCGCCTAAGCTAAAAACAAAATAATCATAAAAATACTCATCATCAAAAGTAATCAAATAATCTTTACTTTTTCTATCTTGCCCAGCCAAATAATCTAACATAGTAAGCAATAAGGAATTTTTCTTAATTAAACGATTATTTTTAAAACCTTCTACTTGTCTTTGAGTGATTATTCCTAAATTACCCAATTCTTCATAAAATTCATCATCAAACGCATAAGGTTTCATGCCATTATCTTTATAAATTTGGTCTATATAGCCTTGAATTATTCTTACATTTTCACTATGAATTTCTTTTACATAAGATACGATTTGTTCTTGATTTAGTATAATTGTATTTTTTTCTATTTTACATTGGTATTCTAGGTTTTTTGGGTTTGTTATATGGTAATTGCCTCTAGTTGTTTTTATTTTTTTACCAAGAATATTATCTTCAAAAAAAATCGCTTCAGGTTCAACATAATCATTATTTTTTTCAGCTATCCATAGAGGATTCTTTATTTTCTTAACCTCTTCTTCTAAATTTTCAATACTTGTAGGTATGTATTTTGGTAGGAGTTTATTGCCTTTTTTGTTAAATATGATTTTACCTAAATAAATGCCAAATTTGGGATTATATGTAATGTGGATTTTATTTTCTAAATCAATATGGTTGAAAAAATACCAATAATTTTTTTCGCTAGGGCATATATTATTAAAACATTTTATATTAGTATTTACACCTAGATAAAGTGCATTTGGTTCTTTTCTAGTTTGTAAAAATTGTTCGTGTTTTTTTGTATCTGGTTTCTTGTATCTCATCTTAACTCCTTGATGATACTTTCTTCTATTGCTCTAGCTTCTGCTTCGCTTGGCTGAAAAAAATAAACATCCGGTATTGTTTTATTTCCAAATTTTTGATCTGTTTTATTAAAATAAATATATTGATTGCTATAATAAATATAGTGTTGCAAGACATCATTATTTGGTTTTTTTTGATGCATGTATGCGTGTCGTATTTCGTGTATAATAGTTTTTAATATTTCCTCTGTATTTTCTATATTGTTTATATTGATTTCAATAATAGCTTTGTCTTGATTATAAAAACCAAATAAACTACTATCATCTGATGAGATAAATTCTGTTTTTATATTTAATTTAAATTGATTGTAGATTTCTTCAATTAATTTTTCCCAATACGCAATAGGATAATTTTTATTGGAATTATAGTTGTGTTTTTGTATTGTCTTTTTAATTGTATTTTCATAGTAAATTATATCTTGAAAATAATCCCCATATTTTATTTGCATATTCTTTGTTGATTTGACTTGAAAATATATTTTCGCTAAATCAAACCTATAATAAATATAAGCAATTTTTCCAGCAAGTTGAGGGTAGGTTTTTAATTTTTCAATTGAAAATTGATCTATACACAAAAATGTAGATAATAAAAAATTATAAGCGTCATTAAAATTTGCTATTAAATTCAAATCGAGCCATTGTTTTAAGTATTTAGTATCGCTTGGTATTTTACCCCCAAGCACCCCCTCTCTTACACTATCATCATCTCCAACTCCCACTCTAAAGCTCATATCTATGATGATATAATGATCTTCTAAATTAGGTATAGTTTTTTCACTGCTATAAGCAAATAAAACTATATAGTATTTATAATCTTGTATGTCTTCTTTAGGCTCATTGCTTCTACTTATAGGTAAGCAAAAAGATAAAACATTATCTTCATAGCTTTCATTATAAATCAAATCATCATTTTCAAACAATACCTTAAGATTTTTTTCATCAATATAGCCGTTACAATCATGTAATAGCAAGTCTAATTTTTCTTTGCTTTCACATTCTACAAAAGCCCATTTTAGTTTTTCATCGCTTTCTTTTTCTAGTTGTAAGCTTATATAAGTCCCAGGTGCAAAAGAGGTATTTAAATCTATATTATTACTTGTAAATACAATTTTATTGTTTAGTCTTTGAGGGTATTTAACTTCTAATTCGCAAAGCAATTCTTCTTCATTTACAATATAACTTAAATGCTTTAATAAATCTTCAAACAATACTCCATTAACTATTCCTATGCTGCCATTGCTGCCAAATTCTCCCTTTTCATTAATGTTATAAAGATACAAATCCCCCTTACTCATACTTTCTTTATTCTTGCTTTTTTCTTTTTCATTATTTGGATTTGAAATTTCTATTTCTTTAAAACTTTTAGAGCATTCTTTATCTGTGTATAATCTAACACAATACTTTCCCCAAGTCTTACCTATGCTAAAAGGGTAATCTTTTAAAAAATCAGGTTGTTTGTTGTAATTAATCTCATTGATTTTAAAATAATACTTTCCTTCAGGTAAGCTTCCAAATTTATCTTTAATACTTTCATCATCATAGTAAAAATATGCTTTTTTCTTGGTAGTTTTATCTTTTATATCTTGATAAAAACTAAAAGCAATTTGTTTATTTGATGGTTTTAAATTATCAGCTTTAGCTACTCCACTTCTTGCTATATAAGAAGCTATTAAATCTTTTCCTTTAAAATGATATAAATAAAAACCATCATATTTAAAATAATCTTTATTTTTAAACCTAAGTATAAGTCCTATTTTATGATTGATATAATTATTAAATATTCTTTTGCTATCTTGTAAGGGTTTGGCTAAATAAGCTTTATTATCTTCTAATCTAACTTTAAAACTATGACAATTACTAAAGTCTTTTTCTCTATCAAATCTTATTTTACCTTCTTTATTAGTTTTTAATCTCAATACGCTTTGCTTGATTAGTTTTTCATGATCATACCCTTTTATACTAATGCTAGCATTATCAATAGCCTTGCCATGTTCATCTTGTATGATAAGGCTGATGTAATTTGAAGTAGCAGTGTTGTTTATAATGCTAGTGTTATTGTGGGTTAAATTTAGATCTTGATGGTTTAAATCATCATAAGCATAGTGCTTGCTTATCTTTTTAGGTTCTAATTTTATATTTAAACTATTTTTAGCTAAAACATAGTTTTTAATCTTACAATGATAATAATCATAAGTAATGTTTAAATCTTTGAAAGCATATAAATTATTCTCATCATATTTAAGATAATAATTTATTTTTTCATCATTGAAAGAAAAAATTTCATCTTCCTTTGCGCCTAAAAGAAGTTTTTCATAAAAAAATACTCTTGTTTTTAGTTTATTAAAATCTAGATTATAGTTTTGTTCTAATAAAGCTATATCGATTAATGACTCATCTTTAACAAATATATCACAATTGTTCTCATAAAGATGTAAAAGATTTGACATAGATGAAGCATTGTCAAAAAATATAAGCTTTTTATTTTTATCTTTGTTTTCTAAGATGAAGTGGCTTAGGTTTTTAAGGTGATAAGATACAATCTTAAAATCTTCTTTTGTATCACTTTTTTGATTTAAGTTTTTATTTATTTCTTTATTTTCATTTTTGTTTATTGTTTTATCTTTACTATTTAATTCTTCATTGATAATAAAAGAACTCATATAAGTTTGATAAGCATGTTCTAAATCTTTAAAACCAAGTCTTTTAAACTCATCAATACTTTTATAAAGTTCTTTTCTTGCATTTAAATAAGTATCATTTAGTTTGTTTTTATGAGAGATAAAGATAGTATAAAAACTAGAGTTAAATTCTAATTCTTTTATTGTGTTTTCATCAAATAAAGCTTGCTTATCTTTATCATATAAAACATAATCTTCACAAAAATATAAAGCTTTTAATAGATAGGGTTTTGAATCAATGTTGATGTTGTTGATATCTTGCAAGTTTAAAGTCTTTAGTAGGTATTGTTTATTAGCAATAATACTTAAGCTTTGATTGGAGTTTAAAAAAGTATTTCTTTCTTGTTTTAATTGAAAGCTTAGCTTTTCATTTAAAGATTTAAATAAAGAATTAAAAATTTCATTTTTTATTCTATTATCTTCTTTATAAAGTTTTAAATCCAATTGATATTTTTGTTCTTCTTGTTCAATGATTTTTTCTTGTTCTTTTAAATCTTGTATGTTTTTTAAATATTTTTCATCTATAAAATTGTAAGTTGTAGAAGCTATACTTGTTTTAGTTATAAGTTCTTTTTTCTTTGCTAGAGCAAGTTTGTATTGTTTTGAATGGCTAGGGTAGGGGCGTGGAGTGAAGAGGGAGAAAGGATTGATTAGTTTTTGAAAAAAATCATTTGGATGATCAATACATTGACCATTAGGTGTTATAGAATTACTAGGGCATACAACAGGAGGTTTAATTTTATCTGCGATTTTATTAAGCAAATCTTGAGTATTTATTAGCAGTTTTTTTGCTAATTCTTTAATGTTTTCAGAAAAATAGTAAGATATAACACTTCCTCCAGCAAAAATAATTATACCAAAAATAATTTTTCCTCTAAACAAGATAAGTGCTATTTCTTTGGAAATATCTAAGCCTTTTTTTAAAACAAAATCTTGTATAACTTCTTCTCCTAATTTTACTAAAACTTTAGTTATATCACCATTGTTAATATACTCTAAGGTATATTCAGTAATTTTTAGTTTGCTATCCACTTTATCTGTAATAACTTGAACTTTTTGAATATAAGGTTGTAGGGTTTCTTTAGTGGGAGAGTTAGGGGAGAAAGATATTGTTTTGTCGGATATATTTACACTATTATTAAACAATCCATTGACTTCTCTACTATTCTCTACAATTTCTTGTCCTTCTCTTAGAGCTTCTTTTATACTTTCTTTAATGTTAATAGTGGTATTGTTTTCATTATGAACACTAATATTATTTTCATTTGCATTCATCTAAGGCCTTTTGGATTTTGTTTATTGTATCTTCTATAAAGATTGATACATTTTTGCGGTAATCTTTCCATTCTTTTCCGAGTGTCTTATCGAGAAGTTTTGAGCTATTTGGATCTAAATTATTAAATATATTATAGTTTTCTTTCATGTTTTGAAATATGAAATTTGTATCCTTAGAAGAACACAATTGATTGTTATGAAATAAAAGAAGACCTCGAATTGTTATTTTTGGATAGATTGCCATAGTTTTATACCAAGAACCCTTATTCAAATAGCCTATGCTATCTAAATAATCATAAAATTCTTCATAGTGCTTTATAAATTTAAGTTTTTCTTCAAAAATTTGTTTTTCTAAATCTTTAGTAGAGGCTCTTAAGTTTAGGTATTTTTGTTTCTCATTTGAATTTAAATCGCTTATGAAATTAAGATAATTAAAATAAGTATGTTCTTTGCCATGTAGAAAAATGAAAAGACTAATGTAGCTTTTAAGAGAAACTTCAAAGTACCTATCCTCAAATCCAAATAATTTAGCCACCTTAAAATCAAAAATAGCCTTTTGCATTTTTGTATTTAAATCTCTAAAGTCTTCTAGTTTAGGCTGATAATCATCTACAATTTTAATCATATCTTTAGGACTTGGATTTAAAGTCATTTTTTCAAAAATTCTAAATTCTTGTTCTTTTTTAGGAAAATGATACATTCCCCAATAAATCGTATATAAAGGAGAATAAAGTAATTTTGCAAGCACGGCAAGTATTATGATTAATATAATACAGGGTATATAAAATCTTTTAAGTTTATAAAAAGGTTTTTTCATTTATATTCCTTGATATTCTAAAAATAGTTTTTTATATATTTTTTGTAAAAATTACAATGAAAGTTTTTTAATATTTTAAGCAATTTTTTTACCTTTAAGGTTAGTATTGTTTATTATAGCATTGTTGTACAAATCCCCCTTACTCATACTTTCTTTATTCTTGCTTTTTTCTTTTTCATTATTTGGATTTGAAATTTCTATTTCTTTAAAACTTTTAGAGCATTCTTTATCTGTGTATAATCTAACACAATACTTTCCCCAAGTCTTACCTATGCTAAAAGGATAATCTTTTAAAAAATCAGGTTGTTTGTTGTAATTAATCTCATTGATTTTAAAATAATACTTTCCTTCAGGTAAGCTTCCAAATTTATCTTTAATACTTTCATCATCATAGTAAAAATATGCTTTTTTCTTGGTAGTTTTATCTTTTATATCTTGATAAAAACTAAAAGCAATTTGTTTATTTGATGGTTTTAAATTATCAGCTTTAGCTACTCCACTTCTTGCTATATAAGAAGCTATTAAATCTTTTCCTTTAAAATGATATAAATAAAAACCATCATATTTAAAATAATCTTTATTTTTAAACCTAAGTATAAGTCCTATTTTATGATTAATATAATTATTAAATATTCTTTTGCTATCTTGTAAGGGTTTGGCTAAATAAGCTTTATTATCTTCTAATCTAACTTTAAAACTATGACAATTACTAAAGTCTTTTTCTCTATCAAATCTTATTTTACCTTCTTTATTAGTTTTTAATCTCAATACGCTTTGCTTGATTAGTTTTTCATGATCATACCCTTTTATACTAATGCTAGCATTATCAATAGCCTTGCCATGTTCATCTTGTATGATAAGGCTGATGTAATTTGAAGTAGCAGTGTTGTTTATAATGCTAGTGTTATTGTGGGTTAAATTTAGATCTTGATGGTTTAAATCATCATAAGCATAGCGCTTGCTTATCTTTTTAGGTTCTAATTTTATATTTAAACTATTTTTAGCTAAAACATAGTTTTTAATCTTACAATGATAATAATCATAAGTAATGTTTAAATCTTTGAAAGCATATAAATTATTCTCATCATATTTAAGATAATAATTTATTTTTTCATCATTGAAAGAAAAAATTTCATCTTCCTTTGCGCCTAAAAGAAGTTTTTCATAAAAAAATACTCTTGTTTTTAGTTTATTAAAATCTAGATTATAGTTTTGTTCTAATAAAGCTATATCGATTAATGACTCATCTTTAACAAATATATCACAATTGTTCTCATAAAGATGTAAAAGATTTGACATAGATGAAGCATTGTCAAAAAATATAAGCTTTTTATTTTTATCTTTGTTTTCTAAGATGAAGTGGCTTAGATTTTTAAGGTGATAAGATATAAGATTAAAATCTTCTTTTGTATCTTCTGCAATGGTATTTCTTTGTTTTGTTTTTAAAGAAGTTTCATTGTTAAAATTTGTGTTTTTTATTATAGTGCTTGTATTTTCTTTTGTATTGTTTTCTTGATTTGAATTTTCATCTTGATTTAAGTTTTTATTTATTTCTTTATTTTCATTTTTATTGATTGTTTTATCTATGTTATTTAATTCTTCATTGATAATAAAAGAGCTCATATAAGTTTGATAAGCATTTTCTAAATCTTTAAAACCAAGTCTTTTAAACTCATCAATACTTTTATAAAGTTCTTTTCTTGCATTTAAGTAAGTATCATTTAGTTTGTTTTTATGAGAGATAAAGATAGTATAAAAACTAGAGTTAAATTCTAATTCTTTTATTGTGTTTTCATCAAATAAAGCTTGCTTATCTTTATCATATAAAACATAATCTTCACAAAAATATAAAGCTTTTAATAAATAGGGTTTTGAATCGATGTTAATGTTGTTGATATCTTCTAAAGATAGTTTTTGTATATAGGCTATTTTTAAATTATTGATTACTTGTATAGACATAAGTTTATAATTATTATATTCTTGATTAAAGTGATTAAGATTTTCTAAAAATATTTTATACTCATTGATATATTCTTTTTCATCTTGTATATTATCTAAATATTTAAGACTTTGATTGAAAATATTATTATTGTAAAAATTACAAGAAAAACTATCAAAATTAAATTCTTTTAACAAATTACTATTTTTATCATCTATAGAACATAAAGGAGTAAAGGAATTTTGTATGTTTTTGTAGTAGGGGTAGAGAGAGTAGGCGGTGGATTTGTAAGTTTTATTACTTGTAAAGGAGTCAATTAAATTAAAAGTAAATTTTTTTGCTTCTTCTCTAGAGTTTTCAATATTTTTTATGTTATCAAGTGTCATTCCTAAATCCATAATGGTGGAGATGATAATTGTTAAATCAGCCATTCTATCTATTCCTAAATTAGCTATAGCTTTGCTTACGCTTTTTTCTTCATCCCAAACCAAAATAAAATTGATAATATCGCCAGTAATAGGAATTTTTTTGCAAATTAATCCGCAAGAATTGAAAGTTTCTAAAATAGTATTTCCATAATCTAAAATAGGTTCTATTTCATTCCAAGCTTGTCTAATCTCTTCGGGTATTATTAAGTCATCTTTATCTGACATATTTATTCCTTATATTTTAAAGCTTCTTTTGTAAGCATTAAAGTTTTTTTTGTTTGATTGTAAATTGCAATGAGTTTTAAAATTTCACTCGTTCTTTTTGGAAAAATTTGAATAAAATCATCTTTAAAATCAAATTTTCTTTTTAGATTGGTGTTAAAATAAGTAAACGCATCGCTTTGAAAAAATCGTCCCATTAAAATAATATATTCTTTTCTTTTGATTATTTTTTTATATTTTTGTTCATTCAATGGTAAATCAATATTTAAGCTTGATATTGCTTTATCGTAAGTAATTAAAGCATTTTGCAAAAGCACGAGTTTATCTTCTTTATTTGAAATTTTATTCATTGTTTTTAAAAGTGTTTCTAAAAGTTTTAATGCTTCATTTTTATCATAAGCAAGAGCTAATCTTTGTGGATAATTTTTAGCTTCATTTATAAGTAAATTTGTATTATAAAGAAAGATTAATTGATTGATATTTTTAAGAGAGAAGATATCTTTATTTGAATTTTCAATATACTTTAAAATTTCTTTATTTTCTAGTTTGCTTTGCTCTATAAGATTGGAAGAAATATCAATATAATCTTTTGCAATTTCGTTTTTATGTAAAATTTGATCTGCTAAAACAAAAAAGTTTTGTAATTCTTTTTTCTGATTTAATGTTAGGATATTTTCTATTTGCTTATAATGAGATTTTCTTAAGTTTTCAAGGTTTGAAATATCGTTTTTTTGTACAGAAAAAAAAATTTTTAAAAAATTCAAATCAAGTTTTAGATAAAAAAGTGCTTCATTAAGATAGATGACATAGCTTAGTGTTTTTAATTCTTCTTTGTTCAGATTAAAATAAATCGCCTTAAGTTCTTCTAAGTTTTGTAAATATTCTTTTCGAGTAAGATTGTTGTAATAGTATGTCTGATTGTTTATATTACATTTAAAATTAACTTGATTTAAATTTGTATTTTGTATAAATTTTAAATCCTCATCGCTCAACTCATCAGTACACAAAGCATAAGCGGTGTTGTAAATAAAAAATGTAAAAAAACATAATTTTAATACCCTTTTTAAAATTTTATCTCTCATTTTCTAGCCTTTTAATTTGCAAAGAAGAAGTAAAACAATATTTATTAGTTTTCTACTAAAAAGAATGATTATTGATAAATAACATATCATTTCAAATAATCCATATTTTGAAAAATATCTACCTAAATATATGAAATTTAAAAATACAATTGGTGGAAAGAGTAATAAGTTTTCACAAAAAATACTATACACCCAATCTATAACTTTATTAGAAACACCATATTTATTTTTACAATTTTTACATTTTATTTCTAATTTGCCTGAGAATATATTCCAAATATTTTGTAATTTATTGATTTTTGTTTTACAAACTTCACATTCTTTATAAATAGACATTTATTTTTCCTATATAATTTAAAAATTATCTTTAAAATTTAAATTATTTTTGGCATGCATTTAATCTTCCTTTAGCAAAATTTATTAGACGATTAGGTTTTTAGCGCCATATATTGTTTCGTATAATTCTTGATATTCGGTTTTTAAATTTATATCATACAATAAATTCATTTTTTTATAAGAATTAATCATATTTTCTAATAACTGTTCTTTTTGAGGTATAGAACACATAAGATTTATATCTAAAGTAAAACCAAAAAACAAGATATTATAAGTCATAAAATTAATTTCAAACATTATTTTACCTGGATTATACTTAGATGATAATTTTTCAATTTCACTCATAAAGACAAGCAACTCATCCGCAACATTTAAATAATTATTAATTTCTTTTAAATCAGTGCTATTGGAAATAAAATAAAAATAATTAAGACTATTTTGCATTTGTAAAGTAAATAATACATCCTTATTTTTAAGAGCTACCAAATAAGCATTGTCTAAACCTAAAATTTGCATAAATTTAAAATCTTTTTTAAAATTATGCATATAATTTAATAATTCTTTTTGATTAAGTTTTAATTCTTGATTTAAGTTTTGTCCTACAAAAACTTTTTTAAATTCTTCTTCGTTGCTCCAGAATAATTTAGATATCTCTTTTCTAATTTGATTTTCTTTTTCATAATAATACTTATCCCAAAAGATAAGCTCTAAAGGGTGATAAGCTAAGCTTATAAAAATAATCAAAGCTATAAGCAAACCGCAGGGTATATAAAATTTTTTAAGTTTATAAAAAGGTTTTTTCATTTATATTCCTTGATATTCTAAAAATAGTTTTTGTGTCTTTTTTTGTTTCGTTTAAGGTTTTATTTTGAGTGTTAAGTTTTATCTCATTCATTTGTGCATTCTTTTAGTTTAGATTGTATGGATTTAAGTTTATTAGTTTGTTTTTGATCGAGTCTGAATTTCTTAAAAATATAGATCAATTTTTGAAGGTTTTTTATTAAATTATTATCATCAGTATAAGCATATTTTTCTAATTCTTTATTAAAAAATAATAAAATTCTATTAGAAGTAAAATCAATTTTGCTCATACCATTTAAAATTGTCATAGTTTTAGGGGTATTTAAATCACAAATATAATCTTGTAAAAATTCACTCAAATACATACTAGTAAATCCACTATTATAGCCAATTAGGTCGCTAACATACGTTCCGATTCTAACTACATCAAAGCTATCAAACTTATGAATATCTTTTTGTAAAAAATCCTCTTCTAAACGAGTATTTAGAAAAAATAAAAAATCTTCAAAAACTTTAAATCTTTCCTTATCAAATAAAAAATAAGTTTTATGATTTGTGATATTTCTTTCATTGTATAAAAGATAAAGTATAATATCAGTATTTGAATTTGTTGTAACATGCCCAGCTTGTCTTATAAGCTCAACATCTTCTTCTGTAGGATAGTAAGAGGTTAAAGTTCTTACATCTTCAATACTAGCTTGTATCATCTTAAGATTTTTAATAATCATTTGTGTAACTTTTTCTTGATTATAGTTTTCTTTGCTTAAATTCTTAGCATATTCTAATTCTTCCTTACCTTCGTTTTCACTCCATTTGATTAAAGCACTAAGATTTTCTCTTGCTTTATTTTCATTAGCTTCTTTAAATTGTAAAGCTTCTTGGATAAAGTTATAAGCATTACTAACAATTATAATAAAAACTAATACAATAAAAACTATAATAGAAATTCTTTTTGATATTTTAAGCAATTTTTTTACCTTTAAAGTTAGTATTATTTATTATAGCATTATTAGATACAATCTTAAAATCTTCTTTTATATCATCTATAATGGTATTGCTTTGTTTTGTTTTTAAAGAAGTTTCATTGTTAAAATTTGTATTTTTTATTATAGTGTCTGTATTTTCTTTTGTATTGTTTTCTTGTTTTAAATTTAAAGAAAGTTCTTTGAAATTTATACTTTCTTTTGTATTACTTTTTTGATTTAAGTTTTTATTTATTTCTTTATTTTCATTTTTATTGATTGTTTTATCTTTGTTATTTAATTCTTCATTGATAATAAAAGAACTCATATAAGTTTGATAAGCATGTTCTAAATCTTTAAAACCAAGTCTTTTAAATTCATCAATACTTTTATAAAGTTCTTTTCTTGCATTTAAGTAAGTATCATTTAGTTTGTTTTTATGAGAGATAAAGATAGTATAAAAACTAGAGTTAAATTCTAATTCTTTTATTGTGTTTTCATCAAATAAAGCTTGCTTATCTTTATCATATAAAACATAATCTTCACAAAAATATAAAGCTTTTAATAAATAGGGTTTTGAATCAATGTTGATGTTGTTGATATCTTGCAAGTTTAAAGTCTTTAGTAGGTATTGTTTATTAGCAATAATACTTAAGCTTTGATTGGAGTTTAAAAAAGTATTTCTTTCTTGTTTTAATTGAAAGCTTAGCTTTTCATTTAAAGATTTAAATAAAGAATTAAAAATTTCATTTTTTATTCTATTATCTTCTTTATAAAGTTTTAAATCCAATTGATATTTTTGCTCTTCTTGTTCAATGATTTTTTCTTGTTCTTTTAAATCTTGTATGTTTTTTAAATATTTTTCATCTATAAAATTGTAAGTTGTAGAAGCTATACTTGTTTTAGTTATAAGTTCTTTTTTCTTTGCTAGAGCAAGTTTGTATTGTTTTGAATAGCTAGGGTAGGGGCGTGGAGTGAAGAGGGAGAAAGGATTGATTAGTTTTTGAAAAAAATCATTTGGATGATCAATACATTGACCATTAGGTGTTATAGAATTACTAGGGCATACAACAGGAGGTTTAATTTTATCTCCGATTTTATTAAGCAAATCTTGAGTATTTATTAGCAGTTTTTTTGCTAATTCTTTAATGTTTTCAGAAAAATAGTAAGATATAACACTTCCTCCAGCAAAAATAATTATACCAAAAATAATTTTTCCTCTAAACAAGATAAGTGCTATTTCTTTAGAAATATCTAAGCCTTTTTTTAAAACAAAATCTTGTATAACTTCTTCTCCTAGTTTTACTAAAACTTTAGTTATATCGCCATTGTTAATATACTCTAAGGTATATTCAGTAATTTTTAGTTTGTTATCCACTTTATCTGTAATAACTTGAACTTTTTGAATATAAGGTTGTAGGGTTTCTTTAGTGGGAGAGTTGGGGGAAAGGTTGAATATATTGCCTAAAAAATGAGAGGTATTGCTTATTTCTCCGGTTGCATCTCTACTATTCTCTACAATTTCTTGTCCTTCTCTTAGGGCTTCTTTTATACTTTCTTTAATGTTAATAGTGGTATTGTTTTCATTATGAACACTAATATTATTTTCATTTGCATTCATCTAAGGCCTTTTGGATTTTGTTTAAATAATTACCTATAAAGATTATTATTGCTTTATGATTACTTTTCCACTTTTTATTTATTTCTTCATTAGAAAATTCTAGTGTATCTAATTTTTTAAGTGTATTATAACTTTCTTTCACTTGTTTGAATATTGTCAATTTGTCTTTAAAAGAACATAATTGGGTGTTGTAAAGTAAAAACATTCCTTGAATTGATACTTTTGAGTAAAGAGCCATAGCTTTATACCAAGCTCCCTTATCCAAATAGCCTATGCTATCTAAATAATCATAAAATTCTTCATAGTGCTTTATAAATTTAAGTTTTTCTTTAAAAATTTGTTTTTCTAAATCTTTAGTAGAGGCTCTTAAGTTTAGGTATTTTTGTTTTTCATTTGAGTTTAAATCGCTTATGAAATTAAGATAATTAAAATAGGTTTGCTCTCTACCATGTAGAAAGATAAAAATATCAATGTTGCTTTGAATAAAATTTTGGCAATACCTATCCTCAAATCCAAATAATTTAGCCACCTTAAAATCAAAAATAGCCTTTTGCATTTTTGTATTTAAATCTTTAAAGTCTTCTAGTTTAGGCTGATAATCATCTACAATTTTAATCATATCTTTAGGACTTGGATTTAAAGTCATTTTTTCAAAATTTTTAAAATTTAATTGAGCCTTAGGATGATGATATATTCCCCAATAAATCGTATATAAAGGAGAATAAAGTAATTTTGCAAGCACGGCAAGTATTATGATTAATATAATACAGGGTATATAAAATCTTTTAAGTTTATAAAAAGGTTTTTTCATTTATATTCCTTGATATTCTAAAAATAGTTTTTTATATATTTTTTGTAAAAATTACAATGAAAGTTTTTTAATATTTTAAGCAATTTTTTTACCTTTAAGGTTAGTATTGTTTATTATAGCATTGTTGTACAAATCCCCCTTACTCATACTTTCTTTATTCTTGCTTTTTTCTTTTTCATTATTTGGATTTGAAATTTCTATTTCTTTAAAACTTTTAGAGCATTCTTTATCTGTGTATAATCTAACACAATACTTTCCCCAAGTCTTACCTATGCTAAAAGGATAATCTTTTAAAAAATCAGGTTGTTTGTTGTAATTAATCTCATTGATTTTAAAATAATACTTTCCTTCAGGTAAGCTTCCAAATTTATCTTTAATACTTTCATCATCATAGTAAAAATATGCTTTTTTCTTGGTAGTTTTATCTTTTATATCTTGATAAAAACTAAAAGCAATTTGTTTATTTGATGGTTTTAAATTATCAGCTTTAGCTACTCCACTTCTTGCCATATAAGAAGCTATTAAATCTTTTCCTTTAAAATGATATAAATAAAAACCATCATATTTAAAATAATCTTTATTTTTAAACCTAAGTATAAGTCCTATTTTATGATTGATATAATTATTAAATATTCTTTTGCTATCTTGTAAGGGTTTGGCTAAATAAGCTTTATTATCTTTTAATCTAACTTTAAAACTATGACAACTACTAAAGTCTTTTTCTCTATCAAATCTTATTTTACCTTCTTTATTAGTTTTTAATCTCAATACGCTTTGCTTGATTAGTTTTTCATGATCATACCCTTTTATACTAATGTTAGCATTATCAATAGCCTTGCCATGTTCATCTTGTATGATAAGGCTGATGTAATTTGAAGTAGCAGTGTTGTTTATAATGTTAGTGTTATTGTGGGTTAAATTTAGATCTTGATGGTTTAAATCATCATAAGCATAGTCCTTGCTTATCTTTTTAGGTTCTAATTTTATATTTAAACTATTTTTAGCTAAAACATAGTTTTTAATCTTACAATGATAATAATCATAAGTAATGTTTAAATCTTTGAAAGCATATAAATTATTCTCATCATATTTAAGATAATAATTTATTTTTTCATCATTGAAAGAAAAAATTTCATCTTCCTTTGCGCCTAAAAGAAGTTTTTCATAAAAAAATACTCTTGTTTTTAGTTTATTAAAATCTAGATTATAGTTTTGTTCTAATAAAGCTATATCGATTAATGACTCATCTTTAACAAATATATCACAATTGTTCTCATAAAGATGTAAAAGATTTGACATAGATGAAGCATTGTCAAAAAATATAAGCTTTTTATTTTTATCTTTGTTTTCTAAGATGAAGTGGCTAAAAGAAAGATTATAAAAGCGTAATAGCTTAGAATCTTCTTTGGTGTCGTTTTTCTCTAAATTCTCAAGTAAGGTTTTATTTTGAGAATAATTAAATTCTATAACGCTTTTATAAAGTTCTTTTCTTGCATTTAAATAAGTATTTGTGATTTTATCTTTGTGCAATAAGAATATAGTATAAAAGCTAGAATGATAAGGAAATTTTTCTTCGTTAAATAAGGCTTGATTGTTTTGATTAAAACTTGTAAAACTTTCACAAAAATATAAAGCTTTTAATAGATAAAATTCTGAGTTAATGTGGATGTTATCTATTGTATCTTTTAGTTTTAATGCTTTATAATCTTTTGATATGCTTTTGAGTAAGCTTTTTTCATTAAGTAAAGATGGCGTTTTTTTAACATCATAAAAAGGATAGTAATAATTTTTTAAATCTTTTGAAATCTTACCATCATAATATAATTGAATTCTTTGCATATTTTTAATTTGTGTTTGATGACAATGTGCTAAGTTATAATAATATTTTTCTTCAGAACTTAAATGAGTTTCATATTCTCTTATAAAATCAATAAAAGAAATACCACTATCTTTTAACCAATCTTCTATTTTAGAATTAATCCACCAAAGAATTATCATACCAGTGCCAACAATACTAATGGCTGCTAAAACACCTAACAAGGTGCTACTTGTAATTGCTATTGCACTATAAGTTGTAATGGCTGCTGTGCTTATTATCGGTATTCCTATTGTAAAAATTTGTGAAGCAATAATTTCAGAACCAATTTTTACAGAAACTTTTAAACCATCTTTTGTTTTTTGATATTCTATTAAAGCATCAATTCCACTAAGGGTATTATCTGCTCTTTTTATGATGATTTTAAAAGGGAGTAGGTAGGGTTCGAGATTTTTGAAAATTTGCTTTGCAAAATCAAATAAATTTATACTTGTTCCAGTAGCACCTTTCACGGTTTGAACTTCATTTTGATGCATAAAATTTTCCGTTTTATTTACATCTTCTACTTCTTTAAGTAGTTTTTCTCCTATTTCATCTACACCTGCATCTTTTAAAAGAAATTGCAAATCTTTTTCTGTTTCGTTTAAGGTTTTATTTTGAGTGTTAAGTTCTATTTCATTCATTTGTGCATTCTTTTAGTTTGGTTTGTATGGATTTAAGTTTATTAGTTTGTTTTTGACCGAGTCTGAGTTTTTTAAAATTATAGATTGCTTTTTCTAATTGCATTTTTAAATGACTATCAGTGTGTATTTTTAATTCTTTATTTAAAAACAATAAAACTTTGTCAGTAGCAGTGTTAATTTGACTCATACCATTTAAAATTGTCATAGTTTTAGGGGTATTTAAATCACAAATATCTTGAGGAAATTCACTCAAATACATATCAGTAAATCCACGATTATAGGTGATTAGAACATTAGCATATATTCCAATTCTAATTATATCAAAGCTATCAAACTTATGAATATCTTTTTGTAAAAAATCCTCTTCTAGATAAGTATTTAAAAAAAATAAAAAATCTTCAAAAACTTTAAATCTTTCCTTATCAAATAAAAAATAAGTTTTATGATTTGTGATATTTCTTTCGTTATATAAAAGATAAAGTATAATATCAGTATTTGAGTTTAAAATAACATGCCCAGCTTGTCTCATAAGCTCAACATCTTCTTCTGTAGGATAATAAGAGGTTAAAGTTCTTACATCTTCAATACTAGCTTGTATCATCTTAAGATTTTTAATAATCATTTGCGTAACTTTTTCTTGATTATAGTTTTCTTTGTTTAAATTCTTAGCATATATTAATTCTTCTTTGCTTTCGTTTTCACTCCATTTGATTAAAGCACTAAAATTTTCTCTTGCTTTGCTTTCATTAGCTTCTTTAAATTGTAAAGCTTCTTGGATGAAGTTATAAGCATTACTAACAATTATGATAAAAACTAATACAATAAAAACTATAGTAGAAACTCTTTTTAATATTTTAAGCACTTTTTTTACCTTTAAAAATAATATTGTTTTGTATTATAATCTTATCAAACAAAAGATTAAAACCTTGTTCTTTTATACTACTTGTATTTTCTTTTGTATTGTTTTCTTGATTTGAATTTAAAGAAAGTTCTTTGAAATTTATACTTTCTTTTGTATCACTTTTTTGATTTAAGTTTTTATTTATTTCTTTATTTTCATTTTTATTGATTGTTTTATCTTTGTTATTTAATTCTTCATTGACAATAAAAGAGCTCATATAAGTTTGATAAGCATGTTCTAAATCTTTAAAACCAAGTTTTTTAAATTCATCAATACTTTTATAAAGTTCTTTTCTTGCATTTAAATAAGTATCATTTAGTTTGTTTTTATGAGAGATAAAGATAGTATAAAAGCTAGAGTTAAATTCTAATTCTTTTATTGTGTTTTCATCAAATAAAGCTTGCTTATCTTTATCATATAAAACATAATCTTCACAAAAATATAAAGCTTTTAATAAATAGGGTTTTGAATTAATGTTGATGTTGTTGATATCTTCTAAAGATAGTTTTTGTATATAGGCTATTTTTAAATTATTGATTACTTGTATAGACATAAGTTTATAATTATTATATTCTTGATTAAAGTGATTAAGATTTTCTAAAAATATTTTATACTCATTGATATATTCTTTTTCATCTTGTATATTATCTAAATATTTAAGACTTTGATTGAAAATATTATTATTGTAAAAATTACAAGAAAAACTATCAAAATTAAATTCTTTTAACAAATTACTATTTTTATCATCTATAGAACATAAAGGAGTAAAGGAATTTTGTATGTTTTTGTAGTAGGGGTAGAGAGAGTGGGCGGTGGATGTTGCTTTTCCTCCTAAAGAAGTTATGTTTATTATGAATAGTTTTTTTGTTTTGGTTATTTTTTTAATTGTTGTTAAAATTCCTGATGGTGCTAAATAATACAAAGGTCTTTCATTGATATCTTTTATTAAATATTCTAGTATAATATTTCTAGAAGTTTCATTTTTAACAATATCTTTTAAAAAGTCTAATTCTTCTAGTGTCTGCCTTTTATGAAAATCATCTAAAATAACACTTTTTTCTTGCCAATCTCTAAAACCTGAAATTCTAGCTAAAAAATCTCCAAAATCATAAAGTCCTATATAACAATCTGCAATACCATCTTTAATATCCTTAAGATGTTCCATTAATCCTTTATCTCTCATTTTCTAGCCTTTTTAATTTACAAAGAAGAAGTAAAACAATATTTATTAGTTTTCTAACAAGAAGGATAATTGCTAATAAGTAAAGCACTACTAATAATCCATATTTGACAAAAAAATATCCACCAAAAAATATTATAATTAAAAGCATACTATCTGGAATAAGCAATAAATATATAAAAGTATCATATATCCAGTTTATAATCTTACTAGAAACACCATATTTACTTTTACAATTTTTGCATTTTATTTCTAATTTGCCTGAGAATATATTCCAAATATTTTGTAATTTATTGATTTTTGTTTTACAAACTTCACATTCTTTATAAATAGACATTTATTTTTCCTATATAATTTAAAAATTATCTTTAAAATTTAAATTATCTTCCGCATGCATTTAATCTTCCTTTAGCAATATTTATGAAATAATTATATCTTTTTGCTTCATATATTGTTGGGTATATCATTTCTTGAATTTCGGTTTTTAAATTTATATCATACAATAAATTCATTTTTTTATAAGAATTAATCATATTTTCTAATAACTGTTCTTTTTGAGGTATAGAACACATAAAGTTTTTATCTAGGCTTGAAGCAAATGGGATTAAATTAAAAAGAAAATAATCGGCATTAAAGGCTATTTTCATAAGTGCATAAGTGTCAGGCAATGCATCTATTTTGTTAATAAAAATGATATATCTATCCATAATGCTTATAAAATTATTCATTTCGTTTAAATTGGTAGTGCTATTAGAAGCAAGATAAAAATAATTAAGATTAGTTTCACTTTTTCTTCCAAATATACTTACTTTATTTCTAAGAGCTACCAAATAAGCATTGTCTAAACCTAAAATTTGCATAAATTTAAAATCTTTTTTAAAATTATGCATATAATTTAATAGTTCTTTTTGATTAAGTTTTAATTCTTGATTTAAGTTTTGTTCTACAAAAACTTTTTTAAATTCTTCTTCGTTGCTCCAGAATAATTTAGATATCTCTTTTCTAATTTGATTTTCTTTTTCATAATAATACTTATCCCAAAAGATAAGCTCTAAAGGGCGATAAGCTAAGCTTATAAAAATAATCAAAGCTATAAGCAAACCGCAGAGCATATAAAATCTTTTAAGTTTGTAAAAAGGTTTTTTCATTTATATTCCTTGATATTTTAAAAATAGTTTTTGTGTCTTTTTCTGTTTCGTTTAAGGTTTTATTTTGAGTGTTAAGTTCTATCTCATTCATTTGTGCATTCTTTTAGTTTAGATTGTAGAGTGTTAAGATTTGTCAATGTCTTCTTGTTGAAGTTTTCTAAAATTTTATTAATATTTTCTTTTAGCTTCTCTTTAACTTGATTATCTAAAAAAAAATCTTTACAAATTCTTCTTGTAACATTATCTGTAATTTTATTTAGTTTTCTCATTGTATTTAAAATTATTGCAGTTTTAGAATTATCAAATTTACATGTGAATTTTTTAGAAAGATCTCCAATATAAATATGGGAAAATCCCCAGTTGTTTCCAATTAAAGAAGATGTATAATAAACAATATGTGAAAAATCATGACTTTTGATTTTATTTTGCAAAAAATCCTCTTCTAAACGAGTATTTAGAAAAAATAAAAAATCTTCAAGTGCATCAAATCTTTCCTTGTCAAATAAAAAATAAGTTTTATGATTTGTGATATTTCTTTCATTGTATAAAAGATAGGATATAATATCGTTATTTAAATTTAAAACAATTCGACTAGCTTTTCTTGAAAGTTCCTCATCTTCATCTAGGAATGAATAAATAGTTAAAATTCTTACATCTTCAATACTAGCTTGTATCATCTTAAGATTTTTAATAATCATTTGTGTAACTTTTTCTTGATTATAGTTTTCTTTGCTTAAATTCTTAGCATATTCTAATTCTTCCTTACCTTCGTTTTCACTCCACTTAATTAAAGCACTAAGATTTTCTCTTGCTTTATTTTCATTAGCTTCTTTAAGTTGTAAAGCTTCTTGGATCAATTCGTAAATACCAATAGCTAGGATAAAAACTAATATAATAAAAACTCTTTTTGATATTTTAAGCAATTTTTTTACCTTTAAAGTTAGTATTATTTATTATAGCATTGTTAGATACAATACTTTATATTATTAGATATATTACATTTTTTCAATCATTTCTTTACTCCATCCTTTAGGGAGATTTTTTATACTAGGATAATATGGTTTTAAAAGTTCAAAGAAAACTTCTTCGTGGTATCTGCTTATTTGAAAATAGTATTTGCCTAGAGTAGAGGGGTTTAGTATGCATTTTTTTATGGAGTTTTTATCATGGCAAATAGTATTAGGTGAATCTAAACTAGAAGCCAAATTCAGCTCATCATAATACGACCCATTATATTTGTTAATCTCAAAAAACCCATTATAATTAAAATTATAATCAAAATAGTCCACAAAATAACTACCTCTTTTTTCAAATCCCATATTAAATATTTCTTTTTCGTATTTTTTGCTTAATTCATCATTTAAATTTATATAATTTATTTTTGCATCAGCTATATAAGCTGCAGGATTAAAAAGAGAGTTGATTTCATTTTGAAGCATACCTTGAGAAAGTTTTAATATAAACCCACCCAAACTAAAAACAAAATAATCATAAAAATACTCATCATCAAAAGTAATCAAATAATCTTCATTTTTCCTATCTTGCTTAACTAAATAATCTAACATAGTAAGCAATAAGGAATTTTTCTTAATTAAACGATTATTTTTAAAACCTTCTACTTGTCTTTGAGTGATTATTCCTAAATTACCCAATTCTTCATAAAATTCATCATCAAATGCATAAGGTTTCATGCCATTATCTTTATAAATTTGGTCTATATAGTCTTGAATTATTCTTACATTTTCACTATGAATTTCTTTTACATAAGATACGATTTGTTCTTGATTTAGTATGGTTGTATTTTTTTCTATTTTGCATTGGTATTCTAGATTATTCGGATTTGTTAAGTGATAGCTTTGTCCTTCTGTTGTAGGTGTAAATTTAGGTTCAACATAATCATTATTTTTTTCAGCTATCCATAGAGGATTCTTTATTTTCTTAACCTCTTCTTCTAAATTTTCAATACTCGTAGGTATGTATTTTGGAATAAGTTTGTTGCCTTTTTTATCAAATATGATTTTACCTAAATAAATGCCAAATTTGGGATTGTAAAATTTATCAAGTTCACTATCTATTAAGTATCCAATTAACCAACCTTGTTTTTCGCTAGGGCATATATTATTAAAACATTTTATATTAGTATTTACACCTAGATAAAGTGCATTTGGTTCTTTTCTAGTTTGTAAAAATTGTTCATATTTTTTTGTATTTGGTAAAGACCCTATGTTATTATTCATTATATTATCCCTGTTTTTTCTCTAAATTTACCAGCAGTAATCCTAGCATCTCTTTCACTTGGTTGTATAAAATATAAAGGAGAATCTGTTAAATTCTTTTTTTTATCTTTTGTAACTACAATCTTTTTTCTACTTTCGTAGTAAGTTTCATCTATAAAACATTTTTTTGTTCCATGTTCTACACTATCAAAAAGCAAACATTTTTTATTGTAAGCATTAAAAATATCATGATAATTCCATTGTATATACAAATTTACTGTATTTAAAAAAAGTAATCTTTCTAAGCTATTGTTGGAGTTGATATTTATATGACTAATATAAAAATGTCTAAATTCATGTATGATGGTATCGATTAAATCAATAGAATATGCTTTTAAATTTAAACTTAAAATGTTATTTGCAAAATCATAGGTTCCAGAATCTCCGCTATTAGGACTATTTGTAATTATAGGTAAATCTTTTTCATTTATATTTAATCTTTTGGCAAAGTTTTTTAAAAAATCTTCTATGATTTCTATATTAATATCCTCATTTTGATTTTTTTCAAAAGCAAGTTTATGAATAGGATTTTTATTATAAACTTCCGATGCAACAGTATAAAATTTCTCTCTTTTTTTTATGTATTCATCTCCATCTTTTACGCTTTTTATAAATTCTTCGTTGGCTAAATCAAACCTATAATAAATATAAGCAATTTTTCCAGCAAGTTGAGGGTAGGTTTTAAAAAAGATATTATTATTTGTTTTGTTTTTCTCTTGTAATTTACAACAAGTTTTTAAAAAATCTATAGCTTCTAATACGCTAAAAATATAATTTGTATAAATGATGTCTTTTGCTAAATTGCTGTTGTTTGTGTTATTTATACCCCCAAGCACCCCCTCTCTTACACTATCATCATCTCCAACTCCCACTCTAAAGCTCATATCTATGATGATATAATGATCTTCTAAATTAGGTATAGTTTTTTCACTGCTATAAGCAAATAAAACTATATAGTATTTATAATCTTGTATGTCTTCTTTAGGCTCATTGCTTCTACTTATAGGTAAGCAAAAAGATAAAACATTATCTTCATAGCTTTCATTATAAATCAAATCATCATTTTCAAACAATACCTTAAGATTTTTTTCATCAATATAGCCGTTACAATCATGTAATAGCAAGTCTAATTTTTCTTTGCTTTCACATTCTACAAAAGCCCATTTTAGTTTTTCATCG
The DNA here is from genome assembly GCF_000816785.1 of Campylobacter peloridis LMG 23910. NCBI lineage: Bacteria > Pseudomonadati > Campylobacterota > Epsilonproteobacteria > Campylobacterales > Campylobacteraceae > Campylobacter > Campylobacter peloridis. The sequence goes on along the minus strand of NZ_CP007766.1, from coordinate 977,467 downwards.
CTTTCTTTTTCTAGTTGTAAGCTTATATAAGTCCCAGGTGCAAAAGAGGTATTTAAATCTATATTATTACTTGTAAATACAATTTTATTGTTTAGTCTTTGAGGGTATTTAACTTCTAATTCGCAAAGCAATTCTTCTTCATTTACAATATAACTTAAATGCTTTAATAAATCTTCAAACAATACTCCATTAACTATTCCTATGCTGCCATTGCTGCCAAATTCTCCCTTTTCATTAATGTTATAAAGATACAAATCCCCCTTACTCATACTTTCTTTATTCTTGCTTTTTTCTTTTTCATTATTTGGATTTGAAATTTCTATTTCTTTAAAACTTTTAGAGCATTCTTTATCTGTGTATAATCTAACACAATACTTTCCCCAAGTCTTACCTATGCTAAAAGGGTAATCTTTTAAAAAATCAGGTTGTTTGTTGTAATTAATCTCATTGATTTTAAAATAATACTTTCCTTCAGGTAAGCTTCCAAATTTATCTTTAATACTTTCATCATCATAGTAAAAATATGCTTTTTTCTTGGTAGTTTTATCTTTTATATCTTGATAAAAACTAAAAGCAATTTGTTTATTTGATGGTTTTAAATTATCAGCTTTAGCTACTCCACTTCTTGCTATATAAGAAGCTATTAAATCTTTTCCTTTAAAATGATATAAATAAAAACCATCATATTTAAAATAATCTTTATTTTTAAACCTAAGTATAAGTCCTATTTTATGATTAATATAATTATTAAATATTCTTTTGCTATCTTGTAAGGGTTTGGCTAAATAAGCTTTATTATCTTTTAATCTAACTTTAAAACTATGACAACTACTAAAGTCTTTTTCTCTATCAAATCTTATTTTACCTTCTTTATTAGTTTTTAATCTCAATACGCTTTGCTTGATTAGTTTTTCATGATCATACCCTTTTATACTAATGCTAGCATTATCAATAGCCTTGCCATGTTCATCTTGTATGATAAGGCTGATGTAATTTGAAGTAGCAGTGTTGTTTATAATGCTAGTGTTATTGTGGGTTAAATTTAGATCTTGATGGTTTAAATCATCATAAGCATAGCGCTTGCTTATCTTTTTAGGTTCTAATTTTATATTTAAACTATTTTTAGCTAAAACATAGTTTTTAATCTTACAATGATAATAATCATAAGTAATGTTTAAATCTTTGAAAGCATATAAATTATTCTCATCATATTTAAGATAATAATTTATTTTTTCATCATTGAAAGAAAAAATTTCATCTTCCTTTGCGCCTAAAAGAAGTTTTTCATAAAAAAATACTCTTGTTTTTAGTTTATTAAAATCTAGATTATAGTTTTGTTCTAATAAAGCTATATCGATTAATGACTCATCTTTAACAAATATATCACAATTGTTCTCATAAAGATGTAAAAGATTTGACATAGATGAAGCATTGTCAAAAAATATAAGCTTTTTATTTTTATCTTTGTTTTCTAAGATGAAGTGGCTAAAAGAAAGATTATAAAAGCGTAATAGCTTAGAATCTTCTTTGGTGTCGTTTTTCTCTAAATTCTCAAGTAAGGTTTTATTTTGAGAATAATTAAATTCTATAACGCTTTTATAAAGTTCTTTTCTTGCATTTAAATAAGTATTTGTGATTTTATCTTTGTGCAATAAGAATATAGTATAAAAGCTAGAATGATAAGGAAATTTTTCTTCGTTAAATAAGGCTTGATTGTTTTGATTAAAACTTGTAAAACTTTCACAAAAATATAAAGCTTTTAATAGATAAAATTCTGAGTTAATGTGGATGTTATCTATTGTATCTTTTAGTTTTAATGCTTTATAATCTTTTGATATGCTTTTGAGTAAGCTTTTTTCATTAAGTAAAGATGGCGTTTTTTTAACATCATAAAAAGGATAGTAATAATTTTTTAAATCTTTTGAAATCTTACCATCATAATATAATTGAATTCTTTGCATATTTTTAATTTGTGTTTGATGACAATGTGCTAAGTTATAATAATATTTTTCTTCAGAACTTAAATGAGTTTCATATTCTCTTATAAAATCAATAAAAGAAATACCACTATCTTTTAACCAATCTTCTATTTTAGAATTAATCCACCAAAGAATTATCATACCAGTGCCAACAATACTAATGGCTGCTAAAACACCTAACAAGGTGCTGCTTGTAATTGCTATTGCGCTATAAGTTGTAATGGCTGCTGTGCTTATTATCGGTATTCCTATTTTAAAAATTTGTGAAGCAATAATTTCAGAACCAATTTTTACAGAAACTTTTAAACCATCTTTTGTTTTTTGATATTCTATTAAAGCATCAATTCCACTAAGGGTATTATCTGCTCTTTTTATGATGATTTTAAAAGGGAGTAGGTAGGGTTCGAGGTCTTTGAAAAAGCTAGATATTGTATCGTTTGCATTACTTATAAATCCAGTAGCACCTGTGATGGCTTGAACTTCATTTTGATGCATAAAATTTTCCGTTTTATTTACATCTTCTACTTCTTTAAGTAGTTTTTCTCCTATTTCATCTACACCCGCATCTTTTAAAGGAATTTGCAAATCTTTTTCTGTTTCGTTTAATTTTTTTCTAGGTAATTCTTCTTTTTGCAATTCTTCGTTCATTGTTTACACTCTTTTAGTTTGGATTGTATGGATTTAAGTTTATTGATTTGTTTTTGACCGAGTCTGAGTTTTGGATAATTATTGTTTATATTTTCTATTTTCATTTTAAGATAATCATCTTTATAGGCAATAAATTTAATTTTTGAATTTATAAGATTGATATATCTATCAACTGCAATATTAATTTTTTCTATGCCATTTAGAATTGCTATGGTTTTGGGATTATTTAAATCACAAATAGGAGCTATTGAAAGTTCTCTTAGGTACATATTATTAGCAAACGCACCATCTAAGCCAATCAATAGATTAATATATGTTACAATTTCTATTATTTCAAAATCATTATCATTTTTTTTCAAAAAATCCTCTTCTAAACGAGTATTTAGAAAAAATAAAAAATCTTCAAAAACTTTAAATCTTTCCTTGTCAAATAAAAAATAAGTTTTATGTCCTATAAAAGTTTTTTCATTATCTAAAAGATAAAGTATAATATCCATATTTATTCTTAAAACAATTCGACTAGCTTTTCTTGAAAGTTCCTCATCTTCATCTAGGAATGAATAAATAGTTAAAGTTCTTATATCTTCAATACTAGCTTGTATCATCTTAAGATTTTTAATAATCATTTGTGTAACTTTTTCTTGATTATAGTTTTCTTTGTTTAAATTCTTAGCATATATTAATTCTTCTTTGCTTTCGTTTTCACTCCACTTGATTAAAGCACTAAAATTTTCTCTTGCTTTGCTTTCATTATCTTCTTTAAATTGTAAAGCTTCTTGGATGAAGTTATAAGCATTACTAACAATTATGATAAAAACTAATACAATAAAAACTATAGTAGAAACTCTTTTTAATATTTTAAGCACTTTTTTTACCTTTAAAAATAATATTGTTTTGTATTATAATCTTATCAAACAAAAGATTAAAACCTTGTTCTTTTATACTACTTGTATTTTCTTTTGTATTGTTTTCTTGATTTGAATTTTCATCTTGATTTAAGTTTTTATTTATTTCTTTATTTTCATTTTTATTGATTGTTTTATCTTTGTTATTTAATTCTTCATTGATAATAAAAGAACTCATATAAGTTTGATAAGCATGTTCTAAATCTTTAAAACCAAGTCTTTTAAATTCATCAATACTTTTATAAAGTTCTTTTCTTGCATTTAAATAAGTATCATTTAGTTTGTTTTTATGAGAGATAAAGATAGTATAAAAGCTAGAGTTAAATTCTAATTCTTTTATTGTGTTTTCATCAAATAAAGCTTGCTTATCTTTATCATATAAAACATAATCTTCACAAAAATATAAAGCTTTTAATAAATAGGGTTTTGAATCAATGTTGATGTTGTTGATATCTTGCAAGTTTAAAGTCTTTAGTAGGTATTGTTTATTAGCAATAATACTTAAGCCTTGATTGGAGTTTAAAAAAGTATTTCTTTCTTGTTTTAATTGAAAGCTTAGCTTTTCATTTAAAGATTTAAATAAAGAATTAAAAATTTCATTTTTTATTTTATTGTCTTCTGTATAAAGTTTTAAATCAAATTGATATTTTTGTTCTTCTTGTTCAATGATTTTTTCTTGTTCTTTTAAATCTTGTATGTTTTTTAAATATTCTTCATCTATAAAATTGTAAGTTGTAGAAGCTATACTTGTTTTAGTTATAAGTTCTTTTTTCTTTGCTAGAGCAAGTTCGTATTGTTTTGAATAGCTAGGGTAGGGGCGTGGAGTGAAGAGGGAGAAAGGATTGATTAGTTTTTGAAAAAAATCATTTGGATGATCAATACATTGACCATTAGGTGTTATAGAATTACTAGGGCATACAACAGGAGGTTTAATTTTATCTGCGATTTTATTAAGCAAATCTTGAGTATTTATTAGCAGTTTTTTTGCTAATTCTTTAATGTTTTCAGAAAAATAGTAAGATATAACACTTCCTCCAGCAAAAATAATTATACCAAAAATAATTTTTCCTCTAAACAAGATAAGTGCTATTTCTTTGGAAATATCTAAGCCTTTTTTTAAAACAAAATCTTGTATAACTTCTTCTCCTAATTTTACTAAAACTTTAGTTATATCACCATTGTTAATATACTCTAAGGTATATTCAGTAATTTTTAGTTTGCTATCCACTTTATCTGTAATAACTTGAACTTTTTGAATATAAGGTTGTAGGGTTTCTTTAGTGGGAGAGTTGGGGGAAAGGTTGAAGCCACTGCTAAAAAAATCGAAAGTATTACTTGCTTTTCCTATTCCTTCTCTACTACTTTCTATAACCTCTTGTCCTTCTCTTAGAGCTTCTTTTATACTTTCTTTAATGTTAATAGTAGTATTGTTTTCATTATGAACACTAGTATTATTTTCATTTGCATTCATCTAAGGCCTTTTGGATTTTGTTTATTGTATCTTCTAGAAAAGGTAATATATCCTTACGATAATTCCTAAAATTTTCTTTTAATGTCTTATCGAGAAGTTTTGAGCCATCAGGATCTAAATTATTAAATATATTATACCCCTCTTTTATTTTTTGTAACATGAAATTTCTATTTTTAAAAGAACATAATTGATTGTTATGAAGTAAAAAAGAGCTTGGAATTGATATTTTAAAATAAATTGCTGCATTTTTATATTCGGTTCCCTTATCCAAATAACCTATGCTATCTAAATAATCATAAAATTCTTCACAATGCTTTATAAATTTAAGTTCTTCTTTAAAAATTTGTTTTTCTAAATCTTTAGTAGAGGCTCTTAAGTTTAGGTATTTTTGTTTTTCATTTGAGTTTAAATTACTTATGAAATTAAGATAACGAAAAAAAATTCGTTCATTACCAACTAAAAAGTAAAATGTGTTAGCATAATTTTGAAGAGAAGCTCGGTAATACCTATCCTCAAATCCAAATAATTTAGCCACCTTAAAATCAAAAATAGCCTTTTGCATTTTTGTATTTAAATCTTTAAAGTCTTCTAGTTTAGGCTGATAATCATCTACAATTTTAATCATATCGTCAGGACTTGGATTTAAAGTCATTTTTTCAAAAATTCTAAATTCTTGTTCTTTTTTAGGAAAATGATACATTCCCCAATAAATCGTATATAAAGGAGAATAAAGTAATTTTGCAAGCACGGCAAGTATTATGATTAATATAATACAGGGTATATAAAATCTTTTAAGTTTATAAAAAGGTTTTTTCATTTATATTCCTTGATATTTTAAAAATGGTTTTTTATATATTTTTTGTAAAAATTACAATGAAAGTTTTTTAATATTTTAAGCAATTTTTTTACTTTTAAGGTTAGTATTATTTATTATAGCATTGTTGTACAAATCCCCCTTACTCATACTTTCTTTATTCTTGCTTTTTTCTTTTTCATTATTTGGATTTGAAATTTCTATTTCTTTAAAACTTTTAGAGCATTCTTTATCTGTGTATAATCTAACACAATACTTTCCCCAAGTCTTACCTATGCTAAAAGGGTAATCTTTTAAAAAATCAGGTTGTTTGTTGTAATTAATCTCATTGATTTTAAAATAATACTTTCCTTCAGGTAAGCTTCCAAATTTATCTTTAATACTTTCATCATCATAGTAAAAATATGCTTTTTTCTTGGTAGTTTTATCTTTTATATCTTGATAAAAACTAAAAGCAATTTGTTTATTTGATGGTTTTAAATTATCAGCTTTAGCTACTCCACTTCTTGCTATATAAGAAGCTATTAAATCTTTTCCTTTAAAATGATATAAATAAAAACCATCATATTTAAAATAATCTTTATTTTTAAACCTAAGTATAAGTCCTATTTTATGATTAATATAATTATTAAATATTCTTTTGCTATCTTGTAAGGGTTTGGCTAAATAAGCTTTATTATCTTTTAATCTAACTTTAAAACTATGACAACTACTAAAGTCTTTTTCTCTATCAAATCTTATTTTACCTTCTTTATTAGTTTTTAATCTCAATACGCTTTGCTTGATTAGTTTTTCATGATCATACCCTTTTATGCTAATGCTAGCATTATCAATAGCCTTGCCATGTTCATCTTGTATGATAAGGCTGATGTAATTTGAAGTAGCAGTGTTGTTTATAATGTTAGTGTTATTGTGGGTTAAATTTAGATCTTGATGGTTTAAATCATCATAAGCATAGCGCTTGCTTATCTTTTTAGGTTCTAATTTTATATTTAAACTATTTTTAGCTAAAACATAGTTTTTAATCTTACAATGATAATAATCATAAGTAATGTTTAAATCTTTTAAAGCATATAAATTATTCTCATCATATTTAAGATAATAATTTATTTTTTCATCATTGAAAGAAAAAATTTCATCTTCCTTTGCGCCTAAAAGAAGTTTTTCATAAAAAAATACTCTTGTTTTTAGTTTATTAAAATCTAGATTATAGTTTTGTTCTAATAAAGCTATATCGATTAATGACTCATCTTTAACAAATATATCACAATTGTTCTCATAAAGATGTAAAAGATTTGACATAGATGAAGCATTGTCAAAAAATATAAGCTTTTTATTTTTTTCTTTGTTTTCTAAGATGAAGTGGCTTAGGTTTTTAAGGTGATAAGATACAATCTTAAAATCTTCTTTTATATCATCTATAATGGTATTGCTTTGTTTTGTATTGTTTTCTTGATTTGAATTTAAAGAAAGTTCTTTGAAATTTATACTTTCTTTTGTATCACTTTCTTGATTTAAGTTTTTATTTATTTCTTTATTTTCATTTTTATTGATTGTTTTATCTTTACTATTTAATTCTTCATTGATAATAAAAGAACTCATATAAGTTTGATAAGCATGTTCTAAATCTTTAAAACCAAGTCTTTTAAACTCATCAATACTTTTATAAAGTTCTTTTCTTGCATTTAAGTAAGTATCATTTAGTTTGTTTTTATGAGAGATAAAGATAGTATAAAAACTAGAGTTAAATTCTAATTCTTTTATTGTGTTTTCATCAAATAAAGCTTGCTTATCTTTATCATATAAAACATAATCTTCACAAAAATATAAAGCTTTTAATAAATAGGGTTTTGAATCGATGTTAATGTTGTTGATATCTTCTAAAGATAGTTTTTGTATATAGGCTATTTTTAAATTATTGATTACTTGTATAGACATAAGTTTATAATTATTATATTCTTGATTAAAGTGATTAAGATTTTCTAAAAATATTTTATACTCATTGATATATTCTTTTTCATCTTGTATATTATCTAAATATTTAAGACTTTGATTGAAAATATTATTATTGTAAAAATTACAAGAAAAACTATCAAAATTAAATTCTTTTAACAAATTACTATTTTTATCATCTATAGAACATAAAGGAGTAAAGGAATTTTGTATGTTTTTGTAGTAGGGGTAGAGAGAGTTATTGGAAAGATTAAATGCTTGTTGAGTTTTATTTGCACTGAAATAAAGAATTTTTTGCGTTGGTTTTTTGATTAAAGAAACCACAGCGCCTGGTCCAACTATACTCCCAATATAATATAACGGTTGTTTTTGAAAATCTTGTTTTAAGAATTGAAATGCTTGCTTTCTAATTTGATCATTTGAGATTATAAGTTTAATGGCTTTATAAAAGACTTCGGCTTGTTCAATAGCTTCATCTTGTTTTGTGTTGTCATCTAAAATTATATTTTCAACTCCAATAATTTTTATTACAAAATGTCCAAATTCTAAAGCCGTCATAACTGTAGAGTCAAATATACCATTTACTAAATCATCAATATGTTGCAAAATATTCTTATTGTTAGACATTTTATTAGTCCTTTATTTTATTTAAATAGATAAAATATACTAAAATAATTTTATAAAATAAATAAAAAACTATTGAAAAAATAATTTTTAAATTTGTATTTAAATGAAAGAATTCTAACAAATCCATAAAATAATTCCACAATATAAACAAAATTAAAATATCATTAAAAATGCTATATAAAAAAATAAATAATGAATTTGCTTTATATTTGGCTTTACATTTTTTACAAACTAGTTCTTTACCAAAGCCCAATAAAAATACATTTGATGCATTTTGTAATTTATTGATTTTTGTTTTACAAACTTCACATTCTTTATAAATAGACATTTATTTTTCCTATATAATTTAAAAATTATCTTTAAAATTTAAATTATTTTCCGCATGCATTTAATCTTCCTTTAGCAAAATTTATGAAATAATTAAGTTTTTTTGTTACATATATTGCTTCGTATAATTCTTGATCTTGAAATTTTAAATCCGCATCATGAAATAAATTTATTTTTTTATAAGAATTAATCATATTTTCTAATAACTGTTCTTTTTGAGGTATAGAACACATAAGATTTGTATCTAAAGTAAAACCAAAAAACAAGATATTATAAGTCATAAAATTAATTTCAAACATTATTTTACCTAAATTATACTTAGATGGTAATTTTTCAATTTCACTCATAAAGACAAGCAACTCATCCGCAACATTTAAATAATTATTAATTTCTTTTAAATTAGTAGTGCTATTAGAAGCAAGATAAAAATAATTAAGATTATTTTGCATTTGCAAACCAAATAATACATCCTTATTTTTAAGAGCTACCAAATAAGCATTGTCTAAACCTAAAATTTGCATAAATTTAAAATCTTTTTTAAAATTATGCATATAATTTAATAGTTCTTTTTGATTAAGTTTTAATTCTTGATTTAAGTTTTGTTCTACAAAAACTTTTTTAAATTCTTCTTCGTTGCTCCAGAATAATTTAGATATCTCTTTTCTAATTTGATTTTCTTTTTCATAATAATACTTATCCCAAAAGATAAGCTCTAAAGGGTGATAAGCTAAGCTTATAAAAATAATCAAAGCTATAAGCAAACCGCAGGGTATATAAAATCTTTTAAGTTTATAAAAAGGTTTTTTCATTTATATTCCTTGATATTCTAAAAATAGTTTTTGTGTCTTTTTTTGTTTCGTTTAAGGTTTTATTTTGAGTGTTAAGTTTTATCTCATTCATTTGTGCATTCTTTTAGTTTGGTTTGTATGGATTTAAGTTTATTAGTTTGTTTTTGATCGAGTTTGAGTTTCTTAAAATTATAGATCGCTTTTTCTAATTGTATTTTTAAATGACTATCAGTGTGTATTTTTAATTCTTTATTAAAAAACAATAAAACTTTGTCAGTAGCAATGTTAATTTGACTCATACCATTTAAAATTGTTATAGTTTTAGGGGTATTTAAATCACAAATATAATCTTGTAAAAATTCACTCAAATACATATCAGTAAATGCACAATTATAACCAATTAGAGTGTTAATATACATTCCAATTCTAACTACATCAAAGCTATCAAACTTATGAATATCTTTTTTCAAAAAATCCTCTTCTAAACGAGTATTTAGAAAAAATAAAAAATCTTCAAAAACTTTAAATCTTTCCTTATCAAATAAAAAAGAAGTTTTTTGATTTGTGATATTTCCTTCATTATATAAAAGATAAAGTATAATATCAGTATTTGAATTTGTTGTAACATGCCCAGCTTGTCTCATAAGCTCAACATCTTCTTCTGTAGGATAATAAGAGGTTAAAGTTCTTACATCTTCAATACTAGCTTGTATCATCTTAAGATTTTTAATAATCATTTGTGTAACTTTTTCTTGATTATAGTTTTCTTTGCTTAAATTCTTAGCATATTCTAATTCTTCCTTGCCTTCATTTTCACTCCATTTGATTAAAGCACTAAGATTTTCTCTTGCTTTATTTTCATTAGCTTCTTTAAATTGTAAAGCTTCTTGGATAAAGTTATAAGCATTGCTAGCAATTATGATAAAAACTAATACAATAAAAACTATAATAGAAATTCTTTTTGATATTTTAAGCAATTTTTTTACCTTTAAAGTTAGTATTATTTATTATAGCATTATTAGATACAATCTTAAAATCTTCTTTTATATCATCTATAATGGTATTGCTTTGTTTTGTTTTTAAAGAAGTTTCATTGTTAAAATTTGTATTTTTTATTATAGTGTCTGTATTTTCTTTTGTATTGTTTTCTTGTTTTAAATTTAAAGAAAGTTCTTTGAAATTTATACTTTCTTTTGTATTACTTTTTTGATTTAAGTTTTTATTTATTTCTTTATTTTCATTTTTATTGATTGTTTTATCTTTGTTATTTAATTCTTCATTGATAATAAAAGAACTCATATAAGTTTGATAAGCATGTTCTAAATCTTTAAAACCAAGTCTTTTAAATTCATCAATACTTTTATAAAGTTCTTTTCTTGCATTTAAGTAAGTATCATTTAGTTTGTTTTTATGAGAGATAAAGATAGTATAAAAACTAGAGTTAAATTCTAATTCTTTTATTGTGTTTTCATCAAATAAAGCTTGCTTATCTTTATCATATAAAACATAATCTTCACAAAAATATAAAGCTTTTAATAAATAGGGTTTTGAATCAATGTTGATGTTGTTGATATCTTGCAAGTTTAAAGTCTTTAGTAGGTATTGTTTATTAGCAATAATACTTAAGCTTTGATTGGAGTTTAAAAAAGTATTTCTTTCTTGTTTTAATTGAAAGCTTAGCTTTTCATTTAAAGATTTAAATAAAGAATTAAAAATTTCATTTTTTATTCTATTATCTTCTTTATAAAGTTTTAAATCCAATTGATATTTTTGCTCTTCTTGTTCAATGATTTTTTCTTGTTCTTTTAAATCTTGTATGTTTTTTAAATATTTTTCATCTATAAAATTGTAAGTTGTAGAAGCTATACTTGTTTTAGTTATAAGTTCTTTTTTCTTTGCTAGAGCAAGTTTGTATTGTTTTGAATAGCTAGGGTAGGGGCGTGGAGTGAAGAGGGAGAAAGGATTGATTAGTTTTTGAAAAAAATCATTTGGATGATCAATACATTGACCATTAGGTGTTATAGAATTACTAGGGCATACAACAGGAGGTTTAATTTTATCTCCGATTTTATTAAGCAAATCTTGAGTATTTATTAGCAGTTTTTTTGCTAATTCTTTAATGTTTTCAGAAAAATAGTAAGATATAACACTTCCTCCAGCAAAAATAATTATACCAAAAATAATTTTTCCTCTAAACAAGATAAGTGCTATTTCTTTAGAAATATCTAAGCCTTTTTTTAAAACAAAATCTTGTATAACTTCTTCTCCTAGTTTTACTAAAACTTTAGTTATATCGCCATTGTTAATATACTCTAAGGTATATTCAGTAATTTTTAGTTTGTTATCCACTTTATCTGTAATAACTTGAACTTTTTGAATATAAGGTTGTAGGGTTTCTTTAGTGGGAGAGTTGGGGGAAAGGTTGAATATATTGCCTAAAAAATGAGAGGTATTGCTTATTTCTCCGGTTGCATCTCTACTATTCTCTACAATTTCTTGTCCTTCTCTTAGGGCTTCTTTTATACTTTCTTTAATGTTAATAGTGGTATTGTTTTCATTATGAACACTAATATTATTTTCATTTGCATTCATCTAAGGCCTTTTGGGTTGTATTTATCCATTGTCTTTGTTGAATTGAAAATTCTTTATGTAGATATTTCCAATTTTCCTCTGTTAATCCATCGGGAAGTTTTGTTGAAATATTTAAATCTAAATTATTAAATACTTTATAACTTATTTTCATTTTTTCAAACATTAGGTTTCTATCTATAAAAAAACATATTTCAGAATTTAAATTTAGAAAAAAACCATATAACAAAATTTTAATCATATTTGCCAAACCTTTATACCAAGAACCCTTATTCAAATAGCCTATGCTATCTAAATAATCATAAAATTCTTCATAGCGCTTTATAAATTTAAGTTTTTCTTCAAAAATTTGTTTTTCTAAATCTTTAGTAGAGGCTCTTAAGTTTAGGTATTTTTGTTTTTCATTTGAGTTTAAATTGCTTATGAAATTAAGATAATTAAAATAGGTTTGCTCTTTTCTTATCACTGAAAGAAATACTCTAGCGTAATTTTGAAGAGAAGCTTGGTAATACCTATCCTCAAATCCAAATAATTTAGCCACCTTAAAATCAAAAATAGCCTTTTGCATTTTTGTATTTAAATCTCTAAAGTCTTCTAGTTTAGGCTGATAATCATCTACAATTTTAATCATATCTTTAGGACTTGGATTTAAAGTCATTTTTTCAAAATTTCTAAATTCTTGTTCTTTTTTAGGAAAATGATACATTCCCCAATAAATCGTATATAAAGGAGAATAAAGTAATTTTGCAAGCACGGCAAGTATTATGATTAATATAATACAGGGTATATAAAATCTTTTAAGTTTATAAAAAGGTTTTTTCATTTATATTCCTTGGTATTTTAAAAATAGTTTATAAAATTTTCTATAAAAATCATAATGATATTTTTTATACTATTTATTGTATTACTAATATTTGGCATTCTAAAATTTTAAAATATAGTATTTATTTTCAAAAAAAATACTATATATTTACTCTGCTTTAATTTCTCCACCTTTAACAACAAGACCCTTAGAATCTATCACTACTTCTACTCCACCTGCTTTAATGATAACACAATCTGGTTTAGCATTAATCAATGTTTCTCCTACTTGTATAGTTGCCTCACTATCAGCCCTTAGATAATGAGTTGTTTTTGCATAGGTAGTGATATTATCAGCCACCATACTTGTATTTTTATCGCTTTCAAATCCCATGGATTCATTGCTTGTAAAAAGAATATTGTCTTTACTTTTATAATCTATCTCTTTTTCGCTCAAGACTTGTATTTTATTGCTTGTATTTATATTGTAATAACCTTCTATAATTTCTTTTTTGTTTCCTTTAACATTTCTAGTTTCATCTTTATGTATAATGGTATTTTTGTTTGCGCATATTTCAGTGTCTTTATTTTCTCCTATATATTCACTTGAATTTTTAGCTACTCTTAACTTGTTGTCTACTCCTACATTTAAAGTGTTAGATAATCCAACTATGGTGTCTTTAGATAAACCTACATTTATTAGATACTCAGCACCAACATTGACATTTTTAGCTAAATCTATGGTTTGCGTATGAACTTTTTTAATTCTTTCATTATAAATTCCATCCACCATAGAATCTTTATCATTTAAAATTCTTTGAGTAAAGTTGTGCTGAACCAATTCATCATAATCTCTTTCTGCTTTTAGATAGATTTGTTCTTTATCTTTTAAGTTGGATAAAGTTAGTTCATTGTATCCTTGTTCATATACTCCTATAGTTTTAGAGCTAATGGAAGTTTTGTGATCATGGTGTGGCAACGATACAAGAGGATCATTCACCCCATTATATAAACTTCCACTAATAAAAGGCTTGTCTATATCATCATCTAAAAATGAAATAATAACTTCATCTCCTATTCTTGGTGTATGATAAAAACCTGAATGATTGCTTGCTACATTACTAGCTACTCTTAAGAATGGACTATGGTGATACATGTTTGTTTTATTATCTAATTCTTCTTGATTAGCATAAAGATTAATCCTTACTTTTACTCTTCCATATTCATCTGTGTATATGGTATTTCTTTGATTTTCTATATTAGAATCTTCTCCTATAACTATACCCATGGTATTAATTGGAGGTTTTGGTTTGGATTTAAAACTAGGTGTAAAGGTTAAAAAAGATGGGGTAAGGGTTAAATTATTTGTATAAGATTTGCTTAGATTTAAGTCTTTAATATTTAAATTATCATTGGTATTGATAGTATTAGCTAAAATAGCATCATCAATTAAAATTTGTTCTTTTGCTATAATGGTATATTCTTTGGTGGTTTCTTCTTGAATATTAATTTTAATACTTTCATTTAAACTAAGATGATAAATATTGCTTTTTGCTTTTAGTATATTATTAAGCATAGTATTTCTTTTTTCTTTTAGGGTAGGGGATTGTTTTAAATTAATATTTTGTGTAAAGGAATACTCACTTTCATAAGAATGCTCATTATAATGTGTATTGGCATTTTGTGCTTTAGTGCTTAAGGAATATAAACTTAAAGGTTGTTTGGAATTATTACTAGAATGAGTAAAAGCATTAGTTTGTATTTGTTTTTCTTTATTTAGTGCGTAAATACAAGTTTCATTAAGATGGTTGTTGATATTAGGATTAAAAACTATATCTTTTATTTTGCCTTTATGAGTATAAAAATCATAAAAATAAATATTATCTTTATCTTCATAAAAATAAATACCATGATTGTGTGCTAATCTTGTGATAAATTCTAAATCACTTTCATTGTATTGAGAAATTAATTCTTTAGTTTCATATATATGATGAATATTAGAAAAATCAATGTTTTTATTTAGCTTGGTGTTATAATAGGCTAAGGTTTGTTTAATTACTTCTATTATGTTTGTATGAGTATAAATACGATTTGCTTTATTAAAATCAAGTCTTATTAAAGGAGAATGCAAGTTAAACTTAAAAAAATGTTTATGGTTTAATTGTTTAAAATTTTCTTTTACAATATTGCTAGCACTGCCTTGATTAACACCTAAATAGTCAACATAAGATATTATTCCCCGATAAATCATATCAATATTAGTTGAAAAGTCTATCTTTTTGTTTTCATAAGGATTTTTAATTATAAGTGAAGCTTCTTTATCAATAAGCATATTAGGATTAAATTCAATATTATCATCACTAAAAATATCATTATTGATATTTTCATAAAAACCTTCACATTCACATAAAAAGATCTGATCCAAGCTTTCTTTTATAATGGCTTTTGTGATTTTAAAATCAAGTTTGTTAATTTTTAAATTAAGATAAGAGTTGTTTGTATTCATTAAAAAACCTTTGTTGGTATTGGGATTGAAATACAATTGAGTGTTTCTTGAAGATTTTCATATTCATTTATCCAATACAATTGTATTTTTTTTGCCCCAAAGGGTGTAACAAGCGTAAAATATCTAAAATCTTCTATTTTAAGATTAAAAATTTTATCAAATTCGATATAGTTCATTAAGCCGTAATCTTTAAAATCACATTCTTTGTATATAGATTTTAAAAATTTTGGTATTTCATTGACAATGAAAAGTATTTTTATTTTTTCTTTTGATAGATTAATAGTTAGTTCTTTTACTATATTATTTGGATATTCTTGTTTAATGATATCTAATAATTGTTTGTTGCTACAATTTTCCAAGCTATCAAGTTTAATTTCAAAATCTTTTTTAATTTCTAATTTTGTAGGTGTATATTGTAATTTATGCTCTTTATTAGATTGTGGCAGCAGTATATTAATTTCTTTTTTATCTTGAATAATTATTTTAGCAATACCCATAATTTTTGTATTTAAATCTAATAAAATTTGTAAGTCTTTTTTAGAGATTATGTTTTCTATATCTTTTTTAAAACTATTTAGATTTAAATTTTCACTAGATAAAAATTGCATAAGTTTATTTAAAAATATGGGTTGAGGAAGTATCATAGTTCTTTCAATCTTAAATTTTTAAGTTCTTTTAAATTTATAGCTCTAATTAAAATTCTTTCTTCTGATTGTATTAAAGCAAATTCTTGTAATTTTTCTAAAGCTTCTTTATATTCTAAATATCCTAGAGGTTTATCTTCGCTAATACTAAAAAAACTTAACCTCCATTCTACTTCTTCATTTTCATCATCTAGTTCAAAATTTTCCCAAGGTTCTTTAAATAAAATAGTATCTGTATCTTCACTAAGAGTAAAATTTACTATTGTTTTGTCTAATGCATCATAAAGTTTAGGCATAGCCTCATAAGCTTCTTCCCAACGCTTTTGTAAAAGTTTTAAATCTTTCATAAATTTTTTCCTTAAATATAAAATGAAATTATAACTAAGAAATTTTATATTAAATCATAAGGAAAGTATTTATACTGTTTAAATTCTTCTTTATCCAAATTCATTAGTTTTACAATTGCAGCACCTTCAAGATCCCAGGTATCTAAAGGATCCCTTAACCTTGTATGTTTTTTCATATATTTATGTAAAAACTCAATATCTTGTGTGGCTATAAATTCTTTAATCAGTTCATGTTCTTTGCAAGCACATTTGCGTTCTAAATTTAACTTCTTACCCTTAGAACCTATAAAATGTAAAAACCAATCTCTATTGAGTATATCCCTTCTTTTTCTCTCATCTTCTTCTATTAATTCTAGCAAACAAGTAGTATCCATATCTAATAATACTCTAACGCAAAGTTCAATAGCATTTCCCCTGTAATAGCCAATATCAATTGCAAATTCTAAACGATTTTTTTCTTTTTCTAGTATGTATGCTTCTAAATCTTTTTTAACTATGTTTATATCATCACCGCGAGAGTATTTATCTAAAGCAATACATTTTTTTCCATCTGTTATAGAAAAAAAATAATTTTCCCTTCTTTCATCTCCTAGTGGAAGTTCTAAGAGTCTTTTTTCATCTTCTTTAACTTCTTCTTCCCATTCTAATATACGTTCAGTAAAATACGCTTCATCTTTCTTAGTATTTCTTAACATTTTCTATCCTTTAGGTTTTTTAATTTTATTTGCATCTTTATCTAAATAATGAATGGTTTCTTTGCCTCCTTCATCAACATGAAATAAATCTTTTCTGATTTCATCATTGCTATTTTCCTTAAGAAGTTTTTTTATTTCCTTTGCTTGTTTTTCCCCTACAATACCAAGTCTATTTTTATCCTTTTCTGTTATCCAATCATCACTCATTTGCTTAGTTTTTCTATTTAACTTGCTTGTTCCAAACTTAGCTTCTGCGATGATATATTTTGGATTTTTATTGGGGTTATAATAAATTCCATCAATTCCTTGATGAATTTTATCATCAAGTCCTTGAACTTTGTTTAAGCTAATTCTTTTATAGCCTTGATTTAAATAATGCAAATGCATTTTAGCTTCGCCATAATTTCCTTTTTGTTTATTGCTTAATTTATCAATGCCATTTAATTTTTGTATCTTTTTTTCCATATTTGCTAAAACTTTTTTAGCTTCTTTTTGTTGTGCTTGAACTTCTTTTAAAAATACTTGTTGTTTATTTACTTGTTTTCTTCTTTGTGCTGCTTTTAGCTTACCTCCTATCCCTTCCCATCTTATCTTGTCCCATTTAATCTTAGCAAGAGGATTAGCTTGTATTTTAGCTAAAGCAAATTTAATCTTATTTTTCTTAGGTATAGCTAATATAGGATAACCTTTATTACTTACCCCTATTAAACCCATTTGTAATACAGAATGTTTATGATTTACTTTATGATTTGAATAAGTATGAGCAAATACTAAAGCTACTTTAGTACAAGGTCCTCCTAGCATAGGTGGATTTACACATCCACTTATACTAGCTCCTTGTATTTCGTTATTAAGCATAATAGGAACATTATCTGATTTTATTCTTTTAGCATTCTTTGCTTTTAACTTAACCTTACCTCCATGTATACACAATAAAGTATTATCTTCTAATATAGGATGCAAACAAGAAGTATCAGGACTTATATCAATATCTTCTATTCTAGGAAGAGTTATTTTTCTTTTTTTAGCCATAAAAAGCCTTGTGGGTTTTTAAACCCACTAAGATTATATTAAATCATAAGGAAAGTATTTATATAAAGCTAATCTTATTTTGTTTAATCATTCTGGCACGATTGATAAGAGCATAAAGGGCTAGAAATTCATCGTTATAGGTAGAAGTGTAATTATATTTTTCTAAAAATATAATAACTTCCCCATCAAACTCAATACTTCTGTATTCTATAATTTCTGCTTTAGCATTAGTGATAAAAGAAATATATTTATCTCTTTGTTTATCGTGTTTGATACCTGCTCGCATTGGTTTAAGTGCTTCATCATACCAAATCACTTCTAAATTTTCTTCTTTGATGATTCTTAGTGCTACTTCTTTTGTTAGATATTCTTTAATATCTTTTCCATCATATTTTTTCGCATATAATTCATCTGCAACATTTTATCAATAGCTTCTTTTTCACTATCAAAAGAATAGTTAAGACTAACACTCCCCCCTTTCTCCAACATAGAAAGTTTTATATTTATTATTGTTAGGATTAAACCACATAGTAAGATGATATTCCCCTAAATGTTTATAAGAAGGATACCAAGTTGTATTAATCAACTTTTCTTCTTCTATAATTAGTTCTGCTTGTTCTCTTGTTGTTTTTTATCCTTTGTTTAGTCTATAAAATCTATATTAAAATACTTACAAGTTAAAGTAATATATTCTAAATCATTATCAAAATATATGTTTATCAACATCTCTTCTTCTTTTTCAATATAGCCTGTTATATCATCCCAATTATTTCTTATCAAATCTATAAAATTAGCTTCTAATTGATTAAAATTTTTACAATATGATTTTGAATGTAGTAACTTATAATCATAAAAAATAATTTGCAAATCTTGTATATCTTTTTTTTCTGATTTAAAAAATATTTCTAAAGTTTTTTCATTCATTGTGATAGAATAAACAAAAAAGTCATTTTTCAAATCTATTTTTACATCCTTAAGGTAAAATTCTCTTTTGAATAAACTTCCATGCTTTAAATTCTCAAATTTCATTATTTTGCCTTTTTAAATAATTTTCTACAATATCTAAATCTTTATGAGATATTGGCTCTACTAAACCCTGTGACATTCTATACTTTGTTGGATCTTGAGGATTTATATGTTTAGTATATTCTATTTTATGAGGTGTATCAATTATTCTCTTTGATGTCTTCTCATAATGTGGTTTACCATCTAAATCATATCTGGTGAGTTTATCTTTTGTCTTTATAGAAACACTATTATGTCCTCCATTTAAAGTATTTTTTATTTCCATGGCTCTTTGTTTGATATTTAAAATAATCTCCCCATCTTCAAGAATATAATCAGGACTTCTAGGTTTTGGAGTATCTTTAGGCC
This sequence comes from Campylobacter peloridis LMG 23910, assembly GCF_000816785.1. Taxonomy (NCBI): domain Bacteria; kingdom Pseudomonadati; phylum Campylobacterota; class Epsilonproteobacteria; order Campylobacterales; family Campylobacteraceae; genus Campylobacter; species Campylobacter peloridis. Next base: position 957,967 of record NZ_CP007766.1, on the reverse strand, counting down.
ATATTCCATTATGTTTATAAAGATGAACTTCTTTATCGCTTACCCTACCTTTTTTATTTTCATTTTCCAAATATAAAAGCATTTTTGCTTTCTCTTTACTTTTTTCTCTTCTCCTTCTTTGTGCTGCTTTTAGCTTACCTCCTATCCCTTCCCATCTTATCTTGTCCCATTTAATCTTAGCAAGAGGATTAGCTTGTATTTTAGCTAAAGCAAATTTAATCTTATTTTTCTTAGGTATAGCTAATATAGGATAACCTTTATTACTTACCCCTATTAAACCCATTTGTAATACAGAATGTTTATGATTTACTTTATGATTTGAATAAGTATGAGCAAATACTAAAGCTACTTTAGTACAAGGTCCTCCTAGCATAGGTGGATTTACACATCCACTTATACTAGCTCCTTGTATTTCGTTATTAAGCATAATAGGAACATTGTCTGATTTTATTCTTTTAGCATTCTTTGCTTTTAACTTAACCTTACCTCCATGTATACACAATAAAGTATTATCTTCTAATATAGGATGCAAACAAGAAGTATCGGGACTTATATCAATATCTTCTATTCTAGGAAGAGTTATTTTTCTTTTTTTAGCCATAAAAAGCCTTGTGGGTTTTTAAACCCACTAAGATTATATTAAATCATAAGGAAAGTATTTATACTGTTTAAATTCTTCTTTATCCAAATTCATTAGTTTTACAATTGCAGCACCTTCAAGATCCCAGGTATCTAAAGGATCCCTTAACCTTGTATGTTTTTTCATATATTTATGTAAAAACTCAATATCTTGTGTGGCTATAAATTCTTTAATCAGTTCATGTTCTTTGCAAGCACATTTGCGTTCTAAATTTAACTTCTTACCCTTAGAACCTATAAAATGTAAAAACCAATCTCTATTGAGTATATCCCTTCTTTTTCTCTCATCTTCTTCTATTAATTCTAGCAAACAAGTAGTATCCATATCTAATAATACTCTAACGCAAAGTTCAATAGCATTTCCCCTGTAATAGCCAATATCAATTGCAAATTCTAAACGATTTTTTTCTTTTTCTAGTATGTATGCTTCTAAATCTTTTTTAACTATGTTTATATCATCACCGCGAGAGTATTTATCTAAAGCAATACATTTTTTTCCATCTGTTATAGAAAAAAAATAATTTTCCCTTCTTTCATCTCCTAGTGGAAGTTCTAAGAGTCTTTTTTCATCTTCTTTAACTTCTTCTTCCCATTCTAATATACGTTCAGTAAAATACGCTTCATCTTTCTTAGTATTTCTTAACATTTTCTATCCTTTAGGTTTTTGAAAAAGTGCTAATATTTCTTTTTCGTATTGACTTTGTTTTAAAATTTCATAAAAATCTTTATCATAAAAAGTTCCAAGCTTTTGTATATCTACATTATGACTTGCAAATTCTATTAAAATGTCTTTTATTGGGTATTCTTTACCATCAAGGTCTAATCTATCCTTAAAATTATCTAAAAAAATAAGCAACGCAGGGGCTTTTACTCCAGTATGATATTCTATAATAGAATCTGCACGCAATAAATTATGTCTTAAAAGCTGTAAAAATCTTGATACTCTTCCCTTTACTTCATAAGCGAGCATTTTCTGAATCGGCGCTAAGTAATACCTTCCTACTATATTTAGATCATATGGTATATTTTTTAAATCTATTTTTAATCCATGTTTAAAAAGTAAATAAATAAGATCGCTATGCACAAACATAACTAGTAGTTTTTCATCAAGCATCTCTTTAGGGTAACGCTTTATTAATTCTTGAAAGAAAAAATCAAGTGTTTCATCATCTGCATCGCAAAATCTTATATTAGGCGTTTGATTAAGTCTAATATTTTCAAAAAATGTAGTATCGATTTTACTATCAAGATTATCCAAGATAAACTCTAAAATATTTTTAATTTCTGTGCTCAACTTATGTTCTAATGCAACAGATAAACCAAATTTGTTTTCTTTAGTAATTACTACTTTATAGCCTAATGTTCTAAGAAATTTAGCATATTCTAGTTTATCAAAACGCAAACAAGTATGCATCACTTCATCACTAATAGGAATATGAAAGCCTTGAGATTTTGCATTTTTTACAAGAGTACTAAAAAAATCCTCATCTGGCATTGCATTGCTTGTCGTTCCTTTTGGTACATAAAAACAAAGCTGAGTGATATGTTTGTATTGTTCATTTTGCAAAGGAATTATTTTTTCTAAAATAATCTTAGCCTGCTTATAATCACGCGCCTTAACAAGCTTACATAATAATTCATAGCTTGGATTATCCATATCAAATACTGCTTTATACCATGAAGGTGGATTATTTTGTAAAGGGCAGTCGCTAAATATATTGTTTGATTGTTCTACTAATTCGCTTGGTAGATTCCATTCGCTTAAATCGCAGTCAAAAGATTTTGCTCCATGAAACATAGAATTGATATTTTCAGCTTTTTTTGGTTTCCATTTAGATAAATCACTTTTAAAAGACTCACAATCACAAAACATATCTTCAAAATCTTTTACATTTGTAACTTTCCACTTGCTTAAGTTTGCATTAAAATCTTTTAATCCTTTAAAAAGTCCATTCATGTATTTGATTTGGCTCACATCCCAAGACTCTATCCCGCTAAAATCTTTCCTATTTGTATGCAAATGAATGATTTCCATAGAATAACTAGCAAAAAGTTGATTTAGGTCTTTTATATAACTTAAATCAATTTGCCCTAAAGATATAAATTCCATCTCTACTAATATTTTTAATTCAAAAAGATTAAATGGAATATAGCAAAGATTTGGATGTTTTGGTTTAAATTTGCCTTTTTTATCATAAAAAGCACAATCGCGCAAAGTGCTTTCTATGCTTTTACCTTTTATAATATCTTCTAAAATCTTTCTTAGTTCGTAAAGACTGCTTTTTTTAAGTTCTTTCCTTACGCTCTTGCTATAATCTTTATAACCATCATTATTATAATCAATGCAAATAAATTCACTAAATTCTATATAAATACCATCTCCTATATTTTTACCTTTGTTAGAATCTACTACAACTTTATCGATTAACTCATTTATAGCATCATCACATATTTTTAAAATGTCTTTGTCTATGCTTTTAATAGTGCCATTTTGTAATAAATTTAAAGCTTTTAAAACTTTAAAATTTTGTACAGCATCTATAAGCTCTTTAGGAGTTTTTCCTAAAATTATTGTAGTTTCTTGTGTTGAAACTTTATTTACATCTTTTTTTTCTCCATTCTCCTTAGCCTTTTTTATAGCATCGTTTAAAAGTTTGGAGCATTCATCACGATATTTACCCAATAAATCAAAGTCAGTTTTTCCATTAATTTCACAATGAGAAGAATCATATGCTGGTAAATTATATTTTTTTCTAATTTGCTCTGAAGTCATTGCTCCTGCATCTTTTAAAAGCTTTTTATTTCTAGATCCTCTTGCATCATCTAAAGGAGTTCTTGGGGTAGCAAAATTCACATTAGCTCCAAGTTCGATTAAAAGCTTTGTAACCTTATAAGTTTCAGGTTCGCTTACAGCTTCAAATAAAAGAGTTTCATTGTGTTCACTCTCTTGAATAAGTCGGGTTTGCATATCTACATTAGCTCCTCCTTTAATAGCTAGTTCTAATAATTCATAATTATTTTGCATAACCCAAAAATGCATAGGAGTTCTACCGGAAAATCCTTCATTATGCACTTCAAATTTAGCTCCACGATTGACTAGATATTGTATGATTTGAGAATTTGGGTTTTTAGCATTGAGTATATATGCGTAGATTAGAGCGTTTTTATAAATATTAGGCTCGCCTTCTACTTCTTTCATTAAGATGTATTTTTCATTAGCTTCTTTGATATGTTTCATGTCGGGAAAAGCAAAATTATATTTAGGATCTTTTAAACTTAAACCATACTCATCAAATAAATAATCTAAAATAGAAAAATCATTATTATTTTCTTCACAAGCAAATGCGGCCCTTAATAAGCTTGCTGCTGGATCAAATAAAGATAGCTCATAATCTTCATTATTATGATGGTATGTAAAATGTGCCTCATAAAAGCTTTCTTTTATGGGATAATCTTTTAAAAGATTTTTAACATTTTCTAAGTCATTATTACTAATAAAATCAAATAATTGTTTTTGAATTTGCATTTTTTCTTCAAAACTCATAGCTTTGATATCTTCTAATGTTTTCATTGTTTTTCCTTTAGTTTTTTTGTATTTGTTTGTTTTTGTTTAATTCTTCTTCTATATGAACAGGGTCATTTAAATTTAATCTTTTTATTACTATTTTATTAGGTGCTGCTCCTTTGATATGGTGTAGATATATTTCTTTAAATATTGTCTTTATGCTTCTGTGAGCATGTCTGTGGTAGATAAAACCACTTCTTGATCCTTTATGGTTTTTATTGTCTTTATTAAATATCTCTAGATTAGTTATATTATCTATTAATTTTGTGTAATGATTGCATAAAAATAAATAATCAAGCTCATATTCTCTAGCAAGTTTTAACTCAAAGCTTATTTGTTCTGTTAAAGCTTGATCTTGAACATTTTTAACCTCTACTAAAGTAGGGTAATCATTTAGCGTTACTAAAAAATCAGGTATGGTGTGATTAAAACCTTTAGTATTAAAATTAGTATCTAGTTTTCTTCTATTAGATAAATACCTAGTTGATCTTTTAGTAAAAAGCATAGAAGCAGCATATTCTCCTGCATCTCCTATATCTTTAGAATTGATATTTTTATTTTTTTGTTCTTCTTGGTTTGGAGTGGTGCTTTGTTTTTGTTTGTTTTTATTTGTCTTAGATGGTTTTTTCTTTTTATTGCTATTATTAGCATCATCTTTTTCATTATCACCAGCTTGTTGAGGGTTTTGAAGATCTTTGATTGTTTTTTTATAATCTTTAGCTTTTTCTTGATTTCTTTGTAAAAATTCAAGTCTGCCCAGTAAGCTTAGTTCTTTTGGTGATTTGTTTTGCTTATCTCGTAATCTGCCAATTTCTTTCTTTAATTTTTCTTCATCTCTAATAATATCTTTTAAACTTTCATCATCTTTAAGCAAGATTTTAGTCATTTCATCTGCTTTTTTCGCGCAAGCTTTTTTAATACCCATTGCTTGTTGTATTTTATCATCTTCTGTAAAATCTCTATTGTCATTTAAAGCTTGTAGGAATTCTTTAGGACTTTGCAAAACTAAATTAGGATTTTTTATTTTAGCTATGCTTCTTTGAAAGCTTAAATCTATATTTTTTTCTCCCTTTTTTCCCTTTCTAAAATCAGTCACTACAAAGCCCTTATCTTCTAAAGGCACAGGATCAAAGTGTAATGTTTCATTTTTATCTAAAGATACTAATCTTGGTATTAAAACATAAATTCCTTTTTCAAAGCATTTATCAAAAAAATCTGCTTCAACTTTAGCTATACCATCTTTTACTTCAAAGCCATCATATCCTAGCTCTTCATTTAAACTTTTGATATCATTATCTTTACTTGTATAAACATCGTAAAATATATCATAGTCTTTAAAATTTTCAGTATTTCTTGATAAAGGTTTATCTTTTCTTTCTTTATAGGCATCATTTAGCGTATTAATATTCTTCTTATCAAAATAAGCATTGATTGTATTATTTCCATATTCATCGTTGCTAAATAATACTTCTTTATCCTTTATTATTTTATCTCTTGCTTCTTCTCTTGTTTTTATTTGGTTTTGCTCTGAAGTTTTATCAATGCCTATAGTTTTTCCATCCTCGTCTATAAGATAAACTTCGGACTCGCCCTTTTTTTTCACTTCTTTTACTTCTTCCACTTCTTTTCCATTTTGTGTTTGCAAATGAAAAGGACTGTAAAAATACAATTTACAATTTTCTAGTATATAAACCTTTTGAAATTCTTTAATATGAAAATTGACATCAGTAAAGTTAATTTTTATCACTCTACTCATTATCCTTGGCTTTTTTTATGGCATCGTTTAAAAGTTTGGAGCATTTATCAAGATATTTACCCAATAAATCAAAGTCAGTTTTTCCATCAATTTCACAATGTGAAGAATCATATGCTGGTAAATTAAATTTCTTTCTGATTTGCTCTGAAGTCATTGCTCCTGCATCTTTTAAAAGTTTTTTATTTCTAGATCCTCTTGCATCATCTAAAGGAGTTCTTGGGGTAGCAAAATTTACATTAGCTCCTAGTTCGATTAAAAGCTTTGTAACCTTATAAGTTTCAGGTTCGCTTACAGCTTCAAATAAAAGAGTTTCATTATATTTACTTTTTGGATCAAGCAAGGTTTGCATATCTACATTAGCCCCTCCTTTAATAGCTAGTTCTAATAATTCATAATTATTGTGTCTAGCCCAAAAATGCATAGGAGTCCTACTGGAATATCCTTCATCATGCACTTCAAATTTAGCCCCACGATTGACTAGATATTGTATGATTTGAGAATTTGGATTATCGGCATTGAGTATATAATAATAGATTAGGGCATTTTTGTAAATATTAGGCTCGCCTTCTACTTTTTTCATTAAAATATATTGATCATTAGCTTCTTTGATATGTTTCATATCAGGAAAAGCAAAATTATATTTAGGATCTTTTAAACTTAAACCATACTCATCAAATAAATAATCTAAAATAGAAAAATCATTATTATTTTCTTCACAAGCAAATGCGGCCCTTAATATCAAATTTATAGGTTCAAATAAAGGATATTCTTCATTTTTATTTTTAAAATGAAGTTCGTAACAAGATATTTTTACAGGATAATCTTTTAAAATATCTTTTACCTTGGCCAAATCATTATCATCTATAGCTTCAAGAACTAAATCTTCTAATTCATCTTTTTGTTTATAATTCATAGCTTTGATATCTTCTAATGTTTTCATTGTTTTTCCTTTAGTTTTTTTGTAATTTTAGTTTTAATTCAAGAAAATTGCTTTTAATCTGCTCTTAAATCACCTCCTTTTACCCTTAAACCTTTATCATCTATAATTACTTGCATTTTTCCTACTTGAAGTATAATCTTATCTTTTGTTTGTGTGATAGTGGTATTTTTACCTACTTGAGAGATGATTTGTTCTTGTGCTATTAGAGTGCTTTCTTTATTAGCTAAAGTATTTATTTCATCAGCTGTAAAGGAACAATTATTTTTAGCTTTAAAACTAATAGAATCATCAGCTTCAGCTTTGAAATGTTTCTTATTTTTTTCTTCCAATATTGACTTTATATCAACTTCTTTTTTATCTTGAATAATTATTTTAGCAATACCCATAATTTTTGTGTTTAAATCTAGTAAAAATTGTAAGTCTTTTTTAGAGATTATGTTTTCTATGTCTTTTTTAAAATTATTTAGATTTAAATTTTCACTAGATAAAAATTGTATAAGTTTGTTTAAAAATATAGGTTGAGGAAGTATCATAGCTCGTGTAATCCTAATTTTTTAAGCTCTTCTAAACTCATAGCTCTAATCAAAACCCTTTCTTCTGATTGTATTAAAGAAAATTCTTGTAATTTTTCTAAAGCTTCTTTATACTCTAAATATCCTAAAGGCTTATCTTTGCTAATGCTGAAAAAACTTAGCCTCCATTCTACTTCTTCATCTTCATCATCTAGTTCAAAATTTTCCCAAGGTTCTTTAAATAAAATAGTATCTGTATCTTCACTAAGAGTAAAATTTACTATTGTTTTGTCTAATGCATCATAAAGTTTAGGCATAGCCTCATAAGCTTCTTCCCAACGTTTTTGTAAAAAGTTTAAATCTTCCATAAAATATCCTTGTGTTAAAATAGCATTATAACTAAAAATTTTTATATTAAATCATAAGGAAAGTATTTATACTGTTTAAATTCTTCTTTATCCAAATTCATTAGTTTTACAATTGCAGCACCTTCAAGATCCCAGGTATCTAAAGGATCCCTTAACCTTGTATGTTTTTTCATATATTTATGTAAAAACTCAATATCTTGTGTGGCTATAAATTCTTTAATCAGTTCATGTTCTTTGCAAACACATTTGCGTTCTAAATTTAAATTCTTACCCTTAGAACCTATAAAATGTAAAAACCAATCTCTATTGAGTATATCCCTTCTTTTTCTCTCATCTTCTTCTATTAATTCTAGCAAACAAGTAGTATCCATATCTAATAATACTCTAACGCAAAGTTCAATAGCATTTCCCCTGTAATAGCCAATATCCAATCCTGTTTCTAAACGATTTTTTTCTTTTAATAGCATAAGTGCTTCTAAATCTTTTTTAACTATGTTTATATCATCACCACGAGAGTATTTATCCAAAGCAATACATTTTTTTCTATCTTCTATACAAAAAATACAAGTTTGTCTATCTCCAAAAGGAAGTTCTAAAAAAATTTCTTCGGATTTCTTGATATCTTCTTCACACTTTATTATATGTTTCGTAAAATACGCTTCATCTCTCTTAGTATCTCTTAACATTTTCTATCCTTTAGGTTTTTTAATTTTATTTGCATCTTTATCTAAATAATGAATGGTTTCTTTGCCTCCTTCATCAACATGAAATAAATCTTTTCTGATTTCATCATTGCTATTTTCCTTAAGAAGTTTTTTTATTTCCTTTGCTTGTTTTTCCCCTACAATACCAAGTCTATTTTTATCCTTTTCTGTTATCCAATCATCACTCATTTGCTTAGTTTTTCTATTTAACTTGCTTGTTCCAAACTTAGCTTCTGCGATGATATATTTTGGATTTTTATTGGGGTTATAATAAATTCCATCAATTCCTTGATGAATTTTATCATCAAGTCCTTGAACTTTGTTTAAGCTAATTCTTTTATAGCCTTGATTTAAATAATGCAAATGCATTTTAGCTTCGCCATAATTTCCTTTTTGTTTATTGCTTAATTTATCAATGCCATTTAATTTTTGTATCTTTTTTTCCATATTTGCTAAAACTTTTTTAGCTTCTTTTTGTTGTGCTTGAACTTCTTTTAAAAATACTTGTTGTTTATTTACTTGTTTTCTTCTTTGTGCTGCTTTTAGCTTACCTCCTATCCCTTCCCATCTTATCTTGTCCCATTTAATCTTAGCAAGAGGATTAGCTTGTATTTTAGCTAAAGCAAATTTAATCTTATTTTTCTTAGGTATAGCTAATATAGGATAACCTTTATTACTTACCCCTATTAAACCCATTTGTAATACAGAATGTTTATGATTTACTTTATGATTTGAATAAGTATGAGCAAATACTAAAGCTACTTTAGTACAAGGTCCTCCTAGCATAGGTGGATTTACACATCCACTTATACTAGCTCCTTGTATTTCGTTATTAAGCATAATAGGAACATTATCTGATTTTATTCTTTTAGCATTCTTTGCTTTTAACTTAACCTTACCTCCATGTATACACAATAAAGTATTATCTTCTAATATAGGATGCAAACAAGAAGTATCAGGACTTATATCAATATCTTCTATTCTAGGAAGAGTTATTTTTCTTTTTTTAGCCATAAAAAGCCTTGTGGGTTTGAAGTATGCTTTCTAATTGCTCATCTTTAGCATAAAGAAGTTTTTCTTCCAAAGAACAATCAAAATTTGAAGGAAAAGGTTTTATGGTATCCTTGCTTAGAAATTTTTGCCAAAGTATAGAGTTTTTTTAAAAACTTTTAATTGTAAGGTTAACTTTTTCATTTTCAGCTAGTTGTAAGACCTTTTTAAAGAGTTCTATAAAATCATTACCATCGCTTGTTATAAAATAATTCGATAGATTTGTAATGTCGCTACTAATATTATCGCCCCAAGGTGGCATGAGAGATAAATTTTCAATATCCCAAATTATTTGTTTTGGAGTAAAATTCTTAAATTCTTTTTGTATATTCTCTAGTTCATTTAACGCCAAAGAAGCTTGTGAAAAATTTAATTCACCTTGATATACTTCATTCATTAAGATAGGGAATCTGCTCCCCCAATTTCCTTTTTCAAGATGATAAGCCACATTGCTAAAAAATGCATGTAAAAAATCACCATTGCCTATTTCATACCAAAGATCATTTATATTAAAACCCACCATTGATTTTCCTAAATTTACTTAGTTTTAAATTGAATAAGTATATCACAATTTAATTTAATGCGAATTTTTTGTTTTATTTTTTCTTGTATTTCTTTAGATATATTTTGTCCTCTAGAATCTATAATGAAGATTTGTTCAGTTTTTGGTGGCAAATGTTGCAATCTTTGTTGATATTGTTTGGTAATAATATTAATTAAATTGTTTACACTGGATGTTTCATCAAGATTATAGTTTTTAATTTCAATGCTAGAACCATTTTTGTATAAGTCTGGACGAACAGAATGTTTCGTTCCGTATGGAACTTCCTTGCTATTAAGAAAAGATTTCTGTTTTTCATAATCATGGTATAATTTTGATATATCTTCTTCAGATTCTCGCCAATGAGGTTTTTTAGGTATATTTGATATAGATATTTGTTTTATTTTGCTATCGTTTTTATTTTCATTTTCCAAATATAAAAGCATTTTTGCTTTCTCTTTACTTTTTTCTCTTCTCCTTCTTTGTGCTGCTTTTAGCTTACCTCCTATCCCTTCCCATCTTATCTTGTCCCATTTAATCTTAGCAAGAGGACTAGCTTGTATTTTAGCTAAAGCAAATTTAATCTTATTTTGCTTAGGTATAGCTAGTATAGGATAACCTTTATTACTTACCCCTATTAAACCCATTTGTAATACAGAATGTTTATGATTTACTTTATGATTTGAATAAGTATGAGCAAATACTAAAGCTACTTTAGTACAAGGTCCTCCTAGCATAGGTGGATTTACACATCCACTTATACTAGCTCCTTGTATTTCGTTATTAAGCATAATAGGAACATTATCTGATTTTATTCTTTTAGCATTCTTTGCTTTTAACTTAACCTTACCTCCATGTATACACAATAAAGTATTATCTTCTAATATAGGATGCAAACAAGAAGTATCAGGACTTATATCAATATCTTTTATTCTAGGAAGAGTTATTTTTCTTTTTTTAGCCATAAAAAGCCTTGTGGGTTTGAAGTATGCTTTCTAATTGCTCATCTTTAGCATAAAGAAGTTTTTCTTCCAAAGAACAATCAAAATTTGAAGGAAAAGGTTTTATGGTATCCTTGCTTAGAAATTTTTGCCAAAGTATAGAGTTTTTTTCTAATGAGAAATTCCAAAAATCATCTTTGTTATTATAAACATAGTCTTTATAATCTATAAAATTTACAAAGTTGATATTTACATTTTTTTGCTTAGAAAGCATACCTTGTATGTTTTCTTCTTCTGTGTTTTTTGGAATTTTATTATAGTTTTTAAGATAATGATTTATTCTATTGTTATTTAAGTTTTGATTTTCAAGTTCATTTAAAAGTTCTTTAGAATAATAATTTAAAAAATAATTATTTGCATATTCTTCTATATGCTCTTTAAAGCTTCTTTTATAAATTAACTCATCATAACTAATAGGGTAAGATTTTAAAGTATTATTTTTAGAATTTAATATATAATCATACCCTGCAAAAAAATAAGAAAAATCCATAAAAGCATAATCAGCACTTATGCCTTTACAAAGACTTAAAAAAATATTTTCAAGTTCTAAGATGATTTTTTCATCTTTACTTAAATTTAACTCTTTTTGAAGTTGTTCTTGGGTTTTTGGGATAAAACCATAATTAAGTTTATCTTCATAATTTTTTACTAGATAATTTAAATTTTCATCATTAAGATTAAAAGTAAGGTATAGTGATGAGTTGAAATAAATATCATATTTATTAAAGTAGGGCGCTAGATTATCTTTTTCTATAAGAGTATTGATTTGGCTTTGAGAGAAATTTTCTCCTTTTTCATCCCAAAAAGGTAAATTAGGGGAGAGGTTTTTAAGAGTTCCTATTTCACTTAATTCATCTTTTTGATAATATCTATGTAAAATGTATTTGCTTTTATCCCTACATAAACGATTATAAATTTGAGTATAATTTGAAGGTAAAAAATTTAACCATTCATCCTCACTGTGTAGATTTATACCTTCAAATTTATCAATACTAAAACAAGCTTTAAGTTCTTGTATAGCTTTTAAGGTATTTTCTAAATGTTTATTATAAAAATTATTTTCATTAGCTTTTTTAAAATCAAGCCATTCTTGTAAATTAAGGCGATTACCTTTTAAACTCCAAGCGTCAAGGTATTTTTCATCACTAAAAGTTTTTTTAGATAAAAGATGAAAGCTAATTTGATTGGCACTTAATGTTTGTTTCATTTAAAAGCTTTCAAAGCATCAATTTTTTCACACCATTTGTTAAAGTGTTGACATTTTAATCTTATGTTGTCTATACCAATTTCTTTTGCGATCTTGCTACCATGCAAAACTTTTTTATAGCTAGGAGAAGAAAAAATCTTTTTTAGCCTGTGTGACGGACTTGTTTCCTTGCTATTGTTGATGAATTCTGGATTATTGTATTTTTCGATAATACATTCTAATTCGCAAATGAGTTTTTCATCCCATTCAGCGTCTGCTTCAATGATTTTTGTAATATCACTAAAAAGCAAACTTTCAAATTCATGTGGTTGTATATAGCTAAAAAATTTATTTGTATCGCATTTTTGTTTAATTGCTTCATCAAAATCTTTTTGTATTTTTTCAATATATTCATATATATCAGTATTAGCTTTATTTTCTTTTAAAAATTCATCATCTAATCCATAATAATCAAACATAGTTGTCATGAAAGCTTGTGTATCTTGTTTTAATTTTTTAACGATAAAATCAACCACTCTCTCATATGAAAGCGCACCGCCTTTGTGTCCTTTAGATGTAGGTATTGTAAGTGGAGTGAGATAAATTTTGACATTGTGAAAATACGGACTTAAAGTTTCATTGATAAATTTTTCTTCACTTTGCCCTTCGCAAATTACATAGCATCTTGTAATATCTGACATTATTTTGGCCTCCCACCTATAAGATTACTAGCCCAAATTTCTCCAAGTGTGTATTCTTCAAGCCAAGTTTGTAGTTTTTCATTGTCCATTCTTGTAAAAATAGATTGATCACCTTCTTTATCTACAACTATAATATCTTGTGCTTCAAAATGATTTATCAGTTCTACAGATTGAGAAGAAATAATGAGTTGTTTTTCTTGAGCTACTCTTTTAATGATCTCGCTTAAAATTTTTAACGCATAAGGATGTAGTCCTAATTCAGGCTCATCGATAATAATTGTTCCTGACATTAGCTCAAAAGGCTGAAGCAATAAAGTAGCTAAGCATATAAACCTTAAAGTTCCATCAGAAAGCATATGTGCTTTGAAAGGAGTATCAGGATCGTTTTTATGATGCCATTCTAATTGTATATTATCACTATTTCTAAAAATAAATCCCCCAAAAAAAGGAGCAATATCTTGTATAGTAGTTAAAATTTGTTCATAATGTTTGTTGTAGTTATCATGGAGCATTTTAAGATAAGCTGCTATATTTTGTGCATCTTCTTTGAAAATAAGATTATCATTTGCATCACATATACTTTTCATTTTAGATGTATCTCCAGTATCATGAAAATGATAAAGCTTCCATTTTTTAATTTCGCTTATAGTATAATCAGCAACTGCTTTGGATCTAGAATATTCTTTTGCTTCAGAAATATTACTTTCGTATACATTCTCTCCTATAATGTATTCGTGAGGACCAAAATAAATTCTTTCTTTTTGTATAAGCATTTTGTTTTCTTGCGTGGCTACGATATCTACTTTATATCTATTTGGGTTAAAAACAAAGTCAAAATGCAATTTTTCGGTTTCTTTTCTACCAAAATACAAAAAACTATCAGGTCCTTTATCTTGTGTATAAAATTGCAAATTTTTATTAAACAATACATTAAGCATTTTAAATACCGAGATAAAATTACTTTTACCTGCACCATTTGCACCGATTAAGATATTTAAATTTTTAAGTTCAAATTCGGATAAATCTTTTATAGATTTATAGCCTTTGATTGTTATGTTATTTAGCATTTATATCCTTTAGCTTCTAATATTGAAGTTGATTATTTTTCTCTATTACCTTTAGCCTTTTTATTGCTTTATTTAATAAGAGACGATATTTATCACTATTATATTTATAATCTATAAAATTTACAATACTTAATTAGCACTAAATAGCATTTTAAAAGCTTTCAAAGCATCAATAAAATCTTTTATATCTTTTACTTGATCTTCTACCCAATCTTCCACTGTATAATCCTCATCACATTCGCTATCTTCACTATAATAATCTCCTCCTTCAAAATCAGCAGGATTATCATAAAGTTCCATTTCTATATGTTCTAATTCAAATTCCAAATCATTTATAAAATTTCGAAGAATCGTCCCATTAAAATTCTTTTTATCATAGTTTAAAATAGTGATTAGATTAGATGGTAAAACAACCTTATCTTTTTCATTAAATTTTAAGTTGTTGTTTTCTACTAAATTTTTATATTCATAACTTAAGATGTTACTTATGAAAGTTCTTCGTTTATGTTTTTTTAAACCATCTAAAGCACCTTTTACATAATTATCATTTTCAAGATAGTAATTAAACGCTTCTTGTATATCTTTATCTAATAAAATTTTATTTTTCATTGTTTTTCCTTATGATTTATTTTACCTAAAGTTAATTTTTATCACTCTACTCATTCTCCTTAGCCTTTTTTATAGCATCGTTTAAAAGCTTGGAGTATTCATCATGATATTTACCTAATAAGTCAAAATCAGTTTTTCCATCAATTTTACAATGAGAAGAATCATATGCTGGTAAATTATATTTTTTTCTAATTTGCTCTGAAGTCATTGCTCCTGCATCTTTTAAAAGCTTTTTATTTCTAGATCCTCTTGCGATATCTAAAGGGGTGGTTGGGGTAGCAAAATTCACATTAGCTCCTAGTTCGATTAAAAGCTTTGTAACCTTATAAGTTTCAGGTTCGCTTACAGCTTCAAATAAAAGGGTTTCATTATTGCATTTTCTTAATTTACTAAAAGTTTGCATATCCACATTAGCCCCTCCTTTAATAGCTAGTTCTAATAATTCATAATTATTGCGTCTAGCCCAAAAATGCATAGGAGTCCTACCGGAATATCCTTCATCATGCACTTCAAATTTAGCTCCACGATTGACTAGATATTGTATGATTTGAGAATTTGGGTTTTTAGCATTGAGTATATATGCGTAGATTAGAGCTTTTTGATAAATAATGCTATTTCCTTCTACTTTTTTCATTAAGATATATTTATCATTAGCTTCTTTGATATGTTTCATATCTACAAAGCGAAGATTGTATTTAGGATCTTTTAAACTTAAACCATACTCATCAAATAAATAATCTAAAATAGAAAAATCATTATTGTAATTTCCACAAGTAAATGCAGCTCTTACTATAGTTGTGCAAGGATCAAACAAAGACAAATCATCCTTGCTGTTTTTGTTTTTAAAATGCGCCTCATAAAAGCTTTCTTTTATGGGATAATCTTTTAAAAGATTTTTAACATTTTCTAAGTCATTATTACTAATAAAATCAAATAATTGTTTTTGAATTTGCATTTTTTCTTCAAAACTCATAGCTTTGATATTTTCTAATGTTTTCATTGTTTTTCCTTTAGTTTTTTTGTATTTGTTTGTTTTTGTTTAATTCTTCTTCTATATGAACAGGGTCATTTAAATTTAATCTTTTTATTACTATTTTATTAGGTGCTGCTCCTTTGATATGGTGTAGATATATTTCTTTAAATATTGTCTTTATGCTTCTGTGAGCATGTCTGTGATAGATAAAACCACTTCTTGATCCTTTATGGTTTTTATTGTCTTTATTAAATATCTCTAGATTAGTTATATTATCTATTAATTTTGTGTAATGATTGCATAAAAATAAATAATCAAGCTCATATTCTCTAGCAAGTTTTAACTCAAAGCTTATTTGTTCTGTTAAAGCTTGATCTTGAACATTTTTAACCTCTACTAAAGTAGGGTAATCATTTAGCGTTACTAAAAAATCAGGTATGGTGTGATTAAAACCTTTAGTATTAAAATTAGTATCTAGTTTTCTTCTATTAGATAAATACCTAGTTGATCTTTTAGTAAAAAGCATAGAAGCAGCATATTCTCCTGCATCTCCTATATCTTTAGAATTGATATTTTTATTTTTTTGTTCTTCTTGGTTTGGAGTGGTGCTGTTTGTTCCACTATCTGAAAAATCATCATCAGCATCATCTTGCTTACCATTGCTAGTCTTTTGAGGGTTTTGAAGATCTTTTATAATGTCTTTATAATCTTTAACTTTTTTTTGATTTCTTTGTAAAAATTCAAGTCTACCTAGTAGATTTAGTTCTTTAGGTGATTTGTTTTTATTTTTTTGCAATTCACTTATTTTCTTCTTTAATTCTTGCTTATCTGTAATAATATCTTTTAAACTTTCATCATCTTTAAGCAAGATTTTAGTCATTTCATCTGCTTTTTTCGCGCAAGCTTTTTTAATACCCATTGCTTGTTGTATTTTATCATCTTCTGTAAAATCTCTATTGTCATTTAAAGCTTGTAGGAATTCTTTAGGGCTTTGCAAAACTAAATTAGGATTTTTTATTTTAGCTATGCTTCTTTGAAAGCTTAAATCTATATTTTTTTTATCTTTTCTTCCCTTTCTAAAATCAGTCACTACAAAGCCCTTATCTTCTAAAGGCACAGGATCAAAGTGTAATGTTTCATTTTTATCTAAAGATACTAATCTTGGTATTAAAACATATTTTTTTTCTTTTAAGCATTTATCAAAAAAATCTGCTTCAACTTTAGCTATACCATTTTTTACTTCAAAGCCATCGTTATATTTTAACTCTTCATTTAAGCTTTTGATATCATTATCTTTACTTGTATAAACATCGTAAAATATATCATAATTATCAGGATCGATTTGTCGTTGTTTTTTAGTTTGTAAGATGAAGTTATTTTCATCAAATTTATTTATCTCTTTATCGATTTTTTGTGCATAATCTTTTGTGATATCTTCTTTTTCATCTGATTGATCTTGAGAATTTATTTTTTTAATTTCTTGTTCTTTATGAATTGTTCTATTTTTATCTTCAAATTCTTTTCCATTGTTTTTATCTTCTGTTTGTAAATGAAAAGGCTTATAAAAATACAATTTACAATTTTCTAGTATATAAACCTTTTGAAATTCTTTAATATGAAAATTGACATCAGTAAAGTTAATTTTTATCACTCTACTCATTCTCCTTAGCCTTTTTTATAGCATCGTTTAAAAGTTTGGAGCATTCATCACGATATTTACCCAATAAATCAAAGTCAGTTTTTCCATTAATTTCACAATGAGAAGAATCATATGCTGGTAAATTATATTTTTTTCTAATTTGCTCTGAAGTCATTGCTCCTGCATCTTTTAAAAGTTTTTTATTTCTAGATCCTTTTGCATTATCTAAAGGAGTTCTTGGGGTAGCAAAATTCACATTAGCTCCAAGTTCGATTAAAAGCTTTGTAACCTTATAAGTTTCAGGTTCGCTTACAGCTTCAAATAAAAGAGTTTCATTGTATTCACTCTCTTGAATAAGTCGGGTTTGCATATCCACATTAGCCCCTCCTTTAATAGCTAGTTCTAATAATTCATAATTATTTTGCATAACCCAAAAATGCATAGGAGTCCAACCAAAGTCATCTTTATGCACTTCAAATTTAGCTCCACGATTGACTAGATATTGTATGATTTGAGAATTTGGGTTTTTAGCATTGAGTATATATGCGTAGATTAGAGCGTTTTTATAAATAATGCTATTTCCTTCTACTTTTTTCATTAAAATATATTTTTCATTAGCTTCTTTGATATGTTTCATATCTACAAAGCGAAGATTGTATTTAGGATCTTTTAAACTTAAACCATACTCATCAAATAAATAATCTAAAATAGAAAAATCATTATCATAATTTCCACAAGTAAATGCAGCTCTTACTATAGTTGTGCAAGGATCAAACAAAGACAAATCTTTAAAATGTGCCTCATAAAAGCTTTCTTTTATGGGATAATCTTTTAAAAGATTTTTAACATTTTCTAAGTCATTATTACTAATAAAATCAAATAATTGTTTTTGAATTTGCATTTTTTCTTCAAAACTCATAGCTTTGATATTTTCTAATGTTTTCATTGTTTTTCCTTTAGTTTTTTTATAAATTGGGTTTCTTTGTGATTTTAGTTTTAATTTAAAAAAATTGCTTTTAATCTGCTCTCAAATCACCTCCTTTTACCCTTAAACCTTTATCATCTATAATTACTTGCATTTTTCCTACTTGAAGTATAATCTTATCTTTTGTTTGTGTGATGGTGGTATTTTCACCTACTTGAGAGATGATTCGTTTTTGTGCTATTAAAGTGCTTTCTTTATTAGCTAAAGTATTTATTTCATCAGCCGTAAAGGAACAATTATTTTTAGCTTTAAAACTAATAGAATCATCAGCTTCAGCTTTGAAATACTCATTTGTTTCTATGCTTAGATCTTTTTTGGAGTGAAATTTTATACTTTGATTGGTTTGAAGCACATAAGAACCTTTTATGGTTTCATTTTTATTATGTCCTATTCTTTGGATAAAATCATTTTTGATATCTTGCTCTAGGTTATTGTTGATGATTACTCTTTTATCATTTCCTATTTTTTCTTCATGATTTTGTCCGATATTGACTTCATTACTAATTCCTACATTCAAAGTATTACTTAAACCCACATTAGTATCTTTAGAAAGCAGGGTATTTTCTAGATACTGCGCACCTACATTGACATTTTTAAAACCTATGATATTTTGCATATGTCCTAAAGTAATAAATTCGGTATATAAAGCTCCTACTTCTGAGGTTTTGTTATTTTTTATAGTTTGCTCATAGTTATTGCCTATTTCTTCTTTATAATCTTTTTGTGCTAAAATGTAAAATTCTTCCTTGTCTATATCATTTTTTAAAGCGATTTCATTTCTTGCTTTTGCATCGGTATTATCTTTTCCTATAGTAGAATTAGAGATAGTTAGATAATGTTCATTTTTATAATTTAGATTATATTCTGTATTTTCTTGTAGTTTAAGTTCATCTAAGCCTTTATTATACATAGGTATAGCACTTAGATAATTTAGTGTTTGTCCAGCGATTTCTCTTTTGTATCTTGGGTAGTTATATTGTGGCATAGTATTCACCCCATTATACAAACTCCCACTAATAAAAGGTTTATCTATATCATCATCTAAAAATGAAATAATAACTTCATCTCCTATTCTAGGTGTATGGTAAAAACCTGAATGATTGCTTGCTACATTACTAGCTACTCTTAAGAATGGACTATAGTGATACATGTTTGTTTTATTATCTAATTCTTCTTGATTAGCATAAAGATTAATCCTTACTTTTACTCTTCCATATTCATCTGTATATATGGTATTTCTTTGATTTTCTATATTAGAATCTTCTCCTATAACTATACCCATGGTATTAATTGGAGGTTTTGGTTTGGATTTAAAACTAGGTGTAAAGGTTAAAAAAGATGGGGTAAGGGTTAAATTATTTGTATAAGATTTGCTTAGATTTAAGTCTTTAATATTTAAATTATCATTGGTATTGATAGTATTAGCTAAAATAGCATCATCAATTAAAATTTGTTCTTTTGCTATAATGGTATATTCTTTGGTGGTTTCTTCTTGAATATTAATTTTAATACTTTCATTTAAACTAAGATGATAAATATTGCTTTTTGCTTTTAGTATATTATTAAGCATAGTATTTCTTTTTTCTTTTAGGGTAGGGGATTGTTTTAAATTAATATTTTGTGTAAAGGAATACTCACTTTCATAAGAATGCTCATTATAATGTGTATTGGCATTTTGTGCTTTAGTGCTTAAGGAATATAAACTTAAAGGTTGTTTGGAATTATTACTAGAATGAGTAAAAGCATTAGTTTGTATTTGTTTTTCTTTATTTAGTGCGTAAATACAAGTTTCATTAAGATGGTTGTTGATATTAGGATTAAAAACTATATCTTTTATTTTGCCTTTATGAGTATAAAAATCATAAAAATAAATATTATCTTTATCTTCATAAAAATAAATACCATGATTGTGTGCTAATCTTGTGATAAATTCTAAATCACTTTCATTGTATTGAGAAATTAATTCTTTAGTTTCATATATATGATGAATATTAGAAAAATCAATGTTTTTATTTAGCTTGGTGTTATAATAGGCTAAGGTTTGTTTAATTACTTCTATTATGTTTGTATGAGTATAAATACGATTTGCTTTATTAAAATCAAGTCTTATTAAAGGAGAATGCAAGTTAAACTTAAAAAAATGTTTATGGTTTAATTGTTTAAAATTTTCTTTTACAATATTGCTAGCACTACCTTGATTAACACCTAAATAGTCAACATAAGATATTATTCCCCGATAAATCATATCAATATTAGTTGAAAAGTCTATCTTTTTGTTTTCATAAGGATTTTTAATTATAAGTGAAGCTTCTTTATCAATAAGCATATTAGGATTAAATTCAATATTATCATCACTAAAAATATCATTATTGATATTTTCATAAAAACCTTCACATTCACATAAAAAGATCTGATCCAAGCTTTCTTTTATAATGGCTTTTGTGATTTTAAAATCAAGTTTGTTAATTTTTAAATTAAGATAAGAGTTGTTTGTATTCATTAAAAAACCTTTGTTGGTATTGGGATTGAAATACAATTGAGTGTTTCTTGAAGATTTTCATATTCATTTATCCAATACAATTGTATTTTTTTTGCCCCAAAGGGTGTAACAAGCGTAAAATATCTAAAATCTTCTATTTTAAGATTAAAAATTTTATCAAATTCGATATAGTTCATTAAGCCGTAATCTTTAAAATCACATTCTTTGTATATAGATTTTAAAAATTTTGGTATTTCATTGACAATGAAAAGTATTTTTATTTTTTCTTTTGATAGATTAATAGTTAGTTCTTTTACTATATTATTTGGATATTCTTGTTTAATGATATCTAATAATTGTTTGTTGCTACAATTTTCCAAGCTATCAAGTTTAATTTCAAAATCTTTTTTAATTTCTAATTTTGTAGGTGTATATTGTAATTTATGCTCTTTATTAGATTGTGGCAGCAGTATATTAATTTCTTTTTTATCTTGAATAATTATTTTAGCAATACCCATAATTTTTGTATTTAAATCTAATAAAATTTGTAAGTCTTTTTTAGAGATTATGTTTTCTATATCTTTTTTAAAACTATTTAGATTTAAATTTTCACTAGATAAAAATTGCATAAGTTTATTTAAAAATATGGGTTGAGGAAGTATCATAGTTCTTTCAATCTTAAATTTTTAAGTTCTTTTAAATTTATAGCTCTAATTAAAATTCTTTCTTCTGATTGTATTAAAGCAAATTCTTGTAATTTTTCTAAAGCTTCTTTATATTCTAAATATCCTAGAGGTTTATCTTCGCTAATACTAAAAAAACTTAACCTCCATTCTACTTCTTCATTTTCATCATCTAGTTCAAAATTTTCCCAAGGTTCTTTAAATAAAATAGTATCTGTATCTTCACTAAGAGTAAAATTTACTATTGTTTTGTCTAATGCATCATAAAGTTTAGGCATAGCCTCATAAGCTTCTTCCCAACGCTTTTGTAAAAGTTTTAAATCTTTCATAAATTTTTTCCTTAAATATAAAATGAAATTATAACTAAGAAATTTTATATTAAATCATAAGGAAAGTATTTATACTGTTTAAATTCTTCTTTATCCAAATTCATTAGTTTTACAATTGCAGCACCTTCAAGATCCCAGGTATCTAAAGGATCCCTTAACCTTGTATGTTTTTTCATATATTTATGTAAAAACTCAATATCTTGTGTGGCTATAAATTCTTTAATCAGTTCATGTTCTTTGCAAGCACATTTGCGTTCTAAATTTAACTTCTTACCCTTAGAACCTATAAAATGTAAAAACCAATCTCTATTGAGTATATCCCTTCTTTTTCTCTCATCTTCTTCTATTAATTCTAGCAAACAAGTAGTATCCATATCTAATAATACTCTAACGCAAAGTTCAATAGCATTTCCCCTGTAATAGCCAATATCAATTGCAAATTCTAAACGATTTTTTTCTTTTTCTAGTATGTATGCTTCTAAATCTTTTTTAACTATGTTTATATCATCACCGCGAGAGTATTTATCTAAAGCAATACATTTTTTTCCATCTGTTATAGAAAAAAAATAATTTTCCCTTCTTTCATCTCCTAGTGGAAGTTCTAAGAGTCTTTTTTCATCTTCTTTAACTTCTTCTTCCCATTCTAATATACGTTCAGTAAAATACGCTTCATCTTTCTTAGTATTTCTTAACATTTTCTATCCTTTAGGTTTTTTAATTTTATTTGCATCTTTATCTAAATAATGAATGGTTTCTTTGCCTCCTTCATCAACATGAAATAAATCTTTTCTGATTTCATCATTGCTATTTTCCTTAAGAAGTTTTTTTATTTCCTTTGCTTGTTTTTCCCCTACAATACCAAGTCTATTTTTATCCTTTTCTGTTATCCAATCATCACTCATTTGCTTAGTTTTTCTATTTAACTTGCTTGTTCCAAACTTAGCTTCTGCGATGATATATTTTGGATTTTTATTGGGGTTATAATAAATTCCATCAATTCCTTGATGAATTTTATCATCAAGTCCTTGAACTTTGTTTAAGCTAATTCTTTTATAGCCTTGATTTAAATAATGCAAATGCATTTTAGCTTCGCCATAATTTCCTTTTTGTTTATTGCTTAATTTATCAATGCCATTTAATTTTTGTATCTTTTTTTCCATATTTGCTAAAACTTTTTTAGCTTCTTTTTGTTGTGCTTGAACTTCTTTTAAAAATACTTGTTGTTTATTTACTTGTTTTCTTCTTTGTGCTGCTTTTAGCTTACCTCCTATCCCTTCCCATCTTATCTTGTCCCATTTAATCTTAGCAAGAGGATTAGCTTGTATTTTAGCTAAAGCAAATTTAATCTTATTTTTCTTAGGTATAGCTAATATAGGATAACCTTTATTACTTACCCCTATTAAACCCATTTGTAATACAGAATGTTTATGATTTACTTTATGATTTGAATAAGTATGAGCAAATACTAAAGCTACTTTAGTACAAGGTCCTCCTAGCATAGGTGGATTTACACATCCACTTATACTAGCTCCTTGTATTTCGTTATTAAGCATAATAGGAACATTATCTGATTTTATTCTTTTAGCATTCTTTGCTTTTAACTTAACCTTACCTCCATGTATACACAATAAAGTATTATCTTCTAATATAGGATGCAAACAAGAAGTATCAGGACTTATATCAATATCTTCTATTCTAGGAAGAGTTATTTTTCTTTTTTTAGCCATAAAAAGCCTTGTGGGTTTTTAAACCCACTAAGATTATATTAAATCATAAGGAAAGTATTTATATAAAGCTAATCTTATTTTGTTTAATCATTCTGGCACGATTGATAAGAGCATAAAGGGCTAGAAATTCATCGTTATAGGTAGAAGTGTAATTATATTTTTCTAAAAATATAATAACTTCCCCATCAAACTCAATACTTCTGTATTCTATAATTTCTGCTTTAGCATTAGTGATAAAAGAAATATATTTATCTCTTTGTTTATCGTGTTTGATACCTGCTCGCATTGGTTTAAGTGCTTCATCATACCAAATCACTTCTAAATTTTCTTCTTTGATGATTCTTAGTGCTACTTCTTTTGTTAGATATTCTTTAATATCTTTTCCATCATATTTTTTCGCATATAATTCATCTGCAGCATTTTACCAATAGCTTCTTTTTCACTATCAAAAGAATAGTTAAGACTAACACTCCCCCTTTCTCCAACATAGAAAGTTTTATATTTATTATTGTTAGGATTAAACCACATAGTAAGATGATATTCCCCTAAATGTTTATAAGAAGGATACCAAGTTGTATCAATCAACTTTTCTTCTTCTATAATTAGTTCTGCTTGTTCTCTTGTTGTTTTTTATCCTTTATTATGGTATTTGTTTGATAAAACCTAATAAGTTTATATAATTTATAATTATAATATTTTTATATATTTATTAATTTTCATATACCATAACTTCACTAAAACTAAAACCTAATAAATTGTTTTCTCTCACTATTTTTCTAAATTCACTTGATACAAAAACAGGTATTTCATCATCTTTAATTCTAAATATATGACTTCCATCAAGTTTTGATTTTTTTAAAACAGCCTTAGTAATACTTAGATATTCATTATTATCACCCATATAAGTATATACAGAATGTTCATAATCTAAAGCCTCAAGTGATTTTGTTACATGCATAATTTTACAATCATAATAATTTATTTCCTGACTTTTAATTTCTACATCTAAATATTGCACACAATCTTTGATTAAATCTTGCATTAAATTTATAAATTTAGGAGAGACTATACGCCAACCACAGTCATTGTGTATAAGATCAGTCAGTATTTTACCATCATCTTTGTCTATTTCAAAACTAGGTGTTTGCCAATTTATAATAGGTTTAGATTCTAAAAGTGCATATTCATCATTATTTTTTATATCTACAAGATCACAAGAGTACCAATTATCTACATCATTATGATTATAGTTATACATCATTTTATAATATCTCATTATTTTCTCTCCTTATAGTATTCTTTATTAAGTAAAGCAGGATTATTTTTTATTTCTTCTTTTAGTTTTTCAAATTCTTTTAAGAATTTATTCTTATCTCCTCTTGCTATTTTATCAATTTTACTCATTTTTTCAAGAATATATTCATGATATTCATTAGGATGTCTTCCGCGATGTGGCATTTTAACTTTGTTCCAATCTCCATCTAATTCCAAGCCATATTTTTTTGTTATTTTTTGAAATTCTTTAGTAAATCTTTTATTCTTATCAGTAGCAATATGATGGGTTTGAATTGGTGATTGTTTGTTATCATCTCCTATCCCTTCCCATCTTATCTTGTCCCATTTAATCTTAGCAAGAGGATTAGCTTGTATTTTAGCTAAAGCAAATTTAATTTTATTTTTCTTAGGTATAGCTAATATAGGATAACCTTTATTACTTACCCCTATTAAACCCATTTGTAATACAGAATGTTTATGATTTACTTTATGATTTGAATAAGTATGAGCAAATACTAAAGCTACTTTAGTACAAGGTCCTCCTAGCATAGGTGGATTTACACATCCACTTATACTAGCTCCTTGTATTTCGTTATTAAGCATAATAGGAACATTATCTGATTTTATTCTTTTAGCATTCTTTGCTTTTAACTTAACCTTACCTCCATGTATACACAATAAAGTATTATCTTCTAATATAGGATGCAAACAAGAAGTATCAGGACTTATATTCATAGCTTCTATTCTAGGAAGAGTTATTTTTCTTTTTTTAGCCATAAAAAGCCTTGTGGGTTTGAAGGTAATCTTAAATTTTTTGAAAATTTTTACAAATACACTTTTTTATTAGTGTCTGATAATAACTTAATAAAAATATCATTATCATCCCAAGAGTAACACTCAATCATTGATAATAAACCATTTTCAATATAAATCATAGCTCCACCTATCACAACACCATTTAAACATAGATTTAAAGAATTGGTAAAACCATTGACTTGAATTTTTGGTCTTGCGGGATCAGTTTTTATATTAACAAAATATCCACACTCATCAGCTTTTCTAGAAACAATATTAGCATGCCTAAAATGATCTAAAAGTAATTTTTGTTCTTTGGAAAAATATTCAATAATTTTTTTCTCCAATTCTTGAATATTAATTAAATGTTCTAGGTAGAAACATTGTTCCAATTTTTGCTTTTCCATTTTTTATAACTCCTCTTGCTTCAATATTAAATCCATTAATGTTTATAATATGCCCTTGTATAAAATTTTCAGAAACTTTACCGCTTACATAATCTTTTTCTATTCTTTTTACAACTGCCTCATAAGCTTTTTCTTTCGAATTACCAAAAGACTTTAAAAAATCATCTAAATCATGTTCTTTTTTATTAAATATATGGTTGAGTTTATTTTGAATATTATTAGTTTGATTAGCACTTTCTAATAAATTAAACTTCTCTTTTGTTGTATCTTTTATAATATCTAAATTTTCTTTATTTATACCTTTTTGCCTTTGCTGATTATTTTTTAATGCTTGTATTTGCCTTGCTCTATCATTTTTATTTTTCTTACTTCTTTTACCTCCTATCCCTTCCCATCTTATCTTGTCCCATTTAATCTTAGCAAGAGGATTAGCTTGTATTTTAGCTAAAGCAAATTTAATCTTATTTTTCTTAGGTATAGCTAATATAGGATAACCTTTATTACTTACCCCTATTAAACCCATTTGTAATACAGAATGTTTATGATTTACTTTATGATTTGAATAAGTATGAGCAAATACTAAAGCTACTTTAGTACAAGGTCCTCCTAGCATAGGTGGATT
Source organism: Campylobacter peloridis LMG 23910 (assembly GCF_000816785.1). Taxonomy (NCBI): domain Bacteria; kingdom Pseudomonadati; phylum Campylobacterota; class Epsilonproteobacteria; order Campylobacterales; family Campylobacteraceae; genus Campylobacter; species Campylobacter peloridis. The sequence continues at coordinate 931,414 of NZ_CP007766.1, read as the reverse complement.
TACACATCCACTTATACTAGCTCCTTGTATTTCATTATGAAGCATAATAGGAACATTATCTGATTTTATTCTTTTAGCATTCTTTGCTTTTAACTTAACCTTACCTCCATGTATACACAATAAAGTATTATCTTCTAATATAGGATGCAAACAAGAAGTATCAGGACTTATATCAATATCTTCTATTCTAGGAAGAGTTATTTTTCTTTTTTTAGCCATAAAAAGCCTTGTGGGTTTTTAAACCCACTAAGATTATATTAAATCATAAGGAAAGTATTTATATAAAGCTAATCTTATTTTGTTTAATCATTCTGGCACGATTGATAAGAGCATAAAGGGCTAGAAATTCATCGTTATAGGTAGAAGTGTAATTATATTTTTCTAAAAATATAATAACTTCCCCATCAAACTCAATACTTCTGTATTCTATAATTTCTGCTTTAGCATTAGTGATAAAAGAAATATATTTATCTCTTTGTTTATCGTGTTTGATACCTGCTCGCATTGGTTTAAGTGCTTCATCATACCAAATCACTTCTAAATTTTCTTCTTTGATGATTCTTAGTGCTACTTCTTTTGTTAGATATTCTTTAATATCTTTTCCATCATATTTTTTCGCATATAATTCATCTGCAGCATTTTACCAATAGCTTCTTTTTCACTATCAAAAGAATAGTTAAGACTAACACTCCCCCTTTCTCCAACATAGAAAGTTTTATATTTATTATTGTTAGGATTAAACCACATAGTAAGATGATATTCCCCTAAATGTTTATAAGAAGGATACCAAGTTGTATCAATCAACTTTTCTTCTTCTATAATTAGTTCTGCTTGTTCTCTTGTTGTTTTTTATCCTTTATTATGGTATTTGTTTGATAAAACCTAATAAGTTTATATAATTTATAATTATAATATTTTTATATATTTATTAATTTTCATATACCATAACTTCACTAAAACTAAAACCTAATAAATTGTTTTCTCTCACTATTTTTCTAAATTCACTTGATACAAAAACAGGTATTTCATCATCTTTAATTCTAAATATATGACTTCCATCAAGTTTTGATTTTTTTAAAACAGCCTTAGTAATACTTAGATATTCATTATTATCACCCATATAAGTATATACAGAATGTTCATAATCTAAAGCCTCAAGTGATTTTGTTACATGCATAATTTTACAATCATAATAATTTATTTCCTGACTTTTAATTTCTACATCTAAATATTGCACACAATCTTTGATTAAATCTTGCATTAAATTGATAAATTTTGGAGAGACTATACGCCAATTATATACATTAGATATTAAATCAGTCAGTATTTTACCATCATCTTTGTCTATTTCAAAACTAGGTGTTTGCCAATTTATAATAGGCTTGGATTCTAAAAGTGCATATTTATCATTATTTTTTATATCTGGTTTGATACAATTTATCCAATTATCTACATCATTATGTTGTCCATTATACATCATTTTATAATATCTCATTATTTTCTTTCCTTATAGTATTTTTTATTAAGTAAAGCAGGATTATTTTTTATTTCTTCTTTTAGTTTTTCAAATTCTTTTAAGAATTTATTCTTATCTCCTCTTGCTATTTTATCAATTTTACTCATTTTTTCAAGAATATATTCATGATATTCATTAGGATGTCTTCCGCGATGTGGCATTTTAACTTTGTTCCAATCTCCATTTAGTTTTAAATCATATAAATTAAGTATCTCTTGAAATTTTGGAGTATATTTTTTATTCTTATCAGTAGCAATATGATGGGTTTGAATTGGTGATTGTTTGTTATCATCTCCTATCCCTTCCCACCTTATCTTGTCCCATTTAATCTTAGCAAGAGGATTAGCTTGTATTTTAGCTAAAGCAAATTTAATCTTATTTTGCTTAGGTATAGCTAGTATAGGATAACCTTTATTACTTACCCCTATTAAACCCATTTGTAATACAGAATGTTTATGATTTACTTTATGATTTGAATAAGTATGAGCAAATACTAAAGCTACTTTAGTACAAGGTCCTCCTAGCATAGGTGGATTTACACATCCACTTATACTAGCTCCTTGTATTTCGTTATTAAGCATAATAGGAACATTATCTGATTTTATTCTTTTAGCATTCTTTGCTTTTAACTTAACCTTACCTCCATGTATACACAATAAAGTATTATCTTCTAATATAGGATGCAAACAAGAAGTATCGGGACTTATATCAATATCTTCTATTCTAGGAAGAGTTATTTTTCTTTTTTTAGCCATAAAAAGCCTTGTGGGTTTGAAGTATGCTTTCTAATTGCTCATCTTTAGCATAAAGAAGTTTTTCTTCCAAAGAACAATCAAAATTTGAAGGAAAAGGTTTTATGGTATCCTTGCTTAGAAATTTTTGCCAAAGTATAGAGTTTTTTTCTAATGAGAAATTCCAAAAATCATCTTTGTTATTATAAACATAGTCTTTATAATCTATAAAATTTACAAAGTTGATATTTACATTTTTTTGCTTAGAAAGCATACCTTGTATGTTTTCTTCTTCTGTGTTTTTTGGAATTTTATTATAGTTTTTAAGATAATGATTTATTCTATTGTTATTTAAGTTTTGATTTTCAAGTTCATTTAAAAGTTCTTTAGAATAATAATTTAAAAAATAATTATTTGCATATTCTTCTATATGCTCTTTAAAGCTTCTTTTATAAATTAACTCATCATAACTAATAGGGTAAGATTTTAAAGTATTATTTTTAGAATTTAATATATAATCATACCCTGCAAAAAAATAAGAAAAATCCATAAAAGCATAATCAGCACTTATGCCTTTACAAAGACTTAAAAAAATATTTTCAAGTTCTAAGATGATTTTTTCATCTTTACTTAAATTTAACTCTTTTTGAAGTTGTTCTTGGGTTTTTGGGATAAAACCATAATTAAGTTTATCTTCATAATTTTTTACTAGATAATTTAAATTTTCATCATTAAGATTAAAAGTAAGGTATAGTGATGAGTTGAAATAAATATCATATTTATTAAAGTAGGGCGCTAGATTATCTTTTTCTATAAGAGTATTGATTTGGCTTTGAGAGAAATTTTCTCCTTTTTCATCCCAAAAAGGTAAATTAGGGGAGAGGTTTTTAAGAGTTCCTATTTCACTTAATTCATCTTTTTGATAATATCTATGTAAAATGTATTTGCTTTTATCCCTACATAAACGATTATAAATTTGAGTATAATTTGAAGGTAAAAAATTTAACCATTCATCCTCACTGTGTAGATTTATACCTTCAAATTTATCAATACTAAAACAAGCTTTAAGTTCTTGTATAGCTTTTAAGGTATTTTCTAAATGTTTATTATAAAAATTATTTTCATTAGCTTTTTTAAAATCAAGCCATTCTTGTAAATTAAGGCGATTACCTTTTAAACTCCAAGCGTCAAGGTATTTTTCATCACTAAAAGTTTTTTTAGATAAAAGATGAAAGCTAATTTGATTGGCACTTAATGTTTGTTTCATTTAAAAGCTTTCAAAGCATCAATTTTTTCACACCATTTGTTAAAGTGTTGACATTTTAATCTTATGTTGTCTATACCAATTTCTTTTGCGATCTTGCTACCATGCAAAACTTTTTTATAGCTAGGAGAAGAAAAAATCTTTTTTAGCCTGTGTGACGGACTTGTTTCCTTGCTATTGTTGATGAATTCTGGATTATTGTATTTTTCGATAATACATTCTAATTCGCAAATGAGTTTTTCATCCCATTCAGCGTCTGCTTCAATGATTTTTGTAATATCACTAAAAAGCAAACTTTCAAATTCATGTGGTTGTATATAGCTAAAAAATTTATTTGTATCGCATTTTTGTTTAATTGCTTCATCAAAATCTTTTTGTATTTTTTCAATATATTCATATATATCAGTATTAGCTTTATTTTCTTTTAAAAATTCATCATCTAATCCATAATAATCAAACATAGTTGTCATGAAAGCTTGTGTATCTTGTTTTAATTTTTTAACGATAAAATCAACCACTCTCTCATATGAAAGCGCACCGCCTTTGTGTCCTTTAGATGTAGGTATTGTAAGTGGAGTGAGATAAATTTTGACATTGTGAAAATACGGACTTAAAGTTTCATTGATAAATTTTTCTTCACTTTGCCCTTCGCAAATTACATAGCATCTTGTAATATCTGACATTATTTTGGCCTCCCACCTATAAGATTACTAGCCCAAATTTCTCCAAGTGTGTATTCTTCAAGCCAAGTTTGTAGTTTTTCATTGTCCATTCTTGTAAAAATAGATTGATCACCTTCTTTATCTACAACTATAATATCTTGTGCTTCAAAATGATTTATCAGTTCTACAGATTGAGAAGAAATAATGAGTTGTTTTTCTTGAGCTACTCTTTTAATGATCTCGCTTAAAATTTTTAACGCATAAGGATGTAGTCCTAATTCAGGCTCATCGATAATAATTGTTCCTGACATTAGCTCAAAAGGCTGAAGCAATAAAGTAGCTAAGCATATAAACCTTAAAGTTCCATCAGAAAGCATATGTGCTTTGAAAGGAGTATCAGGATCGTTTTTATGATGCCATTCTAATTGTATATTATCACTATTTCTAAAAATAAATCCCCCAAAAAAAGGAGCAATATCTTGTATAGTAGTTAAAATTTGTTCATAATGTTTGTTGTAGTTATCATGGAGCATTTTAAGATAAGCTGCTATATTTTGTGCATCTTCTTTGAAAATAAGATTATCATTTGCATCACATATACTTTTCATTTTAGATGTATCTCCAGTATCATGAAAATGATAAAGCTTCCATTTTTTAATTTCGCTTATAGTATAATCAGCAACTGCTTTGGATCTAGAATATTCTTTTGCTTCAGAAATATTACTTTCGTATACATTCTCTCCTATAATGTATTCGTGAGGACCAAAATAAATTCTTTCTTTTTGTATAAGCATTTTGTTTTCTTGCGTGGCTACGATATCTACTTTATATCTATTTGGGTTAAAAACAAAGTCAAAATGCAATTTTTCGGTTTCTTTTCTACCAAAATACAAAAAACTATCAGGTCCTTTATCTTGTGTATAAAATTGCAAATTTTTATTAAACAATACATTAAGCATTTTAAATACCGAGATAAAATTACTTTTACCTGCACCATTTGCACCGATTAAGATATTTAAATTTTTAAGTTCAAATTCGGATAAATCTTTTATAGATTTATAGCCTTTGATTGTTATGTTATTTAGCATTTATATCCTTTAGCTTCTAATATTGAAGTTGATTATTTTTCTCTATTACCTTTAGCCTTTTTATTGCTTTATTTAATAAGAGACGATATTTATCACTATTATATTTATAATCTATAAAATTTACAATACTTAATTAGCACTAAATAGCATTTTAAAAGCTTTCAAAGCATCAATAAAATCTTTTATATCTTTTACTTGATCTTCTACCCAATCTTCCACTGTATAATCCTCATCACATTCGCTATCTTCACTATAATAATCTCCTCCTTCAAAATCAGCAGGATTATCATAAAGTTCCATTTCTATATGTTCTAATTCAAATTCCAAATCATTTATAAAATTTCGAAGAATCGTCCCATTAAAATTCTTTTTATCATAGTTTAAAATAGTGATTAGATTAGATGGTAAAACAACCTTATCTTTTTCATCAAATTTTAAGTTGTTGTTTTCTACTAAATTTTTATATTCATAACTTAAGATGTTACTTATGAAAGTTCTTCGTTTATGTTTTTTTAAACCATCTAAAGCACCTTTTACATAATTATCATTTTCAAGATAGTAATTAAACGCTTCTTGTATATCTTTATCTAATAAAATTTTATTTTTCATTGTTTTTCCTTATGATTTATTTTACCTAAAGTTAATTTTTATCACTCTACTCATTCTCCTTAGCCTTTTTTATAGCATCGTTTAAAAGTTTACAGTATTTTTCCATATAGCTTTTATCTTTTTCACACTCTTTGCTATCCCAGTATATATTGTATTTTTTATCAAGTTGTTCTGAAGTCATTGCTCCTGCATCTTTTAAAAGTTTTTTATTTCTAGATCCTTTTGCATTATCTAAAGGAGTTCTTGGGGTAGCAAAATTCACATTAGCTCCAAGTTCGATTAAAAGCTTTGTAACCTTATAAGTTTCAGGTTCGCTTACAGCTTCAAATAAAAGAGTTTCATTGTATTCACTCTCTTGAATAAGTCGGGTTTGCATATCCACATTAGCCCCTCCTTTAATAGCTAGTTCTAATAATTCATAATTATTTTGCATAACCCAAAAATGCATAGGAGTCCAACCAAAGTCATCTTTATGCACTTCAAATTTAGCTCCACGATTGACTAGATATTGTATGATTTGAGAATTTGGGTTTTTAGCATTGAGTATATATGCGTAGATTAGAGCGTTTTTATAAATAATGCTATTTCCTTCTACTTTTTTCATTAAAATATATTTTTCATTAGCTTCTTTGATATGTTTCATATCTACAAAGCGAAGATTGTATTTAGGATCTTTTAAACTTAAACCATACTCATCAAATAAATAATCTAAAATAGAAAAATCATTATCATAATTTCCACAAGTAAATGCAGCTCTTACTATAGTTGTGCAAGGATCAAACAAAGACAAATCTTTAAAATGTGCCTCATAAAAGCTTTCTTTTATGGGATAATCTTTTAAAAGATTTTTAACATTTTCTAAGTCATTATTGCTAATAAAATCAAATAACTGTTTTTGAATTTGCATTTTTTCTTCAAAACTCATAGCTTTGATATTTTCTAATGTTTTCATTGTTTTTCCTTTAGTTTTTTTGTATTTGTTTGTTTTTGTTTAATTCTTCTTCTATATGAACAGGGTCATTTAAATTTAATCTTTTTATTACTATTTTATTAGGTGCTGCTCCTTTGATATGGTGTAGATATATTTCTTTAAATATTGTCTTTATGCTTCTGTGAGCATGTCTGTGGTAGATAAAACCACTTCTTGATCCTTTATGGTTTTTATTGTCTTTATTAAATATCTCTAGATTAGTTATATTATCTATTAATTTTGTGTAATGATTGCATAAAAATAAATAATCAAGCTCATATTCTCTAGCAAGTTTTAACTCAAAGCTTATTTGTTCTGTTAAAGCTTGATCTTGAACATTTTTAACCTCTACTAAAGTAGGGTAATCATTTAGCGTTACTAAAAAATCAGGTATGGTGTGATTAAAACCTTTAGTATTAAAATTAGTATCTAGTTTTCTTCTATTAGATAAATACCTAGTTGATCTTTTAGTAAAAAGCATAGAAGCAGCATATTCTCCTGCATCTCCTATATCTTTAGAATTGATATTTTTATTTTTTTGTTCTTCTTGGTTTGGAGTGGTGCTGTTTGTTCCACTATCTGAAAAATCATCATCAGCATCATCTTGCTTACCATTGCTAGTCTTTTGAGGGTTTTGAAGATCTTTTATAATGTCTTTATGTTTTTCAGCTTTATCTTGATTTCTTTGTAAAAATTCAAGTCTACCTAGTAGATTTAGTTCTTTAGGTGATTTGTTTTTATTTTTTTGCAATTCACTTATTTTCTTCTTTAATTCTTGCTTATCTGTAATAATATCTTTTAAACTTTCATCATCTTTAAGCAAGATTTTAGTCATTTCATCTGCTTTTTTCGCGCAAGCCTTTTTAATACCCATTGCTTGTTGTATTTTATCATCTTCTGTAAAATCTCTATTGTCATTTAAAGCTTGTAGGAATTCTTTAGGGCTTTGCAAAACTAAATTAGGATTTTTTATTTTAGCTATGCTTCTTTGAAAGCTTAAATCTATATTTTTTTTATCTTTTCTTCCCTTTCTAAAATCAGTCACTACAAAGCCCTTATCTTCTAAAGGCACAGGATCAAAGTGTAATGTTTCGTTTTTATCTAAAGATACTAATCTTGGTATTAAAACATAAATTCCTTTTTCAAAGCATTTATCAAAAAAATCTGCTTCAACTTTAGCTATACCATTTTTTACTTCAAAGCCATCGTTATATTTTAACTCTTCATTTAAGCTTTTGATATCATTATCTTTACTTGTATAAACATCGTAAAATATATCATAATTATCAGGATCGATTTGTCGTTGTTTTTTAGTTTGTAAGATGAAGTTATTTTCATCAAATTTATTTATCTCTTTATCGATTTTTTGTGCATAATCTTTTGTGATATCTTCTTTTTCATCTGATTGATCTTGAGAATTTATTTTTTTAATTTCTTGTTCTTTATGAATTGTTCTATTTTTATCTTCAAATTCTTTTCCATTGTTTTTATCTTCTGTTTGTAAATGAAAAGGCTTATAAAAATACAATTTACAATTTTCTAGTATATAAACCTTTTGAAATTCTTTAATATGAAAATTGACATCAGTAAAGTTAATTTTTATCACTCTACTCATTCTCCTTAGCCTTTTTTATAGCATCGTTTAAAAGTTTGGAGCATTCATCACGATATTTACCCAATAAATCAAAGTCAGTTTTTCCATTAATTTCACAATGAGAAGAATCATATGCTGGTAAATTATATTTTTTTCTAATTTGTTCTGAAGTCATTGCTCCTGCATCTTTTAAAAGCTTTTTATTTCTAGATCCTCTTGCATCATCTAAAGGAGTTCTTGGGGTAGCAAAATTCACATTAGCTCCAAGTTCGATTAAAAGCTTTGTAACCTTATAAGTTTCAGGTTCGCTTACAGCTTCAAATAAAAGAGTTTCATTGTATTCACTCTCTTGAATAAGTCGGGTTTGCATATCCACATTAGCCCCTCCTTTAATAGCTAGTTCTAATAATTCATAATTATTGCGTCTAGCCCAAAAATGCATAGGAGTCCAACCAAAGTCATCTTCATGCACTTCAAATTTAGCTCCACGATTGACTAGATATTGTATGATTTGAGAATTTGGATTATCGGCATTGAGTATATAATAATAGATTAGAGCGTTTTTATAAATATTAGGCTCGCCTTCTACTTCTTTCATTAAGATGTATTTTTCATTAGCTTCTTTGATATGTTTCATATCAATAAGAACAAAATTATATTTAGGATCTTTTAAACTTAAACCATACTCATCAAATAAATAATCTAAAATAGAAAAATCATTATTATTTTCTTCACAAGTAAATGCAGCTCTTGTTATCAAGTTAAAAGGATCAAATAAAGGGAAGTCTCCATCCTCATCTTTGATATTAAGCTCATAACAAGATATTTTTACAGGATAATCTTTTAAAATATCTTTTACCTTGGCCAAATCATTATCATCTATAGCTTCAAGAACTAGATCTTCTAATTCATCTTTTTCTTGATAGTTCATAGCTTTGATATTTTCTAATGTTTTCATTGTTTTTCCTTTAGTTTTTTTATAAATTGGGTTTCTTTGTGATTTTAGTTTTAATTTAAAAAAATTGCTTTTAATCTGCTCTCAAATCACCTCCTTTTACCCTTAAACCTTTATCATCTATAATTACTTGCATTTTTCCTACTTGAAGTATAATCTTATCTTTTGTTTGTGTGATGGTGGTATTTTCACCTACTTGAGAGATGATTCGTTTTTGTGCTATTAAAGTGCTTTCTTTATTAGCTAAAGTATTTATTTCATCAGCCGTAAAGGAACAATTATTTTTAGCTTTAAAACTAATAGAATCATCAGCTTCAGCTTTGAAATACTCATTTGTTTCTATGCTTAGATCTTTTTTGGAGTGAAATTTTATACTTTGATTGGTTTGAAGCACATAAGAACCTTTTATGGTTTCATTTTTATTATGTCCTATTCTTTGGATAAAATCATTTTTGATATCTTGCTCTAGGTTATTGTTGATGATTACTCTTTTATCATTTCCTATTTTTTCTTCATGATTTTGTCCGATATTGACTTCATTACTAATTCCTACATTCAAAGTATTACTTAAACCCACATTAGTATCTTTAGAAAGCAGGGTATTTTCTAGATACTGCGCACCTACATTGACATTTTTAAAACCTATGATATTTTGCATATGTCCTAAAGTAATAAATTCGGTATATAAAGCTCCTACTTCTGAGGTTTTGTTATTTTTTATAGTTTGCTCATAGTTATTGCCTATTTCTTCTTTATAATCTTTTTGTGCTAAAATGTAAAATTCTTCCTTGTCTATATCATTTTTTAAAGCGATTTCATTTCTTGCTTTTGCATCGGTATTATCTTTTCCTATAGTAGAATTAGAGATAGTTAGATAATGTTCATTTTTATAATTTAGATTATATTCTGTATTTTCTTGTAGTTTAAGTTCATCTAAGCCTTTATTATACATAGGTATAGCACTTAGATAATTTAGTGTTTGTCCAGCGATTTCTCTTTTGTATCTTGGGTAGTTATATTGTGGCATAGTATTCACCCCATTATACAAACTCCCACTAATAAAAGGTTTATCTATATCATCATCTAAAAATGAAATAATAACTTCATCTCCTATTCTAGGTGTATGGTAAAAACCTGAATGATTGCTTGCTACATTACTAGCTACTCTTAAGAATGGACTATAGTGATACATGTTTGTTTTATTATCTAATTCTTCTTGATTAGCATAAAGATTAATCCTTACTTTTACTCTTCCATATTCATCTGTATATATGGTATTTCTTTGATTTTCTATATTAGAATCTTCTCCTATAACTATACCCATGGTATTAATTGGAGGTTTTGGTTTGGATTTAAAACTAGGTGTAAAGGTTAAAAAAGATGGGGTAAGGGTTAAATTATTTGTATAAGATTTGCTTAGATTTAAGTCTTTAATATTTAAATTATCATTGGTATTGATAGTATTAGCTAAAATAGCATCATCAATTAAAATTTGTTCTTTTGCTATAATGGTATATTCTTTGGTGGTTTCTTCTTGAATATTAATTTTAATACTTTCATTTAAACTAAGATGATAAATATTGCTTTTTGCTTTTAGTATATTATTAAGCATAGTATTTCTTTTTTCTTTTAGGGTAGGGGATTGTTTTAAATTAATATTTTGTGTAAAGGAATACTCACTTTCATAAGAATGCTCATTATAATGTGTATTGGCATTTTGTGCTTTAGTGCTTAAGGAATATAAACTTAAAGGTTGTTTGGAATTATTACTAGAATGAGTAAAAGCATTAGTTTGTATTTGTTTTTCTTTATTTAGTGCGTAAATACAAGTTTCATTAAGATGGTTGTTGATATTAGGATTAAAAACTATATCTTTTATTTTGCCTTTATGAGTATAAAAATCATAAAAATAAATATTATCTTTATCTTCATAAAAATAAATACCATGATTGTGTGCTAATCTTGTGATAAATTCTAAATCACTTTCATTGTATTGAGAAATTAATTCTTTAGTTTCATATATATGATGAATATTAGAAAAATCAATGTTTTTATTTAGCTTGGTGTTATAATAGGCTAAGGTTTGTTTAATTACTTCTATTATGTTTGTATGAGTATAAATACGATTTGCTTTATTAAAATCAAGTCTTATTAAAGGAGAATGCAAGTTAAACTTAAAAAAATGTTTATGGTTTAATTGTTTAAAATTTTCTTTTACAATATTGCTAGCACTACCTTGATTAACACCTAAATAGTCAACATAAGATATTATTCCCCGATAAATCATATCAATATTAGTTGAAAAGTCTATCTTTTTGTTTTCATAAGGATTTTTAATTATAAGTGAAGCTTCTTTATCAATAAGCATATTAGGATTAAATTCAATATTATCATCACTAAAAATATCATTATTGATATTTTCATAAAAACCTTCACATTCACATAAGAAGATCTGATCCAAGCTTTCTTTTATAATGGCTTTTGTGATTTTAAAATCAAGTTTGTTAATTTTTAAATTAAGATAAGAGTTGTTTGTATTCATTAAAAAACCTTTGTTGGTATTGGGATTTATTGAGATTATTTTTAATGAAAGTGATAAGGATATTAAATAGCATATAAAGCTCATTGTTTAACAATGAGCTTATTGTGTTACGAATTTGCTTCTCTCCAATCATCACTTCCGCTTGTTCCAGCCGCTGTATGCTCCCAAATAACTTTTCTGTAATTTAAAGATACCTTAAAAAGCTCTGTTTTGTCATGATTGTTTGCTTCTTGAGCATTTGGCATTACTAAGGTAATATCTGTAATGATAGCATCTTCTAATTTAGTTGTAAAAAAATGTTCTTGTCCGCCACTTGTTGATGTTCTAAACCAATGAACTTCAACACTCGGAAGTCTTTCACCTTTTGTAAGTGCATTGTAAAGTAGAGGAACTGCTTTATTTAGAGAGCAAGTGAAAGTAAAAGGCTTATGAACTCTTTGTCCTGATGGTTGTCCACTTTGTTGATCAACTGGAACTGTTACAATATGAGAAATTTCTTGAGCCATAATCTCATCTTCGTGTCCTGCTTGATAGCGATTTCCTATACTTGCTTCTGTAGAAGCACCACTTGAAATAAGTCCTTGTGTTGAACCTTCGATTTTGATATATGCTGGTTGTGCCATGTTTTTCCTTATGATTATAATTTTAACTTTATATTTATATTAAAAGCTTTTAATATTTTAATACAAAATAAGTAAAAATAATATAAAATTAATAAATAGAAATAAAAATTATTTGAATTTATATTAGGAAAAATTATGTTTCAAAAAATAATGCAAATTTTAAAATCTAGGATTTTCGTAATCACATTAATACTTATTATTTTAGTTGTCTTAAGTTTATTTTTTTGGGCTTATGGTTCTTTATTTGCGTTTAATGAAATTTATGTTTTTAGTAATTCTTATTTAAGATTTGGGATAATTTTTATATTTTGGTGTTGTATTTTTTTGTTTTTCCTTTTAAAGCCTTTAAGTAATTTTATAAAATCTTTTAAGGATGACAAAAGAATAAGACTTAAAGAAATTAAAAAAGAATCTAATGAATTTTTATACAAAGCAAAAAGAAATTTCTTTATCGCATTAAAAGATGCCAAACAAACATGGAAAAAAGATATCAACACTAAAAATTTGCCTCTTGTTGTTATTGTAGGAAATGAAGGTGCTGGTAAAAGTACTTTTATAAATTATTCTGATATAGAATATCCTTTAAGTGATAGTTTAGAATCATATAAAAAGATGCATAAGTCCACCAATAATTTTAGCTTATATGTTTCCAAGAAAGGCGCTTTGCTTGATACTGAGGGAAATTATTTTTCTCAAGAAGATTTTTTTCATCCTAATAGTAGCGATGAGTTACCCGAAGATGATATAGAGAAAAATAGAGACTTTTTAATTAAAAAGAGCATTTGGCAAAATTTTTTAAAATTTTTAAATAAGAATTATTTTCATAGTAAATTAAATGGCATTATTTTAATAATTGATACTCGATTGTTTTTAGAAAACACAAAAGAATATTCTAATAATTTAATTCGTTATTTAACAAAAAGGGTGCATGAGTGTGAAAAAATTTTAGGTGTACAATTACCTATTTATGTTGTTTTTTCAAAATTAGATTTAATAGAAGGTATGAGAGAATTTTTTGATATTTTTAATGAAAAAATTCAAAAAAAAGCTTTTGGTGTAAGTTTTGCAGAACATTTTAAAGAAGAAGATATTCAAAAGTCTTTTGAAGAGATAAGCAAATCTTTGTTTTTACGTTTTGTTGATAAAAATTCTTCTATATACACTATAGAGGAAAAAAATAAAATTTATTTATTTTTAAAGCAGTTGGATAATTTATTTGTATTGAGCAAAGACTTTATCGTGCAACTCCAAAATGAAAATATTTTAAAAAATAGTTCAGTTTTAAGAGGGGTATATTATGTAAGTGCTTATCAAGAAAATGTGCCAAGAAATTTTATGCTTGATACAATTTGTGAAAAGTATAATATAAAAAAACCATTAGCTCAAGTAAAACAGTCTTTTAGCAAGCAAAGTTATTTTGTTCAGTCTTTGCTTGAAGATATTGTCTTTAAAGATTCATCGCTAAGTAGAATTAAAAGTTTTTATAAAAAGATATCGCTTGTGGGTCTAACTATATTTTTGAGTTGTATGACTTATTTTATTTCATCTTATTTTATTCTTAAAAGTGAGCAAGAAAAAAAAATATCTCAAAGTGTTTATACTGATCTTTCATTTTTGTTGAAAAATATGCAAGATTACCCCATGATGAGTATAGAAGAAAAAGCAAAATTATTAGTTGATTTAAGAAATATACTAAGTGTATATCCGCAATTAATCGAAAAGGCAAGTTTGTTTGAATATTTTAGCTTAAACATAACATACAAAGGCTTTAAAAAAGCACAAAATTTATATTATAAAATTAGTGAAGATGTGTTGAAAAATACCCTATTAAAAGAAATGGAAATAATATTACAAACTGATGATAATTATGATAACTTAATTAAAACTTTATATGTATATAAATCATTGTTTGAGCAAAAATATCTTGATAAAGATTTATTAAAAATATGGATTAATGAAAATTGGAATTTTTTAGAAAAATATAAAATTTCTAAAGAAAATTTTCTATCTGGTATCGATGAACTTCAAAAGATTGATTTAAGCACTTCTCAGCAAGATGACATTTCGGTTAAATTATCTATTGAAAAACTATATAATGTAGCAAAAATTCAAAGAATATATACTTTACTTAACTTTATCATTCTAGATAAAAACAATAAAGTATATAATTTTAAAAATGAATTAGGATTTGCTGCTAACAATGTTTTCTCAGAGTCTATTAAAATTGATAGTATTGAAGAAATTTACACAAAAAAAGGTATGGCCGACTTTTTGCAAACGTTAAATGTAAAAATAGATAAAGCCATTGAGATTGATTCGTGGATTTTAAATGATTTGTCAAATTCTGAAAATAGAAGCAATATGGCAATGGGAATTATTAAAATTTATTTAACGCAATATCAAAATAAATGGCAAGAAATTTTAAATTCACTTGCACCAAAAAAGTTTATTTCCAAAAGTTCTATGCTAAATGAACTTAATATACTATCTAAAAAAGAAAATCCTTTAATGAATTTTATAAAAATTGTTAGTGTAAATACCAATCTTAACGATGCTACCTTACTAACTCAAGCATATAATCTCGGTGTTAATGCTGCTGAAATAAAGACAAGTTTTATGGGGATTACCAGTTCGTTTGATGCTTATCATAAAATTATAGAACAAAATTCTATTTTAAATACGGGTGCTACTGCTGTAGGTTTAGATGTTGGAAGTCATCAAAAAACCATGGAATTAATAAATACAGATTTGTCTAATATTCATAAAAAAATAACTGACTTTACAACAAATAACTCGCAAACTATTGAGGAAAAAATAAAATACGCTTTAAGCGATAGTAAAGATTCTAGCGACCCATTTAGTTCTCTTGAACAAAATATTAAAAATTTACCAAGTGAATTGGAAAAATATTATGCAACTCTTTCTTTGTATGCTTGGAATATTATAGAAAACCATGGAGTTTCTTTGTTTAATACTGTTTGGTTGAATGAGGTTTATACACCATTTGTTAATGATATAGCTCCTTTTTATCCTTTTAATTTATTAAGTTCACAAGATTTAAGTATAGATTCTTTTAAAAATTTCTTTGGTAAAAATGGAATTTTAAATAAGTTTTATGAAAAATATTTAACAAATGTTCTAATTAAAAGAAAAAATGTTTACTCTATTAATTCTAAATTTAGCTCAAGATTAACTTTTTCCAAAGAATTTTTGGATTTTATTACTAAGGCTGGTAATTTATCAGAGTTAATGCTAAATGCAAATGATGTAATGAGAGTGCGCTTTACTTTACAAAGTCTTGACTTAAGTGCCGATTTTTCTTTTGTAAAAGTTCAATATAATGATACTTCTATTATATATGATCACACATTGCATACAAAATTAGATGTTATAACTGATGAATTTAACAATGGAACTAGTTTTGATTTCACTGCGTATTCTTATTTAGATGCTAATATAAATTACACAAAATCATATAAAGGAGAATGGGCCTGGTATAAATTATTACAGGAAAGTAAAAATTCAAATTCATCTTACAGTGTTTTATTTAATGACAATAAAAAAATGTATTTTGATTTCAAACTTAATAATAACAACTCAGATATTAATAATATAATTATGATATTAAGCGATTTTAAAATAGTAGAAAATATAACAAAGGCTCAAAATGATAGATAAAGAAACCATAGGATTAATAATTGAAAATATTGACGAAAATATTACAAAAACAGTAGCTTGTGTATTTGATGAAACTGGTGGACTTGTTGGATCAAGTCCAGAATGTTTATTTTGGATACAAGATAAAAATAATTCTGTTAAAGAAAAACATATGAAGATCACTTTTGAAGAAGGTTTTTTTACTATGACGCCTATAGAAGGCAGTGATATTTTTTATAATAATTCTTTTTCTAGATTGGAAGATGGTTATGAAATTATTATCAACAAAGGCGATGTTCTAAAGTTAGGTCTTATTGAGTTGCGTTTTGTTGATTCAAAAGAGATTAAACAAGAAACTTTAAAGCAAGCAAAAGAAATAAAAGAAATAGAAAAACACACACAGATGGATGAAATAGAGCTAAAACCTAGAGGAAAAATAGATGGCTTAGATTTTAAGGCAAAAGAAAACATTAAAGAACTTATTGAAACAAAAATAGATTATAGTTTTATAGAGGATAATAATATTAAAAATTCTGAAGTTATTATGGAGTCTAATTCTTCTGTTAATTTAGATTTTACTTATGAAAATATAGAAAAAATTTTAGATAAATTACAAAATGAATTATCACAAAATCGTAAAAAAACAATACTAAATGATAATTTCCAAAAATTAAATATAGATGATTTTCAAACAGTTATTTCAAAAATTCCGCTTATTAAAGATATAAAACTAATTAATCTTGTTGTGTTAAAATTAATTACTAAAGAATTGTATTCGCCTGTATTTAAAGAGATGGAAGAAGATATTTTTATGACTTATTTGCAAAACGCCTTGCAAAATATCATCAAAAATGATCAAAATATATTTGAAAATTTGACTTTACTGTCTTTAAATAAATACAAAGAAAAATAATTTTTTTTTCAAAGTAAAGTAAGATAATTTTCCAAAATTAATTTTAAAAAGGAGTATCAAATGAAAATCACAATGATAATTCTAAGCTTGTTTTCTTTAGTATCTTTAGGTGCATGTGCTTTTAAAGAAAATAAAGCAAGTGAATTAGAAACTCTTGCAAGTAATTATGGTGGAATTTATATCTTTGATAAAAAAATAAGAGAAGAGATATTGGAATTAGAGAAAAAAAGAGAAGAATTTCGTAGCAAGTATTTAGGGAGTGAAATCAAAGTAGGAAATGAAACTCATTTTGTGAATTTTTCTTATTTGAAGAAAAAATTCCCTCAAGTCCTTTCTAATGGTTGTAAATATTATCGTAGTGATTATAGATATAAAGGTAAAGCTAATTTTGGTTTCAAAGATAAACCCGAATTTGCATACTATGAAGATCAATTTAAAGCATATATGGGTGAAGAAAACTATAAAAAATTAAGACCTTATTTAGGTATGACAACTTATTATGTGTGTGAGGGTAAAAAATATCCTGTTGTTTTTGCTACTATGATAGATTATAAAGTAAAAAGTTATGGATTATTTGGAGATGAAGGAAGAGGATTTAGCTTTTCTAGCATTAGTCGTAAAAGTGCAGGAGGAGGATCTTTTCATTATTTTACTAATAATAAATTTATAAAAAGTGATGAAAAATATACAGGACAAAGTTACTGATGAACCCTAAAGAACTTATCTCTCAAATCAAAGACTATGCTAATATAAGATGCTAGTTATGCTATGTTGCAATATGTTTGGGAAAATATAGAGCAAGATGAAAAGAATAATATTTATAAAGCAGATAAACTTACTTTTGGTGATAAATTAAAGCAAGATATTGTTATGAAAAATAGTAAAAGGGAAAATATTGTAAAACCTAAAAATACAAACACAGCTTATGCTTGTGCTATACAAGCTCGTTTTGAACAAAATAAAATAGTTAAAATAGAACCTAAATATTGTATTTCTCTTATAAATACTTGTTTTGATAGTAAAGAAATAACATTGGATAATGATATTAGTAGGGTAGGATTAAATGATGCACTGAGTAAAAGAACTATTGATTTTGTAAATAGATTTAAACTTTTAAAACATCAGCCCAACACTACAAATTGTCTTATGAAAAAACAGAGAAAATTAAGAGGAGTTAATAAATGCTAGAATTCTTTATTAATCTTTTAATATTTATTCTTATATTTTTCTTTTTTGTTTTTATATTTTCTATTATTTTATATTTTATCTTTAAAATTTTTTATAAATTAAAAAATAAAACAAAAACTATAAATTTTAAAACAATATTTAAAAAATTTACTTTGTTTCTTTTACCTGCATATCTTTTATTATTCTTAGTAGGAGGATGTTCTTATAAATATATGGATCCGCAGTATTATGAGTTTAGGAGCTTGTGTAAAGATATAGATAATAAAGTAATAATTTACAATAAAGCTTATTGGGAATTGCATAGCGATTTTACAAAAAAAAAGCCTTCTATAGAAAAACGAGTTAAGGATGATGGTTATGAATATTTTTATTATGAAAAACTTAATGAAACATTTACTTATTATGATATAAAAGATACGATAAAATCCGAGAAACGAAATGGCAATATTATAACCATAGTATATGATAAAAAATATAAAAAAATGCCCAAGCCTTTTGCTACATATATAAGATATAAATATGAAAATGATGGTGTATTCTTAAGAGGCGATGAGGGTTCTGGATTATATTTTAGATATGAAGAAGTATTCACTTGTAGCTATTTTGATAATTTTAAGTAAGGATATAAATGAGCAAAAACATTAAAACACAAGAAGCTAAATTAGACTTAATCACTAAATTTTTAGACTATGCTAATTGTGCAGATGCTAGTTATGCTTTATTAGATCCAGTTTTTACAGGTGTTATTATTGATAATCAAGGAAAGGAATTAGAAAAAGATTTAGATAACCAAAGACTAGGTGATAAACATAATAATCAAAATTCTACCTATGCAAGAGCTATACAAGCTCGTTTTGAACAAAATAAAATAGTTAAAATAGAACCTAAATATTGTATTTCTCTTATAAATACTTGTTTTGATAGTAAAGAAATAACATTGGATAATGATATTAGCAGGGTAGGGTTAAATGATGCACTGAGTAAAAGAACTATTGATTTTGTAAATAGATTTAAACTTTTAAAACATCAGCCCAACACTACAAATTGTCTTATGAAAAAACAGAGAAAATTAAGAGGAGTTAATAAATGCTAGAATTCTTTATTAATCTTTTAATATTTATTCTTATATTTTTCTTTTTTGTTTTTATATTTTCTATTATTTTATATTTTATCTTTAAAATTTTTTATAAATTAAAAAATAAAACAAAAACTATAAATTTTAAAACAATATTTAAAAAATTTACTTTGTTTCTTTTACCTGCATATCTTTTATTATTCTTAGTAGGAGGATGTTCTTATAAATATATGGATCCGCAGTATTATGAGTTTAAGAGCTTGTGTTATTTTAATTTGGGAAAAGTGTTGATTGAGGATGAATCTATAAAGAATAAAACGAATATAATAGTGACACCTAAAAGTAAGCAAATAAAAGATAGGATAGTGGAAACTAGATTTGAAAGAAAAAATGAAAACCAAGTAGTGTATTATCGTATTAATACATATTTTTATGATAATTATGGTATATTCTTGAAAGGCGATGAGGGTGCTGGATTATATTTTAGATATATGGAAGTATTAAGTTGTAAGAATATTGACAAAAAATTTAAGAAAGATGACTGGCAAGTTGAAACTTTGGAATAACAAATGAGCAAAAACATTAAAACACAAGAAGCTAAATTAGACTTAATCACTAAATTTTTAGACTATGCTAATTGTGCAGATGCTAGCTATGCTATGTTGCAATATGTTTGGGAAAATATAGAGCAAGATGAAAAGAATAATATTTATAAAGCAGATAAACTTACTTTTGGTGATAAATTAAAGCAAGATATTGTTATGAAAAATAGTAAAAGGGAAAATATTGTAAAACCTAAAAATACAAACACAGCTTATGCTTGTGCTATACAAGCTCGTTTTGAACAAAATAAAATAGTTAAAATAGAACCTAAATATTGTATTTCTCTTATAAATACTTGTTTTGATAGTAAAGAAATAACATTGGATAATGATATTAGCAGGGTAGGGTTAAATGATGCACTGAGTAAAAGAACTATTGATTTTGTAAATAGATTTAAACTTTTAAAACATCAGCCCAACACTACAAGTGGCTTTAGTGCTACTTTGTTTGAAGATACTAAAGATAATAATCAAAAGATTATAGTCATACGAGGAACAGAGCCTACAAGTAATTTTAGTGTAGATATTTTGGATGCTGATGTTGATTTAGCTTTAGGCAAAGTTCCCTATAATCAATATCTTGATATGATTAAATTTTATTCTGAGTGTGTTAAAGAATTTCCAAATATTATAAAAGACAAAGGTTTGGTAATTGTAGGTCATTCTTTAGGCGGAGCTTTGGCACAACTACTTACTCTTTCATTAGCGAGTGTTAATTCTAGTGCTAATGTTAAAGAAATCTACACTTTCAATTCGCCTGGTGCAAAAGAACTAAAAGCTTTAAATTTAAATCAAATTTACAGAATAGATGGAAAAATTATCAATTCTGATAATAAAGAGCAAGCATTGTTTTATCAAATAAGATCTTATAAATATCAAAAAAGTATAGAAATAAACTTAATAGGATATGATTCTAATTTATTTCAAAATATAAAATCATACTTTCACAATAAAACAAACTTAAAAGAACATTATATCTTTATAAAAACAAATATAATTTATAGTAAATCAACGAATTATTTTTATGATATTTTTGAAGTTGATGAAGTATTTATAAATTGTGTTAATCAGCTCCTTGCTAATCTTAATATCAAAAATATTTTAGCTACAAGTGATAATACTTATCATATTGAAACAGATACTGATTCCGATGCTTCTAATACAAAAGGGGTGATACAAGATTTAGGAGTAGATATAGACGGGAAGCATTATATTGTTAATTTAGGGGATCGATTTTGGGATTCTCATTTTTTAGAGCCTACTATCATAGAATTAAATTATATTTTAAATCTTATGAAAAATAAAGAAATTGATAACCTTTTAGAGTATAATATAAATAAGGATGAAGAGCTATGGACTTTTATCAAATACCATAATAATGTTTTGGCTACCGCAAGAACTCGTTATGATGATCGTATTTTGTCATATTTTAGCATTCCTAAACTATCTAATGATTTTTCAAATTCTTTGGAATATTTGCAAATTCATTATTTACCAAAAGAACCCAAAAAACCTTTATTTGCAGCAAATATTCAAGGTTTCTCATCTACGCAATTGCAAGCTTTGGAGGAATATAAAATAAAAAAAGCTAAATATGATGAGGAGTTAAAATGGTATGAACTTTATAAAGTAAAATATGAAAGAGAACAACAAATTTTTAATCAGAAATTTAAAGAGTATTTTTCAGAAATAATTTTTTATCAAAATAGACTCTATTCTCATAAAAAAACACAAGAGAAAATTATATTAAATGCAATAATACAACAAATTAATCAAAAAGATATAACATATTTTAATTTGTATTCTGTGATAGAATTTTTAAAAGAAAACAAGGCTTATTATAAATATATAGATTTAAATGAAATCCAAGATTTAATTTTAAATGATTTAGATAATAAATTGGGTTATTTTTATTGCCTTTATGTATGTATAAATTTAATAGTATTAAGAGAAGATAAAAATACTTATTTCACCCAAGCTACCGCTATAAACAATCTAGGCTATAATTCTACTTTCACAAAGATCTTCATCCTAGATAAAGAAAACCTTAATAATACCTATCTTGATGCTAGAAAAAGGCTTTATAAATCTATCAATACTTTAAAAGAAAAAAGAAATGAAAAAATAAAAGATATCCAAGCCTATTTAGATAAAGAAATTTCCTTACAAGATAATCTAAATAACCAAAGCTTTAATACTAAGGAAAATGATGTTAATTTAATTTTAAACGAAGTATTTAACATAGAGCAATTTTATGATAAAAATACCAATACCATAGTATTAAAGACAAATAATATAAAAATCATATTCTTAGATAAAGTAAATTTACAAGATTTGCAAGATAATTCTAACAATACTTCTTTCATCTCTATGTCAAATTTAATCCATATTTATGATAATCATTGTGATATTTTTGCAAAAGATAGAAGTGTTTTGGATATAAAGGACATAGAAGAAAAATATCAAATAGATTTTGAAAGTTTAGATACAAAAATCTTTTTAAACTCTACCCTCCTTACAGGCTCAAGTGAACTTCCTAATAATCCTTTTTACTTTGGAGAATTAGATCAAGATAATGCTATAAAACAAGATACACCTAGTTATTATTTTTCTCCTAAAGATGAAGATAGTGGCAAAGGAAAACTTAGCATCTTTTATAAAAATGATGAACTTTGCTTGCTTAATTATTCTATTATAGAAAATTCTTTAAATATCAAATTAGAATGTTTAAGCAAGCAAAGCTTAGAGTATAAAGACTTAATTTCAAATACCCTAAAAGAACAAAAAACCATACAAATAAATAAAAAACAAGCTATAGCTAAACTTCATGCCCTTTTAGAAAATCAAAACCTAGAATGTATCCATGGAGGTAAAGTCATACTTCAATCAAACAAAGGAAAAACTTTTAAAGATGGTGGTGTGCCTATTATGCTAGAAAGTGATTTACTTAATTCTAGCATAAGTGGTTGTCCTAATACTATAGGAAAAGTAAGCTATCCTTGTACTAAGGTAGTAGATGTTAAAGGCTCTTTATCTCAAAAGAAAGTTAATAATGAATATGTAATCTTACAAGAACTCATCTTAGCTTGTGTCACAGATAAAGGCTTTCCTTTAAAAGTAAGCTTTGTACCTACTAAGTTTAAATTTGATCATAGTTTTAATCCTAAGGATGGTTTAGCCAAACAAAACAAAAACCAAACAAAGCTAAAAGAGTCTATAATAAGACTTCATTATAAAAGTGATAGATTTCAAAAAGATAACCTACCTATCTATAACCTTTTAATTAATAATGAAAAAAAAGAACAAAATAAAGCTTTAAGTGAATTAAATATAGATCAAAAAGATTTAAAAGATATAGAAGATGTTAATATTCTTAATCAATTCAAACAAGACTTTAGTAAAGATTATGAATTTAAAGAATTAAATTTTAGTTTTGATACTAATTTAATCAAACTTTATTTTATTATCCCAAAAAATATTGCTAAAGTTTATAAAAGTGCTTATAAAGAATTTGAATATAAAGATTTAGGAGCAGGGTATTTTACACAGCTACATGAGTATGATAAAATCATCAAAAATTCCCTAGAAGATAATAAAGAATTAAACGAATATCATTTTAGTTTTTTAGCTCCTGCTAAAATGCAAAATTTAAAATTTCAAATCGCAAATGGACTAGATGAGATCTTAGAAGATGAAGATAGAAAACAAGAGCTTTATGTTTGTAAATTTGTAGTAGTGAATGGGATTAAAATATGAAAATAAAAGATTTCACCTTAATTACATCAAATCATAATTTGGAAATTGAGTTAAAAAATCTTACCGAAAATGCTAATAAAATTATTTTTATATGTGGTGATTTTGATGGATATAAAGAAGCTAAGAATTCTTTGTATAAGACACTACATACTATTGAATATAAATTTAAAAGTAACAAGAAAAAAACTTTTAAAATCATACATTTAAATCAAGCTAATAAAGATGAAATCACAAAAGAACAAAAATTTAGTTCTGATAAAAATTTATCTAGTATTAAAAAAATTATCTTTAATAATTTAAATTTTTTAAATGATGTAATCAATCAAAACAAAAATAAAACACTCAATAAAATTATTGATGAGAGCAATGAAAAAAATATTGAAAATTTTTTAAAAGGAATTCAAAAAGAATTAAATGCATTATTAAAAAATATCAAAGAATCTGATTATTTTGAGCAAGAGATTAAACCAAAGATACAACTTACCCTAGATACACTTTTTAATACACTTTTAAAAAATATCACTCAATCTAATGATGATGAATATAAGCAAATTATTAGAGCTATAGCAAAATTTTTTATCAATATATTAGATTCTGTAACCAATCTTAAAAAACCTATCTCTTTAGTTAAAAAAAATCCTTATGTTTTTGTTGTAAATACATTATTTGAAGTTTATAATTCTTCTTCTGACTATCAAGAGTATAAGGAACAAAAATATTATTATGATTTTGCTTATCCACTTTTAGAGCTTATTACTAGTAAGCTTTATCCTATTATCGCTTTGTGCAATGAAGAAATTTTATCTGATGTATTGATTATAGATGATAAAGTATTATTAGATTTTTCATCTTATTCTAATGCACCTTCTATTAGTCTTTATAAAAATAGTTTTTATAAAGTTATTTTAGATGAAGAATTTCAAGGTATTTTTGATCATTTTTTAGAAAATAATCCAAAAATTAAAAATGAAAAGTTAGATAATACGCTTTTAATTAATTCTAGTTTAAAAAATTTTGATACAACATTAAAAAAAGCAATCAATTCAAATATCTCTGAACTTAATCATTTCTTTTATGCAGAATATCCTGATTTAAATTCTTCTATACTAGTAGAAATGATACTAGATAAAAAAAATACTGATCAAATCAATACAACCAAAATGGGTAAAAATTATTTGTTTATTACCAATCCACCACAGCTTAACAATGCAGCACTTTGTGAAGATTTGTATCAAAAAAAATTAGGAGCAATAATAAAAAATCGCCCAAAAGCTCTTACAAAAAATGAAAAACTTGGATTAAAAGAGCAATTTCCTAGTAAAAGAGATTATGGTTCTTATTTTATAGAAAGAGATGTTAAAAAGGAAGATGATTTTGTATTGCAACTTTGTCCTTTTGTGAAACTTGATGGACAGATTTATCAAAAATATAAAAGGTATTTTAATTTTTATAATCAAACATATTCTCGGTTATTGTTTGATTTATTAGAGAGTACAAAACAATCAGTTGAGCAAGATTTTGCTTATATTGATAGCTTTTTTAAATTACCCAAAGAACTGGAAGAAATTAGCGAAAAAGAAAAAGAAAAAGTAAAAGAATATATCGGGCTTTTTAATAATTATTTAGATAATATCAATTCTTATTATGATCAAATGCAATTTTTTCTTGAGTTAGATCCATCAATATCCAAAACATATGAAAATGTAGATTTTAAGAAATACTCACCTTTAACGGTTGTTTTATTGACTTTAACTTTGTATGTTTTACAAAAAGACTTAGCTTCTACACAAGAATATTCTCTTGGTGTTAAAAATATTGTAATTCCAAATTTAGATTATGGTGATAAAGAAATTACACTTAATTATCAAAAGATTAAAATACCAAATTATTTTAATGAGTATATTTCATTTATCCCTGATGATATTTATTTTTATGATAATGATAAAAAAATTTACATCTTTTTATCTAAAGAATTAAATAAAAATAAAAAAGAAGATGAAGTTATCTATTTAGATGAATTAGCTAAAGCTATGTTTGAAAATGATTTTGAAGAAGAAGATCAAACTTATGTGAATTTTTTAAAAACCTTAAACGAAAGCTTTGATGAGGAAATTGAATTTAAAGAAAATACACAAACAGATAAAACTCTTCCTTTGAAAAAAGATTTAGATAAAAGTATTCAAGAAATTATGCTTGATAATGAACTTGCAAAATTATCCATAGATATCACTTTTTTTAATATCATTAAGCAACTTTTTCCTTTTGCAGAATTTTTTATGAGCCAGCCTGATTTTTTTAAAAAAATGATTTTATTTTTTATAAATTCAAGCTTTGATAAAAAGCATTATGGCAATAAATTATTTTCTAGTTTTAAAGCACATTTTTTTAAAGAACTAGGGATATTTTATGCACTTAATCCTAAAGGGCATTTTATAAAAATTAATCCAAAAAGTAAAAAGCCACTCAATAAGCTTTTTTTATATCAAATAGGAACAAATTATTATTATTTTAATCAATTAGAATATGCAAGCGAGTTGAAAAAGTCAAAGAGTTTTTCAAGATTGGATAAAGCTAAGCAAATTCATTTGATATCAAAAGTAAAAAAACAATTAGCTATTGATTTTTCTATTAAAGTAAGTAAAAATTTAAGTGTAGATGTGTTAAAAAATTTAGCAGGATCTTTTATCGATACACTTTTGCCTACAAATTATGAAAGGTTAAAAATTTTATATGAAAAACTAATGTATGAAAAATTTACTTACAATTATGATTTTCCTTTAGCTGTAAAAAAAGAAGAATACTTAACCTATCCTTTATTGATAAATTCTAGATTTATGAGTTTTGATTTATCTGAGTTTATTTTTGGTTCTTTATTATGCACAGGTGGGCTTAATTATTATCCTAGTATTGCTTGTGCTACAACTTCAAGCAAAGCTAGGGAATTTGCCTTAAAAAGACTTTTATCTTATATTATTTTAGATGAAAAAAGAAGTGCTTTTAAGGAAGATAAAATTAATGAGGGCAAATACATCTTAAATGATAAGGAATTTTTTGAAAAAAACAATATAGAACTTAGAAATTGTAATATATATAAGCTAGAGCATTTTCAAAGAAAAGAAGAGTATAAAACACAACACCCAGTGATAAAACAACACCCTATCTTAGCTTATAATGATGCTATACAAATTTTATATGAATATGCAAATGGTATTTATAGCACTACTCAAGATGAAAAGGGTAAGTTCATAGAAGATAGGCAAAAAGCAAGAAGATTGATGGAAAATTTAGAAGCTATAGGACAACATAATTTAGAAGTGATGTATAAGGGGATAGGGGATGAAAAGATAAAAGATGAAAGAAAAAATGAAAATGATGATGATGAAAGTGATGATATTGGTAAAATACAAGATTATTCTAATAAGTTTATAGGGAGATTAGCCACTACTATAATCATGGAAGATGGTTTATATATAGGATGAAAGGATAAAAATGAGTGAAACTTATGAAATTTATATGCCTAATGGTGTTATATTAGATGTAGAAAAAAAAACGAATAAAATTTTATTATATGATGGGGGAGCTAAGGTAGGCAAATACACCCAAGAATATTCTAAAGCTTTGTTTGAAGCACACAATATCAAACAAAACTCTCCCTACAAAGACTATAAACCAAGATATTTAGATCCTAATCTTTACACAGGGCAAAGTTCTACTTTACTTGAGTTTAAAGATTGGCAAAGTATTTATTTAAAAGATCCTATTAAAGGAAGCATAGCTCCTTGGACTAAAGCAGAAAAAGCTTATTATAAATCTTTAAAAACTAAAAAAGAAAGATATAAGTATTTAGTTATAAGAAGTGGTATAAGAAGTGTTGTTATAGATATACCTTATGAAGCTATAGGGGCTGTAGATGAAAAAGGAAATGTAGATCCTAAATATGAAAAATTATATAGAATAGTAGATGATAATAAACATAATCTAAGATCAAGTTTATTTCATAATGAATGGGGTATGGCAGCAGGAATATTAGGTGATTATAAATATCTAGCTAATGATATGTCTCAAAATGGTTTTAATGCAAGATTTATCCAAGCTACTATACTTTATATACAATTAAGTGGAGGAAGTAGTATATTAGATAAACCTAATTTATTAGGTGCTATTTATGGTTATGCTGATATTGCTGTAGGAAGTGGTTTAGTGGGAGTGCATAAAAATCCTTTAAGAGAACAAGAGATTAAAACCTTAGCTAAGACTTTAAAACCTGATGAATTTGGTATGCTTCCTTTTATAGATGAGATTATGGGAGTAGATTGGGTAATTGATTTAAATAAATATAGATTGGCTAATGATCAATTTGGAAGTATATACAAAGCCTTAAGAAGTGATATAGTTGAGGGTAAGATAAAAGATCCAAGGGATGTAGATTCTACTTATGAAAGCAGAAGAGAATTTGATCGTTATAGGGTTGGATATAGAAAGGGTATGAGGCAAGGTTATGAAACTGATACACCTAATGATTGGAGCGAAGAAAGAGCACAACTTTTTAATGATACTTTAATACTACATGCCAAACTAGCAGCCCTAACTCCACCTCAAGGCTATCCTAATGCACCTTATTATTTTACCCCTGAAAACCTAGAATGGTATTATAAAAGACATAAGCTTGATAGACTCCTTGATCCAAGAATTCCTGCCATATATAGATATAATTTCCCGCAAGAACTTCGAGCTAAAATACTAGCTTATGCTAAAGAACATAATATAAAAGAGTAATTTAATCAAAACAAAAAAATATTTAAAGTAAAATTAAAATAAAAGGATAAACAATGCAAAAAATACTTCAAATTGATTTAGAAAAAAGAAAAGCTTTAGAGAATTTAAAAAATTTAAGCTTATTGGGTTTTGGTGGAGTTATGTTATTTAATCTAAATAAAGATGATTTGATTAAAGATAATGATATTTTTTCTATGCATAATATGAATCATTTTTTACAACTTAGTTTAGATCAATTTTACATACCTAATGCTTTTTTAAATATTTTAGAATTTTTACATATTAAAAAACATATTGATATAAAAGAATCTTTTCATATCAATATCTTAATCAATAGTGATACACTTTATAAAAATCCTTTATTGCAATATAATATAAATAGAAAAATTTCTAAAGATGATAATATCATTTATGCTTTAAAAAATACTTCTAGTATAAATCAAGCTTTTAAAAACTTAAAACAATTACAAGAAGCATTATTAAAAGAAAATATATTTTTAAATTTTATAGACTTAAATAGTAAAGAAAGCCTTTTAAGTTTTTACAATCAAATATTAAGTAATCATCATCTTAAAGATTATTTTTATATAAAAAATAATCAATTTTTTATTAAAGAAGATATAAAAAATAAAATTATATTTCATAATATCAATTCTTCTTCTATTATAAGTAATTATCTTAGCTTGTTAAATGATTTTAATACTTTAAGTAAGATAGAACTTATAAATATATTAGAAAGTTTAAGTTTATACAATCTTTCAACTTTAATGCAAGATATACAAAAAAGATACTTAAAACTAGAATATAACTTAAAAAGCTTTGATAAAGATAGTATCTTTTTATCTAATATGATTATGAATGTGAGGTTGAAGTAGGTAAATGGTAGATTTAGCAGGTGTGGTTTGTTAATGAAAATAAAAACTCTTTTTTAATATTTTGAATATAATTTACCAAAAAAACACTTGGGAGTAAAAAACAAATGGTGCCCGAGGTCGGACTCGAACCGACACAAGGTTGCCCTTACCAGATTTTGAGTCTGGCGCGTCTACCAGTTTCACCACTCGGGCTTTTTTTGGAGTTTAAAAAAAATAAATTCTAGGATTTGAGATTATACTAAAAAAAAATTAAAACAATATAAAATATTTTATATAAAAAATTTAAATATCATTAAAATTTGGAACTTTTTTTGCTTGTAAAATTTGAAAATTTATTTGTGGAGCAAACAATGAGAATTAGTAATCAATATACTTTTTATACTTCTATACAAAATTATACTGATGGGCAATCTTTACTAAATAAGTATAATTTGCAATTACAAACAGGGCAACTCATTCAACATTCATTTGAACACGCTAATACTTATATAAATGGTTCAAGATTAGAATATGAAATGGCAAATATAAATCAAATCATAGAAGGAACACAAGCTGCACAAGAAATGGCTAAAAATACAGATACAGCTTTAAAAAACATCACAGAGCTTTTGGAAAAATTTAAAACACTTCTAACAAAGGCAGCAAGTGATGGTAATTCTCAAACATCAAGAGAGGCTATTGCTAAAGAGCTTAAATTAATTAAAGAATCCATAGTAAACATAGCAAATACTAGTATTAACGGACAATATCTTTTTGCAGGTTCAAATACAGCTACAAAACCTTTTGATAAATATGGTAATTATAATGGAAATAAAGACAATATTTTTGTAGTAAGTGGTTCTGGAACTCAAATCCCTTATAATATACCTGGATGGGATTTATTTTTTAAACCAGATTCTAATATCAATAAGCTTATATCCACAAATGTTTCTATGATTGATAATAGGTATGATGTTATAAAAAATCCTGATCAAAAAAAATTTTTAGATGAAGAATCAAAATTTTCATATTTGATAGGACAAAATTATGTTCAAGGTGGTGGACTTGATCCAGATAAAGATTTTGATTATGCAGATAGTAAATTACCTTTTCCAAAAAGTTCTATGTATATACAAGGTGTAAAACCTGATGGAACAAGTTTTAAAGCAACGATTAATATAGGACCTGAAGATAAAATAGGTGATGTTTTAGAAAATATTGGAAAACTTTATGGCAATACAGATACAAATAAAGTTGTCGAAGTTAAAATGAATGATAGTGGACAAATTGAGATTAAAAATTTAAAAGAAGGTAATAGTTCTTTAGATTTTCACGCTGTTGCTATGACACCACAAGTTCAAGATAAAGGGCAAATTAATGCCTTAAAAGAAGCTGCTGATGCTGAGGGTATAAGTATGGATCAACTAACAGATCGCATTATGCAAGCAGCTCATAATGGAAATATAAACAATGTAACAAGTCCTGTAACAATTCAAGTTAATGGTCAAGACTTTGAAATAAATATTCATCAAACAGATTTTATTAAAAGCAATATTAATGGCAATAAAACCAATGGTAAGGAATTTGATGTTCCTTTTGAAAAAGATGGAAACACAGTATATGGTAATGTTTCTCAGATTATAAAAGGAACAAGTCAATATGCTAATGATAGCACAAAATTAAGCGAAGTAATAGCAAATTCAAATGGAAGTATGGCTGGTCAGCAACTTCAGATGAATATTACTTCTAAAAGCGGACAAAGATACGATGTAACAGTAAATTTAGAAAATTCTTTAGTTAGTTTTACAAAGCCAGATGGAACTTTAATACAAATTCCAATCATGAATGTAGATCCTAATAATCCAAACAATGCTATTGTTACTAATCCTGAGGATATTACTTATAGACAATTAAATGATATTATAGGTATGATTGCTTCTGATAATATACCTGCAAATACCCTCACTCCTGCTAATGTAGCTAATTTTAAAGAATATCAAAGATTGGTTGCAAATTCAAAAGATTCTGTAGAAGTAAATATGGACTATAAAGGTCGCATTAGTATCACTGATAAATTTTCTACCAATACAAATATCGGAGTGAGTATAAAAGACTCTAATTCAAATACTAATTTTCCAACTACCGGTGGAGGAGTAACGCAAGGTTCAGGCTTTACTTTTAGTGCAAATAATTCTTTAACTATAGATGATCCCAATGTTGATTTGATTAAAGATTTAGATGAAATGATAGATGCTGTTTTAAATGGCAATATGAGAGCAGATTCTGAAGGAAGCGATCCTAGAAATACAGGTTTGCAAGGTGCATTAGAAAGACTTGATCATTTACAAGATCATGTTAGAAAAACACAAACAACTATAGGTTCATATACAAATTCTATAGAAGAAACAAATAAAAGAATGACTTTTTTAAATGTTAATGTCGCTACTATAAAAAGCGGAGTAACAGATGCTGATTATGGGCAAACATATATGCAGTTTATGCAAACAATGGTTTCGTATCAAGCTATGCTTTCTGCGACTTCTAAAATTTCTCAAATTAGTTTGTTAAACTACTTATAATTTTTTGATATAATAGCCTTTTTTCTTTATAAAGGATGCGTTATAAAAAAAGAGGCTATTTTTGTAATTTTAAATATTTTTATTTTTTATTTTTGTCTGAGTGTTTTAATACCTGAACAAACATTAGTAAGTGTTATAGGGTATTTTTTAGCAAAACTTAGTTATTTTTTATTTGGCTCTTTAAGTAAATTTTACCCTTTTGTGTTTTTTTGGTTTAATTATCTTTTATATAAAAATGATTATAAATTTGAAATTATAGAAAGAAGATATGTAGTTGCTATTAGCTCTTGTGTTATAGCATTGCTTATTTTTAGTGCGATGTTTTTGCAAGATAAAGGCTATATAGCCTCGGCAATGTTTATTATACTTGATGGCCTTTTTGGAAAAATTGGTTGCAGTGTTTTAATTATTTTACTTTTTGCGTTCGCATTTACTATAAGTTTTCCGCAAATTATTAAAGATATTTTTAAAATAGAGATTGATTTTGACTTTTATTTAAAACTTGAGACTTTAATTAAAAATAAAATTTTTGGATTTTTTGGTGGAGATAAATATGAAAATGAAACCAAACAAGAACAAGAGCAATTAAAACAAGAATTACTAATTAAAGAAAAAAAAGAAGAGTTTGAAGATATCAAAATAAAAACGACTCAAGAAGAAAATCAGGATAAAAATGAAAAATTTGATCTTGAAAAATTAAAAAATCAAACATTAGATGAAGTTGTTATTAGCGATGAAGATAAAAAAATGAGTTCAAGCTATATACATGAACTTTCAAAACCTATAGCAAATTTTGCTCAAAAAGCAAGTAAAACAAATGTGAAGGAAACGCAAATGACCCCTGAAGAGTATTTAGCAAAATACAAAAACAAAAGTGAAGATGTGTATACTCAAAGTTTAATTAGTAAAAATTTAGACGAACCAAGTTATAAAAGACGCAATATAGATGTAAATGAAGAAAAAGAAATTAATGAGGATTCTTTTTTTGCAAAAGAAATAAAACAAAGACAGAAAATGTTGCAAAAGGCAAAATTATTAGAAGAATATAAAGCTTTACAAAAAGAAAAAATACTAGAAGAATTAAATGAAGATTTTAAAAAGATAGAAGAATTAAACGCTATAGAGGCACAAAAAGAAGCAGAATTTAAAAAAATTCAAAACAAAACCAACTTTTTAGGGGCGGATACAAAGGAATTAAAAGATGAGGATTTTATTCCGCAAAATGAAGTAAAAGAACTAGATTTCAATGAGGATGATTTTATTAAACCAAAAAGCATTGAAGAACTTAGAATTAAAAAAACTTATGATGAAGTTTTTGTTGTAGAAGAGATTGAAAATAAAGAGCAAGAAAATATCGTGGATATAGTTGAAAATAAAAATCATCTAATTAGTGATGAAGTGAGTGAAAATAAAGCTTTATTAAAGGAGCTTGATTTTGGAAATTTTGAAAAACCAAATGATTTTACTTTACCACCTTTGGATTTTTTAACTATGCCAAAAGAAGGCAAAAGCGAAATCAATGAAGAAGAAATTGATAGAAAAATTTATGATTTACTCGAAAAATTAAGACGATTTAAAATAGGCGGAGATGTTGTAAGAACTTACACAGGCCCTGTTGTAACTACATTTGAATTTCGTCCAGCTGCTGATGTAAAGGTTAGTAAAATTTTATCCTTACAAGATGATTTAGCTATGGCTTTAAAAGCCCAAACTATAAGAATTCAAGCTCCAATTCCAGGAAAAGATGTAGTAGGTATAGAAGTTCCAAATGAAAAAATTGAAACTATTTATTTAAGAGAAATTTTAGAAAGTGAAATATTTAAAAATTCAAGTTCACCTTTAACCATAGCCTTGGGTAAAGATATAGTAGGTGATCCTTTTATAACAGATCTTAAAAAACTTCCTCATCTTTTAATCGCAGGAACAACAGGAAGTGGAAAAAGTGTGGGTATAAATTCTATGCTTTTATCTTTGCTTTATAGAAATTCTCCAAAAACATTAAGACTTATGATGATAGATCCTAAAATGCTTGAATTTAGCATTTATAATGAAATACCACATTTGCTTACACCAGTAATTACTGATCCTAAAAAAGCAGTTAATGCTTTATCAAACATGGTAGCTGAAATGGAACGCAGATATCGCTTGATGGCTGAAGCAAAAACTAAAAACATAGAAAATTATAATGAAAAAATCAAAGAACAAGGTGGAGAAATCTTACCATTTATTGTGGTAATCATAGATGAATTAGCAGATTTAATGATGAGTGCAGGTAAGGATGTAGAATTTTATATAGGTCGTTTAGCACAAATGGCAAGAGCAAGTGGAATTCACTTAATCGTAGCTACACAACGCCCATCAGTAGATGTTGTAACTGGGGTTGTAAAGGCGAATTTACCAAGTAGAATTTCTTATAAAGTAGGGCAAAAAGTTGATTCTAAAGTAATTTTAGATGCTATGGGAGCTGAGAGTTTGCTAGGAAGGGGCGATTGTTTATTTACTCCTCCTGGTATGAGTGGTTTAGTGCGTTTGCATGCGCCTTTTGCAAGTGAAAATGAAATAGAAAATATAGTAGAATTTTTAAAAGCTCAACAAGTAGTAGAATATGATGAGAGTTTTTTAAAAGATGATAATCAAGAAGGTGCTTTTAAAAGAAGTGAATTTGATGATGGGGATTTAGATGAACTTTATGAAGAAGCTAAAGCTGTGATTTTAGAAGATAGAAAAACTAGTATTTCGTATTTGCAAAGACGCCTTAAGATAGGCTATAATCGTGCGGCAAATATCATAGAACAACTTTCACAAACTGGCGTTTTAAGCGAACCTGATGCAAAAGGACAAAGAGAAATTTTATAGTTAATTTCTCATTGCTTTATTATGCTCTTGAAGAGTAGAAGTAAAAATATGTTTGTTTGTTTTTTTATCTCTTACAAAATACAAATACTCTGTTTTAGCAGGAAAAATAGCTGCTTTAATTGCTTCAAAAGAGACATTACAAACAGCTTCTTTTGGTATACCATTAAATTTATAAGTATTGTAAGAGCTATTGTCTGATCTTATTCTTTGTGGAGTGATTTTTTCGTGAGAGTATTTGCCATAATTTAGTGTCCCATCCATTTGAAGCTTCATTCCCTTTTTTAGACGATTACGAATAACAGAAGAAACTATAGGCATTTCTTCATTGTTCGCTGCTTCTTTTTGTATAATAGAAGCTATGATGATATACTCGTGCCATTTTTTTTCATTATATTCTCTAAAAATTTTGTAAGAAAGTTTTTTAAATTCATTTGCAGAAAAAGCTAAAAGGTATTTTACTAAAAGCTCTTCTGTAATACCTTTTGGAATTTTATAAGTTTCTGGAAAAAGCATTCCTTCTTTAAAGGGGCTTTGTTTATAAAATTCTTGCATTAGTATTTTGGAATTTAAATTTAACTTTTCTGCCAATTCTTCAAAGAAAATTGCAGTAGTTTCTCCAGGAATTAAAGTAATAGTTTCAAGTGCTGCTTTGGCTATAGTAAGTTTGTGTAAAAATTCAGCTCTATTTAGTTCTTTTGTGCCTATATTTATCCAGCCAGATTGTGGGTGACCTAAAAAATATAATGTGTATTTGTCAATATTACTCATTTTATAGTTATTTTTATCTAATTGCGTTATAATTTTACCAACAGAACCTTGTGGAATAAAAACCACAGAGTTTGTTTTTATAGGTAAAAGTAGATAGTAAAAAATGGACAAGAGAAAAATCAAAATAAAATCACAACATATTAAAAAGATTCTTAAATTTTTGATATTACCTATAATACTTTTCATTGCTTTGTTTATTTACCTTAAAAATGGGATTTATATAGAAAAATTAGAATTTTCTTCTATTCATTTGGAGAAATTATATATTAAATTAGATAAAAAACTTATTTTAAATGCTAAAAAAGTTATTCTTAATTCTCAAAATCAAAACACCAAAAATGAAACTAGTGCAAGTAAGGCTTTGCAACTTATAAAAGATGTTAAATATATTTATTGGTTTTTTCAAGAAATAAATATAGAAGAAATTTTTGTTAATAATTATCCTGTGGAATTAGTTTATAAAAATAATTTGTTTTTTGTTAATAGTAAAAATCTTCTTGTAAAAATAGACTTAAAAATTAGCGATAAAAATATACAAGCAAATATTAATAATTTTCTTTTAAAAGATTATAATCTTAGCATTATAGGTTCTTTAGCAATTAATCCTAAGACTAAATTTTATAATTTTAAAGGAAAAGTAGATAGTGAATTTTTAAAAAGTAATGTTAAGTTTTCTTTAAAAAGAGAAGAAATAGCATATGAATTAGATAATATACAAACAAATAATATAAGTAAAATTTTTGCAGTTTTAAAAGAAAACAACATTCACTTGCCAAGTGATTTAGAACTTTGGGTAGGTGGTAAAGTAAAAGCTGATTTTTATTTTATAGAGAAGTTAAATGGTTTTGCTGATTTTGGAAAACATAGATATTATTTAGACGATATAAAAGCTTTTGGTTATGTAAATAATCTAAAAATTACACTTGATAATGGTATAGATCCTATCCTTAGTCCCCATGTAAGACTTAGTTTTAGCAAACAAAGGCTTGATTTTGACTATGATAAATTATATTTTAATAATTATGATCTTAAGCAAAGTAAAATTTATATAGATGATATGCTAAATCATAAGGCTAGGATTTTTATCCATATTAAAAGTAATAATGCAAGATTAGATTATAGGGTAAATAAAATTTTAAAACTATATGATATAACTTTACCTTTTTTGCAAAATAATGGAGTTACTAAAACTGACTTGATTTTAAAAATTCCATTTGATCACCCTGAAAAAATTACTTATAAAGGTATGTTTGATATTGTAAATTCAAATATTAACATCAGTGATTTTAAAATTAATCAAGCAAATGTAGAACTAAAAAAAGACAAGGTTGAGATAAAAAATGCAAGCATAATGAGTCAATTAATAAATGGTGATTTTAATGCTAGTATTGATTTAAAACAAAAACAAGGAAATTTTAAAACCTATATTAAGCAAATTATATTGCCACAAGATAGTTTAAATCTCCAAGATAAATTTTTGGATTTAGAATTGAATTTTGATAAAAACACAAGTATTTATAATAAAGAATTCCTCACAACTATGGTTTTAGATCAAGGATTATATATTCATATAGCAAGACTTATAAAATTAAAAGAATATTCTAAAATAATGCAAAAAAACAAAATACACGATGGGGAATTAACATTAAACACCATAAATTTTCAAGATTTTAATATAGATTTAAACAATACAACTTTTGATTCTTTTTTGCTTCATAAAGATAATAATCCATATGAGTATGATAATTTTAATATAAAAATTAGAAATGGCGATTTTAATTTAACTACTCAAAGTAATTTTCTTTTTGTTCAAAAGCAAAATCATGATACAAATATCACATTAAACAATGTAAATTTACTTCTTTCGCAAAAAGATACAGAAAATACTTTAGATGATCTTATGGATACTAATTATAATATTTTTGCCCAAAATGTAGATATTATTTTGAAAGATTATAATAAAACTTTAGATTTTGATAAATTAAATGCAAAGCTAAAAAAAGATTTTATACAAGCTAGTGCAAATAGAAGCGAATCGAAATTTAATTTATTATTGAGTAAAGATAAATTTAGCCTTCAAGCTCTAAAAATGGATGATGATTTTTTAAATACCTTTATGAGAGAAAATATTTTTGATAAAGGTGAGTTTAATCTTTATATAGATGGCAATAGCACGGATTTTTTTAAAGGTAAATTTTTATTTAAAAATACTTATTTAAAAGACTTGAAATTTCATCAACAACTTTTAAGCTTTATTGATACTATACCTAGTTTATTGCTTTTTAAAGCACCAACTTTTAATGAAAAAGGATTTAGTGTTGAAAATGCAGGAGTTAGCTTTAATAGAAAAAAAGATCTTTTTGAAATAGATGCTTTAAATTTCAATGGAGATAGTGCTGATGTTTTAGGGCAAGTTAAGATAAATTTGCGTAGTAGTAAAGTTGATGGATTGTTAGAACTTAGAACCTTAAAATCAGCTACTTCTGTGATTTCTAAGGTTCCTATTATTAATCAGATTATATTAGGAAAAGATAGACAAATTAGCACACAAATTAAATTAAGTGGAACAATTGACAATCCTGAATTTAAAACTCAATTAATCGCACAAAGCTTGCAACTCCCTTATCATTTGATAAAAAATATTTTTGAATTACCTGCTAATTTGATTAAATAGCAAAAAAGGAGAGAAAATGAAAATAACTATCATTGGAGCTGGAAATGTAGGTTTAAGTATAGCTTATGCTTTAATTTTAAGAGAATTAGTAGATGAGTTAGTATTAATTGATATTAATGAAGATTTGCTTTTAGCAAGAGAGTTGGAGTTAAACCAAAGCATTGGAGCTTTTAATTTTGATATAAAATTAACATGCACAAGCAATTATGAATTCTCCAAAAATTCACAATTAGTAATTTTTAGTGCTGGAATTGCTAGAAAAGAAGGCCAAAGTAGAGATGAATTGTTTGAAATTAATTCCAAAATAATGCTAGATTGTGCTAAAAAAATAAAAGAATTTAACGAAGATCCTTTATTTTTTATTGTTAGTAACCCAGTGGATTTTATGTTAAATGCTTTATATGAAAGCAAGTTGTTTTCGGCTAAGAAAATTATTGCAATGGCAGGAGTATTAGATAATGCAAGATATAAATATGAAATTGCAAAAAAATTAAATTTAAACATATCATGCATAGATAGCAAACTTATAGGTTTTCATAATGATAGCATGGTTTTAATTAAGTCTCAAACCAAGGTTAAAAATAAATTTTTAAATGAAGTTTTAAATCAAGAGGATATTAAGCAAATCGAACAAGAGGTTAAAACGGGTGGAGCTAAAGTGATTAAGCATTTAAAAACTTCGGCTTATTTGGCTCCTGCTAGTGCATGTGTTAGAATGATTGAGGCTTTAAGAACTGGTGAGTTTTTACCTATGTGTATAGTTTTAAATGGAGAATATGGCATAAATAAAAAAGCTTTTGGTGTAATGGCTAAAATTAGTCTTGATGGAATACTTGAAATTTTAGAACTAAAATTAGATGAAGAAGAAAATTTAGCTTTGGAAAAATCTCTTATCCAGTATGCGTATAAATAATTTTTAGGAGTTTTATACTCCTAATGTTACTTTGCGTTATAAAATATCATCACTTTTGCTTTATCTTTTAAATATTATTTTATCAGTATATAAATTCGCTATAATAAAAAGTTTGTTTTAAATAATTTTTTTAATAAAAAATCATTAAATATTGTAATTTTTATGGAAAGGAAATTTTCAATGATTACTCCAAAAGATACTCCAGTTTGGGTAGATGAGAGTAGGTGTAAGGCATGTAATATTTGTGTTAGCTATTGTCCTGCAGGGGTTTTAGCTATGAGAGATGAAGTTAGTGCGGTTTTGGGGCAAATGATAGAAGTGGTGCATCCTGATTCTTGTATAGGTTGTAGTGAATGTGAGGTGCATTGTCCTGATTTTGCTATTTTTGTAGCAAAAAGAGATGAGTTTAAATTTGCTAAACTCACCCCAGAAGCTAAAGAAAGAGCACAAGCTGTAAAAGATAATAAATATAAAAAACTAAATGCTTAGGAAAAATAATGAGAGAAGTTATATCAACAGGTAATGTTTTAGTAGCAAAAGCAGCAATTGATTGTGGCTGTAAATTTTTTGGTGGTTATCCTATAACTCCAAGTTCTGAAATAGCACATGAATTAAGCCATTTATTGCCAAAAAATGATGGAACTTTTATACAAATGGAAGATGAAATTTCAGGAATTAGTGTGGCAATAGGTGCAGCTATGAGTGGGGTTAAAGCTATGACAGCAAGTAGTGGGCCTGGAATTTCTTTAAAGGCTGAACAAATAGGGCTTGCATTTATAGCTGAAATTCCTCTTGTTATAGTAAATGTTATGAGAGGCGGGCCTTCAACGGGACTTCCAACTAGGGTTGCTCAAGGTGATTTGTTTCAAGCAAAAGCTCCTACTCATGGAGATTATGCTAGTATAGCTTTAGCGCCAGCTTCTTTAGAAGAGGCTTATAGTGAGACTATTAGAGCTTTTAATTTAGCTGAAAAATATATGACTCCTGTGTTTTTGCTTTTAGATGAAACTATAGGGCATATGAATGGTAAGGCTTTTTTACCAGAAATTAAAGACTTAAACATTATAAATCGTAAAAAATTTACCGGTGATAAAAAAGATTACAAGCCTTATGCAGCAGGGGAAAATGAAGCTGCAACGCTTAATCCTTTCTTTGAAGGCTATCGTTATCATATCACAGGGCTTCACCATGGAGATATAGGCTTTCCAACAGAAGATGGTGCAATAGTAGATAAAAATATAAAAAGACTTATAGGAAAAATAAAAAACAATGTAGATGATATATGCACTTGGGAAGAATTTATGCTTGATGATGCTGATTTTTTAATTATAGCTTATGGAAGTGTTGCAAGATCTGCAAAAGAAGCGATTTTAAGACTTAGAGAAGAAGGTATAAAAGTAGGGCTTTTTAGGCCTATAACTTTATATCCAGTAGCTGAGAAAAAAATAGCTCAAGTTGTGTCTAAATTTGAAAAGGTTATGGTAAGTGAGCTTAATATGGGGCAATATTTAGAAGAAATTCAAAGAGTTAGCAAAAGAGATGATTTTATCAGTTTGCACCGTGCAAATGGACGCCCTATCACTCCAAGTGAGATTATTGCTAAAGTAAAGGAGAATATATAAATGGCTTTTGATTATGATGAATATTTAAGAGTAGATAAACTTCCAACGCAGTGGTGTTGGGGATGTGGAGATGGCGTTGTTTTAAAAGCTATTATTAGAGCTATACAAAAAATTGGTTGGAATATGGATGATGTTTGTTTAGTTTCTGGTATAGGTTGTAGCGGTAGAATGAGTTCTTATGTAAATTGCAACACAGTTCATACAACTCATGGCAGGGCTATAGCTTATGCAACTGGTATAAAGCTTGCAAATCCAAAAAAACATGTTATAGTAGTAAGCGGTGATGGAGATACTTTAGCAATAGGTGGAAATCACACAATTCACGGATGTAGAAGAAATATAGATTTAACACATATTTTAATAAATAATTTTATTTATGGACTTACCAATTCTCAAACTTCACCAACTACTCCACAAGGTTTTTACACCGTTACTGCTCAAGCGGGTAATATAGATCCTAATTTTGATGCATGCGAGCTAACAAAGGCTGCAGGTGCTTCTTTTGTGGCAAGAACCAATGTTATAGAATCAAACAAGCTTGAAAATATCATTTATAAAGCCTTAGCACATAAAGGATACAGCTTTGTTGATGTATTTTCAAATTGCCATATAAATTTAGGTAGAAAAAACAAAATGGGAGAAGCTGTGAGTATGCTTGAGTGGATTAAATCTCGTTGTGTTGAAAAGGCTAAATTTGAACAATTAGATTATGAGCAAAGAGTGGATAAATTTCCTACAGGAATTTTACACCAAGATGAGAGTAAAGCAGAGTACTGCCAAGCTTATGAAGAGGTTAGAAGGGCTTTGAAAGAAAAAAGAATGGTTGATTTAGGAGCGCTAAAATGAAATACCAATTAAGATTTTGTGGTGAAGGCGGTCAAGGGGTAATTACTGCTGGTGAAATACTAGCAAAAGCTGCTATCAAAGAAGGACGCAATGCTTTTAAGGCATCAACTTATACTTCTCAAGTAAGAGGCGGGCCTACTAAGGTTGATATAATTATTGATGAAAATGAAATTTTCTTTCCTTATGCAGTAGAAGGTGAGGTTAGTTTTATGCTCTCAACTGCTGATAAGGGTTATAAGAGTTTTAAAGATGGTGTTGCAAAAGGTGGTATTATAGTTATAGAGCCAAATTTAGTTCATCCAAGCAAAAGTGATTATGAGGATTGGAAAATTTATGAAATTCCTATTATATCTATAGCCAAAGATGAAGTGGGTAATGTTGCAACCCAATCAGTTGTAGCTTTGGCCATTGCTGCTTATATGAGTAAATGTATAGACATACAAGCTCTTAAGCAAACTATGCTTGATATGGTGCCTGCAAAAACCAAAGATGCAAATGCTAAAGCTTTTGATTTAGGCATAGAATACGCTCAAAAAGCAATTTCTTGAAAATATCAAGAAATTGCAATATAAATTTTATTAAATTATCGTTATAATACTCTCCACTTTTAATTAAAGGTATAAAATGAAAGAGCTAAATGGCTCGCAGATGATTTGCGAAGCATTAAAAGAGGAAAAAGTTAAGGTAGTTTTTGGTTATCCTGGTGGTGCAGCTTTAAATATTTATGATGAAATTTTTAAGCAAAATTATTTTAAACATGTTTTAGTTAGACATGAGCAAGCAGCCTTACATAGTGCTGATGCGTATGCTAGGATGAGTGGGGAAGTAGGCGTTGCTGTAGTTACAAGTGGTCCTGGATTTACTAATGCTATTACAGGTTTAGCTACAGCTTATAGTGATTCTATTCCTTTGGTTTTAATTTCAGCTCAAGTGGCAAATTCATTAATTGGAACAGATGCATTTCAAGAAATCGACGCTATAGGAATTTCAAGACCTTGTGTAAAACATAATTATCTTGTTAAAAATATTCAAGAATTACCTAAAATTTTAAAAGAAGCCTTTTATATTGCTACAACAGGTAGAAAAGGGCCTGTGCACATAGATATACCTAAAGATGTTACAGCAGCATTTGGAAAATGGCACTATCCTA
Source organism: Campylobacter peloridis LMG 23910 (assembly GCF_000816785.1). Lineage (NCBI taxonomy): Bacteria > Pseudomonadati > Campylobacterota > Epsilonproteobacteria > Campylobacterales > Campylobacteraceae > Campylobacter > Campylobacter peloridis. The sequence continues at coordinate 888,631 of NZ_CP007766.1, read as the reverse complement.
AAGAACTTACCATGAAAACCTATAAACCAGTATATAAAGGAAATATTAAACAAATTAAAAAATTAGTTAGTTTGATAAAAGAAGCTAACAAACCTTTGTTTTATCTTGGTGGAGGTTGTATAGCATCAAATGCAAGTGATGAAATAAGACAACTAATAAAAACAACTCAAATTCCAGCTGTTGAAACTTTAATGGCTTTAGGAACTCTAAGAAGTGATGATGAGCTTAATTTGAAAATGGCTGGTATGCATGGGAGTTATTGTGCAAATATAGCATTAAGCGAATGCGATTTATTGATTGCTGTTGGTGCTAGATTTGATGATAGAATCACTGGAAAAACAAGTGAATTTGCAAAACATGCCAAGATTGTGCATATAGATATTGATCCAAGTTCTATTTCTAAAATTATCGAAGCGCATTTTCCTATAGTTGGAGATATTAAAAATGTTGTATTAGATATACTTGAAGAATTAAAAAAAGAAGTAATTGATACTAAAAAATATCAAGAATGGTTTAAAACTTTACAGCATTATAAGCAATTATATCCTTTGATTTACGAAGATAGTGATGAAGTTTTAAAACCTCAATGGGTTATACAAGAGTGTGCAAAATTAGCTCCTGATGCAAGAATTATTACAGATGTAGGACAACATCAAATGTGGGTAGCACAATTTTACCCATTTAATTATGCAAGACAGCTTGCAACTAGTGGTGGTCAAGGAACTATGGGGTATTCTTTACCTGCTGCACTTGGTGCTAAACTTGCTGTGGGTGAGGAAGTGGTTGTAAATTTTGTAGGTGATGGTTCTTTTTTGATGAATATCCAAGAATTAATGACAGCAAGTGTCTATGGTATTAAGGTGATTAATATCATTTTAAATAATTCTTTTTTAGGCATGGTAAGACAATGGCAAAGTATGTTTTATAAAGAAAGATTTTCAAATACAGATTTAAGTGATCAACCTGATTTTATTAATATCGCAAAGGGTTTTCATTGTGAAGGTTTTAATGTTTTTAGTAAAGAAGAATTTAAAGATGTGTTCTTAAAAGCTTTAAAATCAGATAAAACCTGTGTTATAAATGTGGCTATAGATCGTTACGAAGATGTTTTACCTATGGTTCCTGCAGGTGGAGCAATTTATAATATGATTTTACCTAGTTTTAAAAACAAGGATAAAAAATGAAAAGAAGAGTAATTTCTGTCATTGTATTAAACGAACATGGTGTTTTATCGCGTGTAGTTGGACTTTTTTCAGGTAGGGGTTATAATATAGAATCCCTCACAGTTGCACCACTTGATGATAAAGAATTCTCAAGGATAAACATTGTAACTTTAGGAGATGAAAGAGTTTTTGAGCAAATTATCAAACAGCTTCATAAGCTTATACCAACTTATAAAGTAATTGATTCTAGTGATTTTATTGAAAAAGAAACTGCTTTAGTTAAAATTGCTTTAAATGAAAATTTTGCAGGATTAGATGCTATTTTAAAAGCATATAATGGAAGTATAACTTACAGCGATAATGAAACTATCATAGCGATGGCAACTGATGAATCTTGTAAAATTGATAATTTTTTAAAGACTATGAAAAAATATAATCCAATTAGCGTTGTTAGAAGTGGTTCTATTTTAATGGAGGTAAAATGAAAATTAGTGAAATAGCTGACTTTTTAGGCATAAAATATTGTGGAGAAGATATAAATATTACAGCATTAAATTCTTTAGATAATGCAACTTTTACAGAGCTTAGTTACTGCGATGGTGAAAAAAATTCAAAAAAAATACCAACTAGTGGAGCTGGTGCTATTTTAGTTTCTAAAGAATTTGAGAATTTAGTTTCTAAAGATACTATAAAACTAGTTGTTGAAAATCCTCAGCTATCTTTTGCGCTTTTAAGTAAGCTTTATGCAAAAAAAATATTTTGCGAAAATAAAATTAAGAAAAATAAAATAGCCAAAAGTGCAAAAATCATGCCAAATGTTTATATAGGAGACAATGTAGAAATAGCAGATCATGTAATTATAATGGCAGGAGCTTATATAGGGGATAATGTAAGCATTGGAGAATATAGCATTATTCATCCTAATGTAGTAATTTATAATGATACAAAAATAGGAAAAAAATGCCATTTACTTGCCAATTGTGTTATTGGAAGTGATGGTTTTGGCTATGCGCATACTAAAAATGGAGAGCATTATAAAATTTATCATAATGGTAATGTAATTTTAGAAGATTTTGTTGAAGTAGGAGCATGTTCAACTATAGATAGAGCTGTTTTTGAAAGTACTATTATAAAACAAGGAACTAAAATAGATAATCTTGTCCAAGTAGGGCATAATTGCCAAATAGGTGAAAATTGCCTCATAGTAGCACAAAGTGGTATTTCAGGTTCAAGTATTTTAGGTAAAAATGTTATTATGGGTGGACAAAGTGCTACTAGCGGACATTTAGAAATTGGAGATTTTGCTACAATAGCCGCAAGAGGTGGAGTTACTAAAAATTTAGAAGGTGCTAGGGTGTATGGTGGATTTCCTATAATGCTTCAAAAAGATTGGTTAAAATTCCAAGCAAAAATCATTACAGCTTTTAGGGATAAACATGAGTAAAAAAATACTAAAAACTATAGAATTACATGGTAGCAAAAGTGGAGAAATAAGTCTTTGCAATCTTTCTAATCCTTATGGTATAGGTAGTGGAGATATTTTAAGTATAGGTATTGCTTTAAAAAAAGAAAATGGGGTTGATTGGAAAATACATATTCCGTATGAAAATTTAAAAGATCTTATTTTAGCTCTTCAAGAGATAGAAAAAAATAAAGCCTAGTTTTTAAAAACTAGGCATTTTTAAATCCCGTTTAAAACCTGCACTAATAATCAAAATTAAATTAATTAACACCAAAATATAGACAAAAGTTGGTATAGGAATAAAATCTCCATTGGCATATGAATGAAGTCCTGATAGGTAGAAATTAACTCCAAAATAAGTCATTAAAATACTATAAAAAGCTAACACGCTTGCGCTTGCAAATACATATATATAATATGCTTTAAAAATAAATCTTAAATGCAATACCATAGCATAAATAACAATGGAAATTAAAGCCCAAGTTTCTTTTGGATCCCATCCCCAATATCTTCCCCAGCTTTCATTAGCCCAAACTCCACCTAAAAAATTTCCTATAGTAAGCATTGCAAGCCCTATAATCATAGATATTTCGTTGATACAATGTAGTTTTATAATATTTTGATCTATAACTTCATTATTTTTTCTAAAAATAAAAAGTAGTAAAGTAAATAAACCAACCATGAAACAAAGGGCTAAAAATCCATAACTAGCAGTAATAATTGACACATGTATATTCAACCAGTATGATTTTAAAACAGGGATTAAATTTCCTATTTGAGGATCCATAAAACCAAGATGTGCTACAAATAAAGAAATTCCACTTAACATGCTAGCAGCACAAAGTGCAAAAGGAGAATTTTTAAAAAACACAACCGCGCTGATTATGCATGAAAAAGCAATATAAATCATGCTTTCATATGCATTGCTCCAAGGAGCATGTTCTCCTACATACCATCTAATAATTAAAGCTAAAGCATGAACTATAGCGCAAACAACCAAGGTAAAATAAAAAATTTTATAAACTAATTTAGTTGTCTGAATGTTTTTAATTACAAAATAAAAGCTAATAACCATAAAAACAAAACCAAAACTGATATAAATATAGGTTAGATTGTCAAATATATTATAATGATTAAGTAAAATTTCAAGTTCTATACGCTCTTTTTTGGGTATAACTTGACTACCATAATGAAGCTGAAAATCTTTTATTGTTTGTAAATTTTCATTAGCATTCTGCCAATTGTTTGTTTTTATGGCTTTATGGACTTCTAAAAAATAATTAACCAAAAGTGTTTGAATACGCTCTGTATCTTCCTTTGCAAAAGGTAAAATTTGGGTAGGTGAAAACCACTTTAAACTTTGTTCTGTAACATCAGGAAAAATTGTTAAAGCCCTTCCACTATAAATATAATATGCATGATTTATTCTTTCATCTAAAGCTAATACATCTTTATCAAATTGGGTTCTTAAATTAGGTTTTTTTCTATTAGCTTCTTCTACCAAATTTGTTAGTTTATAAATACCCTCATTAAAAACATCATCAAAGGCTAAATATTTTTCATTTGGATTTACACCTATTAATTCTCTTAGCTGCTTTGTTTTAGTTGGTATCATTTTAATTTGTCTAAATTCTTTTGGATATATCATCATAGCTAAAAAAATTTGATTATAATTAAGATTTAAAAAATCATCTTTTTGTGTTATTTTGTGGATAAATTCCATTGCAAGTGTGTCTAAAGGCTTGATTCTTCCATTAAAATCTTGAACTAAAAGAGTTCCAAAATCCAAAGAATGTTGATAAGAATTTTTTTGAACATGGGCAATTAAATCCAAGATTTGTTCTTTATTATCTTGTGCAAATGATGGATTTTTAAAACTAATCAAGCATAAAATAATAATAGCTATACTTTGTCTTTTTTTTAAAAAATTAGAAAGTTTTGTAAATCTTGAGTTTTTATCAAATAAAATCCATAAAAATCCTATTATAAGCAAAGCATAGCCTATATAGGTAGGAATTTTTCCTGGATCTTTATTAACCGAAAGTATAGTTCCTTGCTCATCTTGATCATAAGAACTTTGAAAAAATCTATAACCACCATAATCAAGCACATTATTCATGAAAATTTCATATGAAAAATTTGCATTTTTATCATAATCAATAATTTTGATTTTAGAAAGATATGATGAAGGACTCATAGAGCCTAAGTAACGCTCTAAAATAAAATCATCAAGATGTAGTGCAAATGGAAGCTTAATTTCTTTTGGCCCCCATTGAATACCGATAGTTTTATTATTGATAGTGTATTTTTCCATATTTTTATTTGAAAAATTTGGGCTTAAAAATATAAGTTTATCTGTGTTTTTATAGTGTAGATTTATCTCTAAAACTGCTGGAGTGATGGAATCTTTTTGGGGAGTATATTTTTTTGAGCTTAGGATTATTTCTTCGTTATTTAATGGTATTTTTTCTTGAAAATGTCTTTGAGTAAGAGTGCTAAAGCTAATGGGAAATTCATAACTAATATTTTGATCATAATCAATTAATTTAATAAATTCTTCCCTTGTTACTATGGTATTGGAATTTTCCCCTTCTCTTATATGCATTCCACCTTCTAATCCAAAGTATCTTGTAATGGCAGCACCAAGTAAAATTACAAGTAAAGCACAATGTAAAATTAAACTTGAATATTTTTTTCTTTGTATAAGTTTTGCATAAAAAATTATACCAAGTAGGTTAAGCCCTAATAATAAATGCAAGATATCAAACCAAGCATTGTTATAAATTAAAGCTTTTGCAGCGCTAACTCCATAATCATTTTCTATAAATGTAGCTATAGCACAAACTAGAGCATACAAAAACATCAACAAAAAACTCATATAAAATGAAAAAAAATATTGCATTATTTCTCCATTTGATTAAATATTATTTTCTTTATAAAAATGTAAAAGTTTTTTAGCAATTATCTCTTCGCTTAAATTTTTAATATCATCTTTATTTAAAAATTCCATAGTAGCTTTTAGTCTTTTAGCACTAATAAAACCTGGATAATTAAAAAGTGTTTGGCTGTTTTTATTTAGTATTACTATAGTTGGAGTTGCTACAATGTTATATAAACTAGAAAGTTCAGCCGTACTTAAATCGCTTGTATGGTTTTTGTTAAATGTATGAATTTTTTTATAACTAATATTGATATAGTAAGAATTATAATCATCTTTGATTAAATTTTGTAGTTTTTTATCATTTAGAATTTCTTCTTTTAATTTATCACAATACACGCAATGATTTGCACTAAAAATAATTAAAATATTTTTTTCTTTACTTTGAATTTGTGTATTATCTTTGAACAAATGTGCAATCTCTTGATAGGATTTTTTATCTATATCATTTGTTTGTTGAGCATACTCTTTTGTAAATTTGGCACCGCTTGATATCAAATTCGTATCAACTTTTTCATCACATGCGCTAATAAATAAAGCAATTAAACTAATAATTATTATTTTGTAAAACATATTTTAAATCCTTATAAAAAATAAAGGAAGAAAACCTTATTCGCTATTATAGCGAATAAGGCTGTAAATTACATTATTGTAGATACGAAAGTATAAAGCATTAAGAATAAAAAGATTAAACCAATAATAAGCATAGCAAAACCAGCTAATTTTGCAAGCCATTTATAAGCTGAAAAATTACTTTTTGTTTCATAAAGTTTTGCCAACTTTCCACTTTCTTTTAAGCGTTTATACCAAACACTTCTTTCTTGTTTAATTTCTTCTTCGCTAATGCTACCTGAGAAAATCACCATATCCATAGGGAAGCGATCTGCTCTAAAGTGTGTATTAAAAAAGTGTATAGCAAAAATAAATCCTGTTGCCAGTAAAGCTTCATCTGAATGTAACAATGTAGCAAGATTTATTGCTTCACCTGGTAAAAATTTACCAAAGAAAGCAGGGAACCATAAAATAAGCCCTGAAATTCCGATGATAAACATACCCCAAAATACAGCTAAATAATCAAATTTTTCCCAATAAGTCCATCTATCAAATTGAGGTCTTGGACCAAACCCAAAGAACCATTTAAAATGATCTTTCATATCTTTAAAATCTTGCCAATTTGGCATTAAAGAATCAGGACCAAAAGTAGCTCTTAAAACATTCATAATGCTTATTTTACCAGTTTTAGGATCTCTAGCTACATCACGACGCTTCCAATTAACTATGATTATTTCTCCAATGTGTGAGAAGAATACTGCAAACATTATTATTGCAGATATATGATGAATTGTAGCAGCATCAATTATATCTCCTCCCATTAAATCTATCATTGGTTTAGCCCAAGGCGCATCATAAAATTTTTGCGGTAAACCAGAGAATGCAAGCCCGAGAAAACTTGTTGCCATAAAAAAGTGTTGAATTCTGTGAAAAGTGCTAAATCTTCTTATTTTTACCTTATCTTCATGTGCTGCTTTTCTTGCTTCTTTCCATTCTTTAGGATACTTAATACGCATAGCAATCAATCTAATACACCAAAGTATAGTATGAGCTCCAAAGAAAACAAATACAGAAATCACCAAAGCAGTCATAAATATATATGCTCCGTGTAAACCTGGATAATTTTGTCCATCACTATGATCAGCATGTGCCATCCAATTGGCAAAATTTTCATTAGAATTTGGGTGGCATGATTTGCAAGTTTCAACACGATTAATTGGTGATAAAGTTGAATTTCTTTCACTTGATTTTAAAATATTATGCTTACCATGGCAATCAGAACAAGTAGCCACACTTGGAGTTTCACCTGGTGTGCTTAAAACCATACCTTTACCATGAAATGTCATATGAAAAGTTTTTGTTTTTTGTTTGTGACATTGTGCACATTTTTGATCTACTAGTTGCTTTTGAGAAAAAATTCCTGAGTGTTTAGGTGTTACATGTATAGAGTGACAAGTTGCACATGAAGGCTTTTCTTTTTTCTTTTCTCCGTTTTGAACTGGTAAAAAATTTTCAACTCCATGAGCACTTTTTGCTAAAGCATTACTTGCTTTTTCATGGCAGGTTGCACATTTTTGATTAATTAAATTTTTGCTAGCTGCAATATCTGCTCTAATTCCTTTACCACTTTGTGCGTGACAATCACGACATGATGGAGTATTGCTAAATTTAAATCTAGAATGTATAGTATCTTTAAATTCGATAATATCTTTAGCTTTTTCCCATTTGATAGTGTCTATTTTTTCTACTTTTCTACCAGAAGTAGCCCATGCTTCTATACCATCTAACATTACAACTGAATTTTTATAACCAAGTTCAATTGCAACTGCTGCAGCTTGAGAAGCTTCAAATCTAAAACGATTTAAACCATAAAATACCAAATTTGCATTTTTATCATTAGGTAATAAATTTTGCCAATTTTCAACATAAGTTGATATAGAATTTGGTATATAACCATTAGCATATCTATCTTGTTCTGAATTTACATCAAAAAAATAAGTATTATTTTGATCAAGTAGTTTTTCAGCTTGTGATAAACTAATGCTTTTTACACCTTCTATCGATCCAATTTCTCCATTTGCCTCAGCAAATACAAATCCTGATGGCAGAAAAAGAGTAAAAAGAATGATAAAAATTTTAGTCATTAATTTTTTCAAAACTTACTCCTTAAGTTATAGGAAGAATTATTGTAATTCTTCCTGTGTTTTATCTACCATTTAGGATACCTTGAGCTTCTTGGGTATAAATTAAAGCTTCTTCGATGATTTTTTTAGAATAAGCAGGTCCATGAACGCCCCAAGATCCATCTTTTTCCAATCTATCTGCTATAGCTTGTGCTTGATTGGTAAGATTTAAAATTCTTGATTTTTTCTCTACAGAAAGATTTGTTTTTTCAGCAAATTTCTTATCTATATCTGCAATAGCTTTTCTAATTTTTTCATATCCTTCTTTAACAGGATTTTGCCACTCCATTACTTTATCATAAATCATCTCTTGGTTTGTAAAATGTAATTTTTCAGGTAAGGTTGATTGAACAGCACTATGGCAACCACTTGCACCTGGACCCATTAAATTAATATCACTAAAACTTGTTCTACCGCAACTCCACATTAAATCAAGGAAGAATTTACCCTCATCATCTCTAGCTATAGTCCATCCACCAACTTTAGGTGATCTTTCTTTGCCTTCTGGTGGGTTGAGTGTTTTTGCTGTTTTATCTACTTTTATATTCCATATATGAGAAGCTCTAACATTATCAAAACCACCTTTATCAGGATTTTGAACAGCCGCAAAATTCTCACAACTCATCATATTTGGCATATGGCAAGCTGTACAGCTATCTTTTGCATGAATTCCGCCTTTTTTGAAAAAGCTTGCTTGTGTTTCATGACAATCTTTACATGTTTTTTTAAGTTTAGTTTTAGTATAGCCACTTTTCCAATCATTAAATGTTACTTCATGTGGATCATGGCAAGTTGAACATCTCATGCCCTTATCATAGTGTGCTGAAGAATACATTTGAGCACCTTCTGTTCCACATGCTGGACAACTTGATTTAAAATATGCATTGAAAGGTTTTCTTGGATTTATTTTTGCATCAGTTTCGTTGTATGAAAATCTTTGATGACATCTTTCACAATTTGATGGCATACCAGCACCTCTTGCACCATAAAGGTGAGCTCCAGCCCCGTGGCATTCTTCACAAGTAATACCTTTTGAAATTGTATGTTTTTGAAGTTCTTTTGGATTACCTAATGCTTTATAAAATTCTTCTTTACTCTTGAAGTCGAATTTAAAAGTATGACAGGTTTCACAATATGCAGTTGCAGGTTGAAAAAGTGCTTTTTCTTTATAACTTGCTGCGTAAGAATTTGTTCCCCAAACTTGAGAACCATTACCGCCAAAATCCTCCATTTTTGTAGGAAAACCAGGGGCAAAAGCTGCTATTTTTTGTGCCATATCAGGAGTTAAAAATTCACTCCAAAGTCTTGAAAATTGATTACCTCCAGCAGTTAATTTACCGGTTAAGTTACTTAAATTTCCATCTTCTACATGGTAAGTTCCACGAACTAGCCATTTATCAATAAAACCATATTTAGTTCTTGGAGTTCCAATCAAGGCATAAACATCATCTGGATAAATTCCATCAGGCAAAATGGTAGCTTGAGAATTATACATAGGTTTTTTTAATCCACTAGCACCGCCAACTTCTTCCATTTCATGCGGAAAACGCACTGTTTTTGCATGGCGTGAACGCTCCCAAGAAGCATATTGGGCAGGATGACACTCACCACATTTTTTAGGACCTACGAATTTGTTTGGAAAATCCAAAAAAGACTCATAAGGCAAGCGATAAGTAATTGAAGCATTTTCTAAACCATGTTCTTTTGCGAATTTTGGGCCATTTTGATTTTCCACCCAATTTTCTGTTCTATCGCTATGTGTAAATTTACCTACTAAACGCCCATCTTTTTCATATTTAAAGATTGGATGGTTTTTATATAGATAATCAAAAAAAGCATCCTCTTGCTCTACATAACCTTCAAGAGTTCTAGGCTGTGAAGATGCAAAAACTTGAGTACTCAAACCAATGCTCAAAGCCAAACAAGCATAAGTAGCAACTTTAGCTAACTTGTGTTTCATAACTTCCCTTTCATATGGTTTGTTAACAGATAAAAACACTCTTATTTTCTATTTGTTAACTTTTAAAGTATAATTGTTACTTTTTTTATATAAAAGTTAACTTAAATTGCTATTATTATTAACTTTTTATTTATAGTTAATAAAAATTATTAATTAACACTTTTAACTAAATTCTACTAATAGTTCCTACAACCTTACCTACGATTAAAAAATCTCCATTTTGATAATGCACATCTGCATAGCTAAGATTAAATGAGTGTAAATAAACTCCTCCTTTGTTGCTTTTAAAAATTTGTTTTATAAATAAACCATCTCTAGTATTTACTGCAAAAACCCCACCATCTTTAAAACCTTTGTTTTTATCTACCAAACACAAGGAATCATCTTTTATTTCAGGCTCCATACTATCGCCTATACAAGGGATAATATCACAATCTTTTGAGCCAAAAAAATCACTTAATTTTTCATCTATAATCACCTCAGAAAAACTAACATTATCATTTAAAGCACCACCTCCCATAGAAGCATTTACATCGTAATATTTTAAAACATTATAGTTTAGATCAAGTGTTGGGGTATTATTTTCAAGGGAAATTTCATAAAAAAATGTATTGATATTGATGTTTCTTTCATTTAAAAAATTTAATATTTGTTTATATGGTATGGAATTTCTAAATTTCATACCATAAAAGGTATCAGGATTGATATTTAGCACTTTAGCTACATCAGAGTCTTTAGCGTTTTTTATACCTTCTTTTTGGAGTATAAATTTAAGTTTATCAGTAATTTCAGTCATTTGCATAAAAGTCCTTTTAAATAAAAAGTATTTTAGCAAATTTACTTTTATTTTGCAATAATTCTTTTAAAATGAAAGAAAATTAGCTTCTAAATTTTATTTTAGAAGCTGAAAGATTATTTATTAATTAAGCTTTTGATGTATTGATCTACCATGTATAAACCATTGCCATTATCGCTTATGAGTTTGATTTTATCTACTATGCCTCTAAAAAGTGCTTCTTCTTCGTGTTGTTCGCTTACATACCATTGTAAGAAATTAAAAGTAGAATAATCCTTACTCGAAAGCATAAAATCTACAAGATTGTTAATAGAAGCAGTGATGCTTTGCTCATGCTCGAAAGTTTTTTCAAACACATCAAGTAATGATTTAAATTCACTATCAGGTTTTTTAACTTCTTTTAATTCTACTTTAGAATCAGTTTCGTTTAAATAAGTGATGAGTTTTCTTGCATGATCACTTTCTTCTCTTGCATGCTCAAACAAAAATGCCCCCGCACCATCAAAACTATGCTCATAGCACCATGAACTCATACTCAAATATAAATTTGCCGCATACATTTCTTTGTTAATTTGCTCATTTAATAAAGCCACTACTTCTTTTGAAAGCATTTTTTCTCCTTTTAAAATAATTTTATAATGATATATTTTTTAGTTTAATTTATAGTAAAATTATATTTTTTAAATTTAAAGGCTCAAAAATGATTATAAATCAAACTCACTTTATAAATTCAAGCGATGATATAGAGCTTAATATAAAAAGAGAAAACAAATTAGAATACAGCATTAGCTATGATGATAACAAAGAAATGAAAGCTATTGTTTGTATTATCCCTGGTTTTGGAGAAGATACACAGAGTGATTATAAAAAGCATTTAGCACAAAGTATTTGCGAAGCTTACGATGTGGTTGTGCTTAGTGTTGAATATCATTGTATAGGATCAAGGTTAAATAATGGAGCAAGGATAGTATTTAATGATATTGATAAATTTGTTTTAGAGCATTCTTGTAAAGTTTTTAATATAGAGCAAAATTTTAATGATTTTTCTTATGATGATTTAAAATACATCGATGGGCAACTAAGTAAGCAAAAAGCAGTAGGTAAAATCCAAGATCAACTTAAAATGCAACTTAGTGCCACATTTAAACCAAGTAAAAATGAATATCAAAATTTTGGCATAATACAAGCAATAGATATTATAAACGCTATATTACATACAAAAAAATACTATAAAATGGGGGGGGGTATTCCAGTAGTTTTGATAGGTAGTTCTCATGGAGGATATTTAGCAAATTTATGTGCCAAAATATGTCCATGGATAGTTGATGGTGTAATAGATAATTCTTCTTATGCTTTAACGCCACTTGTATATTTAGGTTTTTCTAAGGAAATTGATTATACTAAATATTATGAATTTCATTTAAGATATTCTCATAATATTGATTTATTTATTTTCACTAAGAGCTTTTGGACTTCTAATCAATACTCGCCTTTTTATTTTTCCAATGCAAGAAAATTCATCAGAGATATTTGTAATTATGAACATTTAAAACTTCAAGCAAACTATAAGAAAATTCCTTATATTTGTTACCATAGTATATATGATATGATAGCTCCTTTTAAAGATAAAGAAGAGTTATATAAAGCCTTAGACAATTTAGGTTTTAAAGCTTGTTTGCATAAAATTGCTTCTCAAGATCAAATAGATGGAAGATTAATTAAAAATTTAGATCATGGTTTAGGAATGTCTATAAAAACTTTAATTAAAAAACATTTAATGCAAATTTTGGAAGAAATTTCGCAAAATGATGTTTATGAAAAAGAAATTTCATATAAAAGTGATGATTTAGTCTATACCTTTAAAGAACAAAACAATCAAATTCTCTTAAATATTGAAAAGACAAGATAAATAATTGAAAAATAATGTTCTTTTGATTAAAATTGCAAGTTTATTTATTATCAAAGGTTAAAAATGCAAGATTGGTTAAAGCTAGATGAAGAAACTTTAAAAAACAAAGTGCGTGAGGTGTATTTTTCAAAATTTTCTATAGTTGGTTCTAAGATAGATTTTATCATCACGCAAAAGCACAAAGACTTAGGCGAGATTAATTTATTTTGGGCTGAAGCCAAGCAAGGCATAAGTGATATTAAAAAATCATTCATTCAACTTATTTTAACCATAGGAAAGCATAAATTTCACACCGAGCAAACACCTGCTTTAATAGGTGCGTTTGATGCTGAAAAAATTGCATTTTTATCTTTTTCTAAAATTCAAGAAATTTTTTATAAAAACGACATAGATTGGAGTGTAACACCAAGCGATCACACAAGCGAGCAGTTTTTAAAGCTTTTAAAAGAATTAAATGAAATTTTAAATGAAGCTTTGATTTTTTATTATAAAAAAAATGATGAGGAATTAAAAAAATTCATAAAAGAAAATTTAACAAACGAAAATATAAGTAAATTTAAAATCGACAAAAACAACTTTGTAAGCATATATCACAAATGGAGCAAAAGCGTAAAAGAAAGCATAAGTATAGATTGGGATTTAGCAAAGAAAAACGGCATTATCGATGCGGACTTTTATCTAGCTGATTTACTCTCAAACGAAAATCAAACTATAGTAGAAAAGCTTTTTGCTATCTTAAAAAAAGATCATTATGAATTTAATGCCAAAAAGACAGATCTAGGCTCTATCGCTACAGAAAAAACGGGCTTTAAAGACAATCAAAAAGCACATAAAGATTTTTGGGCTATTTATGAGCGTCCGCCTTTGGAGGAATTTTGGGATTATATGATAGAGCGTAGGGATTTGCTTGTAGATCAAGACATTAGAGAAAGAAAGGGAGCGTTTTTTACTCCAAGAATTTGGGTGGATAAAGCATGTGAGTATTTATCAAAGGCTTTAGGTAAAGACTATGAAGAAAAATACTATATATGGGATCTTGCTGGTGGGACAGGAAATTTGCTAGCAAATTTTACAAATGCAAAAAATATTTTTTGCTCTACCATAGATAAAGCAGATGTTGATGTAATACATGAGCGTATAAAAAATGGAGCAAATTTATTTGAAAAGCATGTTTTTCAATTTGACTTTCTAAATGATGAATTTTTTGATAAAGTAGATGATAAAGGCAATGTTATTTATAAATCAAAACTACCTTCAAATTTACAAGAAATTTTAAAAGATAAAAACAAACGCAAAAAACTCATCATTTTTATAAACCCACCTTATGCAGAAGCAGGTGCTACATCAACTATGTCAGGAAGTGGAAAGCATAAAAAAGGTGTTAGTCTTGATAATTATGTTTATGAAAAATACAAAGATATTTTAAGCAGTGCTAGAAATGAACTTTTTGCACAATTTTATATAAGAATATATTGTGAGATCGATGGAGCTGTGCTAGCTACTTTTTCTACTTTAAAATATGTAAATAGTTCTAATTTTTCTAAATTTAGAGAAACTTTTAAGGCTAAATTTTTAAAAGGCTTCCTAGCACCTTCTTATACTTTTGATAATGTAAAAGGAAAATTTCCTATAGGATTTTTGATATGGGATATGAGTCAAAAAGATGAACTTAAAAAGGTAAAACTTGATATTTTTAATGAAAATGGAAATTTTTTAGGTAAGAAAAATTTTCATAGCAATCATAATTTGCATATAGGAAAATGGATATCTAAATTTAAAAATAAAAATATGCCATTGAATTTAGGCATGATGAATACTGGAAGAATGGATTTTCAACACCAAAATCTTGTTTATATTATGCATGATACAAAAGATCTTGGGCATTCTATATTTTTAACTTACAATAATTTAATAGTTTGTGCTATATTTTTTTCAGTACGCCATGCTATAAAAGCTACTTGGTTAAATGATAGAGATCAATTTTTATACCCAAACAAAGCATATCAAAACGATAAAGAATTTCAAAGTGATTGTCTTGCTTTTATGCTTTTTCATGGACAAAATCGCATAAGCACAAAAGAAGGTGTAAATCATTTCATACCTTTTAGTGAGAAAGAATTAGGCATTACTCAAGAAGCATTTAAGAGTGATTTTATGTATAAATTTATAAATGGCAAGATAAAAAATGAAGATGTTTTGTTTGATGATACGCTAGGCAAGGTGGAATTTTCTAATGAAGCAAAAGAACTTTTAAAAGCAGGTAAAGAACTTTTTAAGTATTATCACACGCATAAAGAAAAGGCAGGGTATTTAGTAAATGCTTCTTTGTATGATATAAAAGAATTTTTTCAAGGTAGAAATGAAAAAGGCAAGATGAATATGCCTAGTAAAGCAAAAGATGAGCATTATAAAATTTTACTTGGTGATTTGAATTTGACTTTAGACATCTTGTCTAAAAAAATCGAACCAAAAATTTATGAATATGGTTTTTTGAGAGATTAACATGGCTAGCAAACAACTTTCGCTTAAACATCTTAGTATGCCTATATTGCTTGAGATGTTTTTAAGGTATTTTTCTTTAATCATTAACACCGTTATGGTTTCGCAGTATTCTAACTTTTTGGTTGGAGCTATGGGTGCTGGTAATCAAGTAGCGGATTTATTTATCATTATTTTTAGCTTTTTAAGTGTGGGTTGTAGTGTGGTGATTGCACAAGCTTTGGGGGCTAAAAATTATACTTTGGCTAGGAAGGTGATACATCAGAGCTTGTTTTTAAATGCCTTGCTTGGCTTTGTGTGTGGAAGTTTGATTTTATGGCATGGAGAGCTTTTGCTTTATCTTTTGCAAATTCCAAATGAGCTTTTAAAAGATAGCGCAATTTACTTGCATATGCTTGGAATTTGTTTGTTTTTTGATGCTATGGGTATAGTTTTAGCCGCTATTGTCAGGGTTTATAATATGGCTTATTGGGTTATGTTTACTACCTTGTTGATGAATATAGTTATTTTTATAGGGAATTTTTATGTTTTGCATTTTACTAAATTAGAACTTTTTGGAGTAGGGCTTAGCAATATACTTGGGCGTTTGGTTGCTTTTTGTATGCTTGTTGCAATACTTAGTTTTAAACTAAAAATTCATCTTAAATTTAAAGAAATGATTAGCCTTGAAAAAAATGTGCTTAAAAAGATTTTTAATATCGGTGGTTTTGCAGCAGGGGAGCATTTGATATGGTTTGTTCAATACACCATAGCTTTTGCTTTTGTAGCAAGCTTGGGTAAAGAAAATTTAAGCGTTCAAACGATTTATTTTCAAATTTCTTTACTTATCATGCTAGTAGGTCAGGCTATAAGCGTGGCAAATGAGATTATCATTGGAAAATTAGTCGGTGCAAAATACTTAAATGTGGCTTATAAGCACACTTGGGTGGCTTTATATTTTAGCGTGATAGCAAGTGCTTTTGTGGCTTTATTAAATTTTGCTTTACAAGATTTTACTATGGATATAGTAAAGCTTGAAGCGAGTTTAAAAGAGCTTATGATACCGCTTTTTACCCTTTCAATCTTCTTAGAAATTTCAAGAACTTTCAATATAGTCATGGTAAATTCACTAAGAGCTACAGGTGATGCTAGGTTTCCGTTTTTAAGTGGAGCTGTGTTTATGCTTGGGGTTTCATTGCCTGTGGGTTATGTGCTTTGTTTTTATGCTGGACTTGGAATTTTAGGGATTTGGATAGGTTTTTGTGCGGATGAATTTTTGCGTGGTATTGTAAATTCATATAGATGGAAAAGCAAAAAATGGCAAGGCAAAGCGTTAGTATAAAAGGAATTTTAGAATTTAAAGAATTTCGTTTTGTTTTTGAAAAGAAAAAACTTAAATACTTAAGACTTAGAATAGATAGAAATTTAAATTTCAAACTTAGTATACCGCTGTATTATGAGCAAAGAGATGTTTTAAGATTTTTAGAAAAAAATGAAAACTGGATTAGAACTAAAGAAAAAGAACTTGCTCTAAAAAGAGTAGTTTTAGCTAGCGATGAGTTGTATTTTTTGGGTAAAAAATACAAGCTAGTTTTAGATGAAAATCACAAAAAAGTTTTTATAAAAAAGGATATTTTTTTTGCAAAAGATCAAAAGGCTTTAGATGCATTTTTAAGGCATAGTGCTAGGGTAATTTTTGAATTTTTTATAAAAAAATGGGAATTTGCCTTTGAAAGAAAGGTGCAAAGAATTTGCATTAAAGAAATGATATCAAGATGGGGTTCTTGCAATCATCAAAAAGCATATATAAACTTAAATTTAAAACTTATACAAAAACCTACAAAAGCTATAGAATATGTAATCTTACATGAACTTACGCATCTAATCTACCCTCATCATCAAAAAGAATTTTATGATTTTTTATATAAATTAATGCCTGACTATAAAAAAAGAGAGCTTTTTCTTAAAAGTCTTATTTTTTAGCAATAATTTATTTTAATTTAAAAAAATATTTATTAAAATTAATAGTTTTTAAATATCTTTTAAAGGAAAAACAATGAAAAGAAGAAGTTTGTTAAAGGTAGGTGCTCTTGGTTTAGCTGCTATGCTTTTTAGTTCAGTTGCTCTAAATGCAAAAACAGATATGGTGGATTTTCCAAAAGATAAGCAAAAAGCTTTACTGCTTTCAAGTTCAGGATATAAAGACACAGGGTATTTAAACCATGCTTTACCTTGGCTTAAAGAATTTGTTGAAAAAAATAATTTAAAAGGTAAAAAAATAGCTTTTATTCCTTATGCTGGTGTGAGAAAAACTTACGAGCAATACGAAGCACAAGTTGCTAAAGCTTTAGAAAGTTTAGGAATTCAAATAATTAGTGTGCATAGAGGAAATGCAGTTGATATTGTTAAAAATGCTGATGCGATTTTTGTAGGTGGTGGAAATACATTTGAGTTGGTAAACCAACTTTATAATAACAATCTAGTTGAATTAATCGCTAAAAGAGTAAGCGAAGGTGTGCCTTATGTTGGTTGGTCAGCAGGTTCAAATGTAGCGGGTGCGACTATGAAAACAACTAATGATATGCCTATTGTAGAGCCAAAATCATTTAATACTTTTAATATTTTTCCACATCAAATCAACCCACATTTTATATCAGGTAAACCAGTAGGACATAATGGTGAAAGTCGTGAGGAAAGATTAGAAGAATTTTTAATTGTAAATAAAAATTCCACTATATATGCTTTGCCTGAAGGTGTTGCGTTATTACTTGATGGTAAAAAAGCAAAAGTTTTAGGAATGGACAAAAACGCTCCGCTTTTAAAACTTGAATATAAAAAAGAAATTCAAAAAATTGCCATAGGCTCAGAATTTAACTACTAAAAATTTAAAAGCTATCTAAAATTTAGATAGCTTTTTAAGCTTTCCTTAGAATTAAAATTGTTATATTTATGTTTTAAATTTTTATTTTAAGGTTTTAACTTGCTTTTAAAAATTACTTTTGATTATAGATCTAAAAATGATATTTTTGAGTATTTATTATATTTTTATGCTAAAAATTATATTTATGATTATGAGCAAAAAGACGAAAAAATAATCATTAAATTTCAAGGTGAAAAAGAAGAAATTCAAGCATTTTGTTCTAATTTAGAAAATATCAGCCATAGTATTTTTTTGGATAAATTTGATTTAAAAATTATAGAGGAAAATTTTACACCTATAAAAAAAGAAAAAAATTTTACTAAAAGAAGTTTTTTAACAAGACTTAATGCAAATGCTTACACTCAAGGTGAGCTTTTAGAAAATGAATGGGGTATTTTTGTAGAAGAAGAATTTAAAATAGAAGATGAATTTATAAAAATCACTAAAGAAAATTTTCACGATAATTTAAAAAAAGCCTTAGAAAAATTAAAAAATAAAGAAAAAATACACTTTAAAAATTCAAAAGGAATTTATGCTTTTGAAATTTTTAATGAAAATTTAGATGATTTTTTAATGCCAAGCGATCCAAAACATATTAATGCATTTTTTTCATGCAATAATGAGCAATTAAAAATACTAGCTGGTGTTGAAAAACCATTAATGAAACTTAAATTTAATGCTATTTTTAGACAAAATCATCAATTAAAGGATGATTATTTTAAAATGAAAATTTATGATAATCTTTTTTTATTTGCTATATGTTTTGAGCTTGAAAAAGAAGGGGTTAAATTTTTAAATTTTAAAAAGATTGAGCATTTTGAAGATGATTTTGAAGTAGCTTTGATAGAAAATAAATTATTAATTTGCAAGGGTTATGATTATATCTTGCCTGAGTTTAAAAATTTAATTTTTCAAAAAGAGGATAAAAATTTTGCAAGAATTTCTTGTATGTTGTCTGATTTTAAAAATAAAAAGCCTTTGCTTTTAGAACTTAGTAAAAAATATGATGATATTATCTTGCTTGATAAAGAATTAAATCTTTTAAAACTTTGCCTGCCAAAAAGCTTTGATGAGTTTTATAAAACTATAAGTCAAGATGAAGTAGCTAAAAGATTATTAACAAATTATACAAAAGAATTTACATTACCCCAAAAAAATCTTAATGTAACTAATAGTTTTTTTAGTCTTTTTGGTATGGTAGGAATGATTTTAGAGCTTGATAATGATGAGCAAAATGCTGCATTAAAACTTTTAGCTTTAGCAGATGAAAGTAAAATGGCAAAAGGTGTTAGAATAGATTTTAAATTTAATGAGCAAAATGAATTTGATTATACTAAAACCTTAAGAAGCGTGATGAGTTTTAAATTAGCTGGAGTTGAAAATCAAATTATAGCTTTAGGTGTTGTTGAGAGTTTGGCTTATTTTTTAAGGGATTTGTTTGATGATTTAAAGGCTAAAAATCAAACAGATTGTGCTTTGCTTAGTGGAAGTTTATTTGAGCATAAAAGTCTTAGTAAAAATGTGTTTAAACATATACCATTTTTTAAGTTAAGTGATGTCCCACTTTGGATATGAAATTCATATTAAAGGCTTAGTGCAAGGCGTTGGCTTTCGTCCTTTTGTTTTTAATATAGCTAAAGAACTTAACTTAAAAGGTGAAGTTTATAATAATAGTTTAGGTGTTGTTATAATCCTTGAGTGTGATGATAAAAAATTAAATTCTTTTAAAGAAAAAATTTTTACTAAACTACCACTTTTAGCTAGGATAGATGATTTTAGTTTTTCTTATAAAAAACTTCAAAAATCCTATAAAGAATTTAGTATAAGTTCTTCGCAAGAAACTGATAAATTTAGCCCGATTTTAAGTGATTTTGCTCTTTGTGAAGATTGCTATAATGAATTTTATGATGAAAAAAATCCGCGTTTTAAATACCCTTTTATCACTTGTACAAATTGTGGGCCAAGATTTTCCATTATTAAAAAACTTCCTTATGATAGAGCTAATACAACTATGGATGAATTTAAAATGTGTTCTTTTTGTCAAAATGAGTATGCAGATCCTAACAATCGTCGCTTTCATGCACAGCCACTTTCATGCCCAAAATGTAAAATTACTATCTTTTTAAAAGATAAAAATCAAAATATTTTAGCCAAAGACGAAAAAGCTTTTATTTTACTTGCTAAATTTTTAAAAGAGGGTAAGATTATAGCTTTTAAAGGTATGGGTGGATTTCATTTAATTTGTGATAGCACAAATGAAAATGCTATAAATGAGCTTAGAAAACGCAAAAATCGCCCTAAAAAACCTTTTGCTATCATGGCAAAAGATCTTAAAATGGCCCAAGAATTAGCTTTTATAAATGAAACCGAATCAAAACTTTTAACTTCAAATTTAAAACCTATAGTTATTTTAAAAAGTAAAAATATCCATGAAAGCTTAGCACCAGATACTAATAAAATAGGTATTATGTTAGCTTATATGGGGACGCATTTATTGCTTTTTGAGTATTTTAAAAAGCCTATTATTGCAACTAGTGCTAATCTTAGCTCGCAAAGTATTATTTATGAAGAAACAAAGCTTTTAGAGCAACTTTACGATGTGTTTGATTTTTATCTTGATTATGATAGAGCAATACACAACTCAAGTGATGATAGCATTGCTCAAGTTATTGACGAAAAAGTGATGTTTTTAAGAACCTCAAGAGGTATTAATCCACTTTATATCAATACAACAGGTATTTTTAATACAAAAGAAAATATTCTAGCCCTAGGAAGTGAGTTAAAAAACGAATTTGCGTGTTTTTTTAAGAAGCAAATTTTTATTTCACCTTATATAGGTGATATGAAAAATTTAGATATACAAGAGAGATTTTTTAAAATTCTAAATTTTTTTCAAAATGCTTATGAGGTGGAATTTGATCAAATACTAAGCGATAAACATCCACAATTTAGTTATGTAAAAGAATTTAAAGATTATAAAAATTTTCGCGTGCAACATCATTATGCACATTTATGTGCTTGTTTGTTTGAGCATAAAATTTACAAAAATGATGTTTTAGCTTTTATTTTTGATGGAACAGGATATGGAGATGATGGTGAAATTTGGGGAGGAGAGGTTTTTAAGGCAAATTTAAAAAGCTATAAAAGATTGGCATATTTTAAAAATTTTAAACTTATAAATATAGATATTAAAAACATCACCAATTTAGCACTAGCTTTGATTTTTGATTTAAATTTAGAAAATGAAGCTAATAATTTTTTAAATAAAATCAATCCCACAAAACTTAATAATCTAAAAAAAATTCATTCTCAAAGCACTTTATATACTAGTTCTCTTGGAAGAATCATTGATGCTTTTGGAGCTATTGCTTTTAATCAAGAAAAACTTGATTATGAAGCACAAATTGGACTTTTAATGGAAAAATACTATGATGAAAATCTTGATTATAGTTATAAATTTGACATTTTAGAAAATGAAATTTGTATTAAAAATGCTTTTTTACAAGCTATAAAAGATAATGATAAAATAAAAATTAGCACAGGTTTGTTAAATGCTATTGCAAATTTTATTATTGATTATTCTAGATATTTTGATGAAGAAGTTATTTTAAGCGGTGGAGTATTTCAAAATAAAACTTTATTAGAAATTTTATATAGAAAAAAATTCAAATTTAAAACTTCATTGGAATTTCCTTGCAATGATAGTTCTATTGCACTAGGACAACTTGTGCATTATTTATCTTTAAAAACTTAATAAAACTCATATTTTTTTAATACTTTTTTATATAAAATAATAAAAAAATACTAAGGATAAATTATGTGTAAAGATTGTGGTTGCTCTATAAATGGACATGAACATCATCATAATCATGAAAATCCAGCTTTAAAAGATGAAAAAACCATTAATGTTATTAGTAAAATTTTATCAAAAAATGATCACCAAGCAGCTCATAATAGAGAGCATTTTAATGAGTATAATACTCTTTGTATTAATCTAATGAGTTCTCCAGGAAGTGGTAAGACAACACTTTTAGAAGAAACTATAAAAACTTTAAAAGATGATTTAAAAATAGCCGTGGTTGAAGGAGATTTAGAAACTAACAATGATGCAAATCGCATTATCAAAGCAGGAGGCTTAGCTCATCAAATCACTACAGGCCAAACTTGCCATTTAGATGCTTTTATGGTGCATGAAGCTTTACATCATTTCAAACTTAGCGAACTTGATATAGTTTTTGTTGAAAATGTAGGAAATTTAGTATGCCCTGCAAGTTATGATTTGGGCGAGCACTTAAATGTGGTTTTGCTTTCTGTAACTGAAGGTAGTGATAAGGTAGAAAAATATCCTGTTATGTTTAGAAAGGCTGATTTGTTAGTTATTACTAAAGCTGATTTAGCTCAACATTTTGACTTTGATTTTAAAGCAGCTTCTATGGCAGCTAAAAGATTAAATCCTAAAATAGATATTATGATTTTAGATAGTAAAACAAAAACTGGATTTGATCTTTGGATAAATTATCTAAAAATGAAAAAGGAGCTTAACTAATGTGTCTTTCTATACCTTCTAAAATTTTAGAAATTGATGAATTAAATTCAGCCATAGTAGAGACTTTAGGAGTTAAAAGAAGAGTGAGCTTAGACTTGATAAATGAGCCTTTAAAAGTAGGTGATTATGTGCTTATACATGTGGGTTTTGCTATGGAAAAAATCGACACTCAAGCTGCGCAAGAGAGTTTAAAAATTTATACAGATATAGCAGAGAAAATGCAAAATGGGCAAATCGATGAAAATGAAGGCGATATGGGGCTAAAAAATGGATTTAATTAATGATTTTAGAGATAAAGAAAGAATTTTAACCCTAAAAAAACTCATTGCTTCTAAAATTACTAAGCCTATTAATATCATGGAAATTTGTGGTGGACATACGCATAGTATTATGAAATTTGGTTTGCCTGATTTATTGCCAAAAGAGATTAATTTTGTGCATGGTCCAGGCTGTCCTGTGTGTGTTATGCCAAGAGAGCGTATTGATATAGCTTTAAAACTTGCAAGTATGCCAAATACTATCTTTTGTGTATTAGGTGATATGCTAAAAGTGCCAGGAAGCTATGAAAGCTTGATTGATCTTAGAGCCAAAGGGGCTGATGTTAGAGCACTTTACACACCTTTAGATGTGATAGATATAGCCATAAAAAATCCTGAAAAAAATGTAATCTTTTTTGCTATAGGTTTTGAAACAACTACACCTATGAGTGGGGTGATTATAGAAAAAAGCATAGCTTTAAATTTAAAAAATTTATTTTTTCACATCAATCATGTATTAGTTCCGCCTGCAGTAGAAGCTATCATGCAAGATGAAAATGTAAAAATTGACGCCTTTTTAGGACCTTCTCATGTAAGTGTTATCACAGGATCAAACATTTATGAACCTATTGCTAAAAAATACAAAACTCCTATAGCTGTAAGTGGTTTTGAACCAGTTGATATAATGTTTAGTGTGTTAAATATAGTAGAACAAATGAATGCAAATACTTTTGAAGTTTATAATGAATATCACAGAGTAGTTAGCAAAGAGGGAAATTTAAAAGCCAAAGCTTTAGTAGAAAAATACTTTAAACCTTGTGATTTTGAATTTAGAGGACTTGGAGTGATTGCAAATGGTGGACTTTGTTTAAAAGATGAATTTGCACATTTAGATGCTAGCAAAGTGTTTGATTGTAAAGTGCAAAGCAAAGATGAAAGTAGAGCGTGTATTTGCGGTCAAATTTTAAGAGGCTTAGCTAAGCCTTATGATTGTAAGGTGTTTGCAAAAGCTTGCACTCCAAAAAATCCTATAGGTAGCTGCATGGTTTCTAGCGAAGGAGCTTGTGCAGCTTATTATAAATACTATCAAGATAAGGTTTAAAATGAAGCAAATTACTCTAGCCCATGGTGGCGGTGGCGAAGAAATGAATGCTTTGGTAAATGAAATTTTTTCTATTTTTGAAAATGATGTTTTAAAAGAAGCAAATGATGCTGCTATTTTAGATGATTTGGCTTTTAGCACTGATTCTTTTGTATTAAACCCTATCTTCTTAAAAGATATAAACATAGGAAAATTAGCAGTTTGTGGTAGTATAAATGATGTATTAATGGTAGGGGCAAAACCGCTATATTTGTCATTAGCTTTGATTTTAGAAGAGGGTTTTGAGATAGAAAAGTTAAAAATCATACTAAAATCCATAAAAGAAGAATGCGATAAAGCAGGAGTAAAACTAGTTTGTGGAGATACCAAAGTCGTTCCTAAAAATAAAGGCGATGAGATATATATTAATACTTCATGTATAGGCAAAAATATGCAAAAAATCAACACTAAAAACTTAAAAAGTGGTTGTAGTATATTAGTTTCAAGAGATATTGGAGCTCATGGTTGTGCGGTTTTGATTGAAAGAAATAATTTAGAAGCAAATATAAAAAGTGATTGTAAAAGCTTAAAAGATGAAGTTTTAGCACTTTTAAATGCAGATATTTCCATAAAAGCAATGCGTGATGCTACGCGTGGCGGACTTAGTGCGGTTTTAAATGAATGGAGTAAATTAAGTGGTTTAGAACTTTTGGTGCATGAAGAAAGAATTCCAGTTTGTGATGAAGTTTTAGGAGTTTGTGAGCTTTTTGGCTATGAGCCTTATGAGCTTGCAAATGAAGGAACTTTTATTATTTGTGTTGATAAAAAAGATGAGCAAAAAACATTAGAAATTTTAAAGCAGTTTAATCCTAGTGCAGCTATTATAGGTGAAATCACAGCTAATGAAAAAGCAAGAGTGGTTTTAGAAAATGCTTATGGAGCAAAACGCATTTTAGAAGCTCCAAAAGGCGAACTTTTACCAAGAATTTGCTAATGCATGAATTAAGTATCACAGAATCTTTGCTAGAGCTTTGCGAAGAATATGCCCAAGGAAAAATTGTTGAAGAAGTGCATGTTAAAATAGGGCGTTTAAGTGGGGTTGAACCTCCGCTTTTGCAAAGAAGTTTTGAAACTTTTAAAGAAAATAGTCCTTTATGCAAGAATGCTAAATTTATCATGCATATTCAAGAGGTGGTAGTGGAGTGTCAAAAATGTCATTTTAGCGGGGTACTTGAAAATAATATCTTTTGGTGTCCAAAATGTGAAGATAAGGATTTAAAAATCATAGACGGAGAAGAACTTTATCTTATGCAACTTGTTTTAAAGGAAGATGTTTGAAAAAAATTATCATAGGATTAGTATTAATGTGTATGAATGTTTTATCTAAAGAAATTATTTTAGGTGGAGGATGTTTTTGGTGTACTCAAGCTGTGTTTGATGGGGTTAAAGGCGTAGTTTATACTGAAGTAGGTTATAGCGGTGGTAAGCCAAATCCAAGTTATGAAAGCGTAGTAAATGGCGATGGAAATATAGAAGTAGCTAAGATAGTATATGATGAAAAACAAATTTCATTAGAAAAAATTTTAGAAATCTTTTTTAAAATGCATGATCCAACAAGTAAAGATAAACAAGGTGCTGATGAGGGTATTCAATATAGATCGGCTATTTTTTACCAAGATGATGAGGATTTAACAACCATTACTAATTTTATAAAATCTGCTCAAAGAAATTATTCTAAAGCGATACTTACACAAGTGTCTAAACTTCAAAAATATTATAAAGGCGAAGAATATCACCAAAAATATTTTGAAAAAAATCCTAATCAAGCATATTGTAGATTTGTTATAGTGCCAAAATTAGAAAAAACTAGCGATTATCGCTAGCTTTTCTTTTTAGAAATAGGACAAACTCCAAGAGGACAAGCTTGCTTACCGCTTAAAACCCTTATAGGGCATACTCCAAAGATTCCTGTTAATAAAGGAATTAAACCCAATAATCCCCACCAAGTTGAAAAATAAATTCCCAAAGAAAAAGCTAGCATAGACAAAGCTATTCTTAAAATTCTTTCCACTTTACTCATAATGTCTCCTTTTTTTCTTGACATTTTAAATAATTTTTTGAATTTTTTCTGTGACAAAGTCACAAAGTGAGTAAAGTGATTTTTCCTCTTTGAATTTCAATTTTTCCTTCTTTTTCTAATTCTTTTAAAATCCTAGAAACAACTTCTCTTGCGCTACCTAAATGATTTGCAAGTGCTTCATGAGTGATTTTTAAAGTGTTATTAGTAGCATTTTCTTTTAAAAATTCACACACCCTAAAAGATAAAGGACTAAACAAAGCTTGTTCTAAAACTTTAACCAAGGTATTAAATCGCTTTGTGATTAAACTTAAGACATAATTATTAATTTTTGGGTATTTATCTTTTAAAGTTTTAAAAATATTAGCAGGAATAATTGCAATACTTGTATCTTGAGAACTTTGTATAAACACATCATAAGAAATACTATCTACATTACATTCAGAACATATAATGCATTCATCATTTTCTTTAAGATGAAAAAGTGTAATTTCTTTGGCATTTGGAGTTAAAATAAATGCTCTAAGTTCGCCTTTTAAGACTTTTACAAAACCAAGGCATTCATCATTAACTTTAAAATTTTTTTCAATATTTTTTATTTGTATATTTTTTTGCAAAAAATCAAAATCTTGTTTTTCAAGATCAAAACGAGAAAGAAAATTTTCCATTATTACAAACTTTAAAAGCCTTAAAAAAGGCTTTTAAATTAGTGGCAACCACAACCGCCACATCCACAACTTTGACTAAAAAAGCTTTCTAAAGCTTGCATATTTGGTAACTCTGTTACTTCATTAACCAATTCTTTATACACAAGCACACCATCTTTTACTACAAAAACCGCCCTTGCTAAAATACCCTCAAGTGGGCCATCAGCCATTAAAACGCCGTATTTTTCACCAAATTCTTTAGATACAAAATCACTCGCAACGCTTAAATTTTCTATACCTTCGGTTGAGCAAAAACGACCCATTGCAAAAGGTAAATCCATACTCACAACAATCACTTCAGCATTGCTTGATGAAGCTGCTTTTTTGTTAAATTCTCTAGCTTCTGTTGCACAAACTGGAGTATCAAGACTTGGAACGCTGATGATAATTTGTGTTTTACCTTTTGGAGCAATTTCGATATTTGAAAGATCTTTTGCTTTTAAAGTGATATTTGGAGCCACATCACCAACTTGGATATTGTTTCCTTTTAAATTAACCTTATTGCCTTTAAATAAAACGCTGTTCATTTTTTCTCCTTTGTAAAATTTTAATTAATCATAATATAAAAAGATTAATAAAGTCTTATTTTGTTTCATCTTTAGACATGCCTGCTTCAACTAAAAAACAAGATGGCTGATAATTAGTTTTTTTGATTTTGTCATATTTTGCATAGCTTAAATACAAAGTATCCTTAGCCCTAGTAACAGCTACATAAAAAAGTCTTCGCTCTTCTTCTAAACTACCACCCATACTCATGAGTTTTTGGTTAGGAAATCTTCCATGTGCTAAATCAATTACAAAAACAAGTTCAAATTCAAGTCCCTTGCTAGCATGTATACTTAAAAGATTAACTCCTTTGCCACTACTCATTTCACTAGCTCCAAGAGTTAAAAAATTATAATATTTATAATTGTCACTATAATTTTTTGCAAGCTCTTTTAATACAAACATCTTGGCATTGATTTTTTCTAAAATTTCACTTTTTTTATTCAAATCTACATTAGAGTTTTTATTAGTTGCTCTTTTAGTTGCTAAAATATCACAAATTTCTTTAAAATAATCATTTTCTAAAATTAAATTCACAAGCTGACTTGAAATTTTACACTCACTTGCTTTTTTTATAAAAAGATAAATTTTTTCAAGATTTTTCGCACAAAGCTCGTTGATTTTAGGTAGGCTTAAAATAGGGTGGGTATTAAATTCACTTTCTAGGTTAAACCTTGAAGGCGAAGCTAACTCTTCTATATCATCAAAAAGCCCTAGTTGATAACTTTGTTTTTTGTATTTTTTTAAACTTATGCTAGCATCAGGGTTTAAAAAGCCTTTAATCAAACTAGAATGTCCTAGTTTTAACAAAGCATCAAAAATATCTTTAGCTAAAACACCACCTACACCTTTGGTGTATTCAAGTAAATGTATAAAAGCCATGATATCTTTTGGATTTAAAATTATCGCAAGCATAGAGCAAAAATTTTTAACTTCTAAGCTTTCAAAAAAACTTCCTCCACCCTTTCTTTTACTTGATATTCCAAGTTCCCTTAAGGCTACTTCTATTCCATCTGCACTTGAATTATTTCTAAAAATAACCGCAATTTCATCAAGATTTACTCCACTTTGTAGTATCAGTTTTGCTATGGTAGAGTATTGATCAAACAATTCATTAAAAGTTAATAAACTTGGTGCTTTAAAATCTCCTTCTCTAGTTACAATCAATTCTTTAGGATATAATCTTTCATTGTTTAAAATTACTTTATTGGCTAATGCAAGAATACTTTTACTTGAGCGATAATTTTTATTCAAAGTGAAAATATTTGCATCAATAAATCTATCTTTAAAACTTCCAATAATAGAAATATCAGCCCCATTAAAAGCATAAATACTTTGATCATAATCACCCACGCAAAATAAACTTTTGCTTTTAAAAGCATCAATTAATGAACCTTGTAAAGTGTTAGTATCTTGATACTCATCAACCAAAATTTCATCAAATTCGAAGTGATTTGAATTTAAAGCTTGTTTTAGTTTTATAAGTAAATCATTAAAATCTACATAATTAAAACGCGCTTTTTCTTCTTCATATTCTTTTAAAATATCTTCATAAATTTCGACATAAACTGCTTGTTCTTCATAGTTTTGGCAAAACCAATTATAAAATTCATCTAAGTTTGTATTAGTATTTTGAAATAAAGAATATATATCATATAAATAACTAGGCATATAAGGTTTAGTGTCACTTAAATGATGAAAGGTGCGTTTTTCGAAAATAGAACGCAAAAGAATTTTAAGCTCACTAGCTGGTTTTAAAATAATATCATGATTTAACTCTTTAAGTAGAGTGTAAGCAGTGCTGTGAAAGGTTCCTGCGGTGATTTTTGAAGTAATGTTTTTATCAAAATACTTACTAAGTCTTTCTATCATTTCTTTGCTAGCTTTATTGGTAAAAGTTAAAAGCATAATTTTTTCAGGCTTTATACCATTTTGAAGTAAAAAAGCTATTCTTGCAACTATAGTTGAAGTTTTGCCTGTGCCTGCACTTGCTATGATTAGATTGTGTCCAAATGGAGCACTAGCAGCTTTGTATTGTTCTTCGTTTAAACGCGATAAGGGCATGAAAATCCTAGTTTAAGATATTATATTTTGTATATCATTAAAATAAAAATAATTAATCCCATCTTTATAATCATAAAAAAGTGTTAATCTATGAGAATCTAATATAGTTTTTACTATATAAAGTCCAAGACCAAAACTATCTTTATTTTTCTTCCCTTGAGTAAAAGCTTGGGTATAGTATTTTAATTCTTTATCCAAAGCTTTACCTTTGTTTTTAAAGCAAAGGTAGTCTTTGGTTATTTCTATTGTTACTTTATTTTCATCAGAGTATTTTATAGCATTATCTATCATATTTTTCATAGCTGTTGTAAAAAGTTTAAAATCAACATTTACACTAAAGCTTTCTTTAATGCTAATTTTTATTTTTTCATCATCATTCATTGCTATATCTTTTGCTTCATCTAAAAGATCTAAAATATTGTATTTTTTTAAATTTATCAATCCACTTCCAGAAGTAATTTGTTCAATTGCAGCAAATTCATTAATTAAAACTTCAAGACGATTAAATGCACCAATTAATCTTTCTTTGTATTTGCTATCTTCAAGCATTTCAAGAGTAATCAAACCTTTGGTAATAGGGGTTTTTAATTCATGCATAATATTTCTTAAAAAAAATTGTCTTGATTTATTTAATTTTTGTATTCTTAAAATAGACTCATAAAATGCGGTCGCAACTTGGGAAATTTCATCATTTCCTTTGCTTACATTTTGAATTTCATCTAGTTTATTTTCTCCAAATTTATCAATTTGTCTTTTTAAAGCTCTTAGCGGTTTTAATTTTTTAATAATAAACAAATACAACACTATCAAAACTAGCACCACTATACTTGCAATAAGTTTGATTACAAAATAACGATAACCTTGATATTCTAAATCTTTATACAAAAAAAGTTTTCCATCAAAAATAATTTTTAAATAAACATTATCCTCTAAAGTAATAATTTCCACAATAGCTGTGCTAGTTTGGGCACGAGCAATAGTTTCGGCCTTATAAATAATGTTTTTAATTGAATTTGGATTAATTATTTCAACCATTTTATAGTTTTTAGTTTGCTCTTGGAATTCTTTTTCGCTAATAACATGGTTAAAATACAACAACCTTGCATTAGCTATAAAAGAATACTTTGCATTAAGCTCATTAGTATAGTTTTGCTGGTCATATTTTATTAGCCATAAAAAAGCTAAAATGACACTAGTTATGGCTAATAAAAAAACAAAAGTTATAGTATAAAAAATAGATGATTTATTCATTGGGTTAATTTATATCCTATACCTCTAATAGAATGAATGTATTTTGGAGTTTTAGGATCATCGCCAATTTTTTGTCTGATTCTGCTAATGATTACATCTATGCTTTTATTGCTAGAATCTTCGCTAATAGAACTACAATTATACACAAGCTCTTCGCGACTTACTACACCACCTTCTTTTTTGATCAAATAACTCAAAATATCAAACTCAGCGTTAGTAAAGCTAATTTCTTGATCTTTCATGGTAATGGTATGTTTGAATTTGTCATAAACTAAATCTTTTTTTACTTGAGCTTGAGCGGTTTTTGTATTTGAAATTCTTCTTAAATGACTTTTAATTCTTGCTTGAAGCTCTTGAGGGTTATATGGTTTTGGTAAATAATCATCAGCGCCCAAATCAAGTGCTGCAACTTTATCACTAATATCATGTCTAGCACTTGAAATAATAATAGGCGTATCGTATTTTTTACGAATTTCTTCGCACACTTCAAGCCCATCAAGTCCAGGTAAACTTAAATCCAAAATGATTAAATCATAAGGATTTAAAGCAAGCCTTGAAAGGCCTATATAAGGCTCATGGGCAATGTCTACTTTCATATCAAATTGATCTAAATATTCAGCTATAATTTCAGCTAATTCCAAATCATCTTCTATCATCAAAATTTTAATCATTATTTTTCCTTAATTTTTATTAAAAAAGTAAAGCTCTAACCAATCCACCTCTATTGATCCATATTTTAACATATTCTTTACCTTTATTTAATTCCAAAGCTTTAGATAATTCTTTGAAATTCGTAACCTCATATTGATCAATTCCTATTATAATATCACCTTGTTCAAAACCTATTTTTTCAGCTTTTGATTTTGGGGTTACTTCTGTGATTAAAATACCATTAATATTGTCAGGTATGCGGTATTGTTGTTTATTTTTGCTATTTAATTCTATCAATTTCAAACCATCGATATAACCTTTTTCATATTGTAGCGACTTTTCATCTGTTTTTAACATAAATTTTGCTGTTTTGACTTTGTTATCTCTTTCATAAGTTACTTCTATAGTTTGTTTTGGATCAATACTTCCTATATAATTTTTTAAATCCATAGGACTTTTAATCGCGGTTTTATCAACTTTTATAATCAAATCACCTCTTTTTAATCCAGCATTATCCGCTGCTGAATCTTTTTGAACTTCGGTGATTAAAGCTCCTTCTTTATTGGTATAAGCTTTTTTAATATCTTGAGTTAAAGCTCCTATAACAACGCCTAAATATCCTCTTTCGATTTTTCCATGTTCAATTAATTTTAAAGCTATAGTTTTTGCCATATTTGAAGGAATGGCAAAACCAATACCATTGTTTCCTCCACTTCTTGAAAGTATGGCTGAATTTATTCCAACTAAAGCTCCTCTGCTATCTACTAAAGCCCCACCTGAATTTCCTGGATTTATAGAAGCATCAGTTTGTATAAAATTTTCATATTGGTTTAAACCAATATTATTTTTATTTAAAGCTGAAATTATGCCGCTTGTAACGCTACTGCCAACCCCAAAAGGATTACCTAGGGCAAATACAACATCACCTTCTAGTAATTTATCAGAATCAGCAAAAACAACTGCTGGTAAATCTTTTGCTTCAATTTTTATCACTGCTAAATCTGTTTTAGGATCAGCTCCAATTAATTTAGCCTTATATTCTGTGCTTGAATCAGGTAAATTTACAGTGATTTTGTCAGCTCCTTCGATAACATGGTTGTTAGTAATAATATAACCATCACTTGAAATAATCACTCCCGAACCAAGCGAACTTACTACTTCTTTTTCTTTATTTTTTTTGTTTTTTGGAGTTTGTGGGAAATCAAATCCAAAAAATTGCTTAAAATAAGGATCATTGAAAAAATCATCAATCCCAAAAGAAGAATTTTGCACGGTTTTAGAAGTTGATATATTTACTACTGAATTTTTAACTTTTTGTATAGAATCATGGTAAGAAAGTATAGTATTTGGGTTGTTTGATGGCAAAGCTCTTTGTGCGTTATCATCTACTTGCTTTATATTAATACTTGCACTAAACAAACTTGTTGAAACAATCAAAGAAAGTAAAATGGTTTTTTTCATTCTTCATCCTTTTAAAAATATTTTTTCATAGTATAAAATTTTATTTTTACACAATCGTAAATAAAACCTTTAGTTTTAAAACTTATAAAAGTTGATTGACTAAGACTAAAGTTTTTGCTATAATCTAAACTAAATATAATATTAAGGAAATATATAATGAGTAATAGTTTATATGATACTTTAGGCGTAGCTAAAAATGCTAGTGCCGATGAAATTAAAAAAGCTTATAGACGCTTAGCAAGACAATATCACCCCGATATCAACAAAGAAGCTGGTGCTGAAGAAAAATTTAAAGAGATTAATGCTGCTTATGAAATTTTAAATGATGAGAAAAAAAGAGCACAATATGATCGTTATGGGGATTCTATGTTTGGCGGTCAAAGTTTTCATGATTTTTCAAGAAATACAGGTGGTGCTGATATTAATGATATTTTAAAAAATATCTTTGGTGGAGGCGGTTTTGGTGGATTTGGGGGCGGTTTTAGCTCTAGTAATAATTTTAGAAGCGGTTTTGGTGGATTTGGTGGATTTGAAGAGGATTTAGATTTGCAAGCTAGTGTAAAAATTCCTTTTGAAAAAGGAATTTTAGGTGGAGAACATACCATAATGATAAATAATGAACAAATAAAAATTAAAATTCCTCATGGTATAAAAGATGGAGAAAAACTACGCATACGCGGTAAAGGTAAAAATCTTCAAGGCCAAAAAGGGGATTTGATTTTAAAAGTGGAGCTTCAAAAGAGTCAAGAATATGAAAGAGAAGATGATGATTTGTATAAAAAAGTTGAAATCAGTTTAAAAACCGCTCTTTTTGGTGATAAAATTTCTATCCATACTCCAAGAAAGGAAGTAAAAG
This sequence comes from Campylobacter peloridis LMG 23910, assembly GCF_000816785.1. Lineage (NCBI taxonomy): Bacteria > Pseudomonadati > Campylobacterota > Epsilonproteobacteria > Campylobacterales > Campylobacteraceae > Campylobacter > Campylobacter peloridis. The sequence goes on along the minus strand of NZ_CP007766.1, from coordinate 854,773 downwards.
TTACCATTCCACCTAATTCTAAAAATAATCAAAAAATCAGACTAAAAGGTTATGGTGTTCAAAATAGAAAAACCGATTTATATGGAGATATGTATTTAATTTTAAATGTAAAATTACCAGATCTTAATACTTTAGATCCTGAATTTGTAAAAATTTTAGAAGAAAAATTACCTAAGGAGTAAAAAAATGGAACATAGTTATGATGAACCAGTTTATTTAATAAGTGTTGTTGCAAAGGTTTTAAGTATTCATCCTCAAACACTAAGACAATATGAAAAAGAAGGGTTAGTTGAGCCTAGTAGAACAGATGGTAAGATGAGACTTTATTCTCAAAAAGATATAGATAGAATTAAAATGATTTTGCGTTTAACAAGAGATTTGGGAGTAAATTTAGCAGGAGTTGATGTGATTTTAAAACTCAAAACAAAAATGGATGAATTTGAAAATATAATAGAAGAATTAAGATTAGAACTTGACAAAAAAACTAATCCTTCAAAATCAAGAGCAGTAGTAAAACATAGAAGTAATTTTGATTTAATTTTTCTAGAAAATATAAAATAATTGTCTTTTAAAGGTTTATAGGTGAATGAATTTTTAACCTTGTTTTTAACAGCTGTTGCAGTTGCAGTTGTTCTAAATGTTATATTAAAAAAATTTGGTATTCCTACTATCATAGGTTATATAGCCACAGGCTTATTTGTGCGTGAATTTTATGGTTTTAGCACTAATGAAATCATTATTCATGTGGCTGAATTTGGTATAGTTTTTTTGATGTTTACCATCGGACTTGAATTTTCTTTTAAACATCTTTTAGCTATGAAAAAAGAAGTGTTTTTAAATGGTAGTTTGCAAATGCTAACTTGCGGTTTAGTGTGCACTTTACTTGTTACTTATATTTTAGGTGTTAGCACTCATATAGCTATGATAGCTGGCTTTGCTTTAGCTTTATCCTCTACTGCTATAGTTTTAAAAATCTTAAATGATAGCGGGGATATTAATGAAGAATATGGTAGAAAAGCATTAGGAATTTTACTTTTTCAAGATATAGCTGTCATTCCTTTACTTTTAATGATTGATATTTTTAGCTCGCAAAATACTGACATATCCAAACTTTTGCTTACAACTTTGATAAGTGCTGTTATTTTACTCGTATTACTTTATTTTATAGGAAAATATCTTTTTACTTATGTTTTAAAATTTATCATAAAAACAAATGCAAATGAAATTTTTATAGCTACTATACTTTTTACCGTCATTGGTGCAAGTTTTTTGGCACATTCTTTTGGTTTTTCATATTCTCTTGGTGCTTTTATAGCTGGAGCATTGATTGCTGAAACAAAATATAAACATAAAATTGAAGCAGATTTAGTTCCTTTTAGAGATTTGCTTTTAGGATTTTTCTTTGTTAGTGTTGGCTTGCAAATTGATTTTCATTTAGTATTTGAAAATTGGTTTTTAATTTTTGTTTTTGTAAGCTTGGTTTTACTTATTAAATTTATTGTTATTTATGGACTTTTAGTCCTTTATACAAGAAAAAGAGTAGCGTTAAAAACTGCTCTTAGTATATCTCAGATAGGAGAATTTGCTCTAGCAGTATTTTCATTAATGCAAGTTAATTCGCTTTTAGATGAAAAAACAGCTCAAATTTTTATCATAGTTTCTATTATAACTATGGTAGCAACTCCTTTTATTTTAAATAACCTAAGAAAAATAGCTAATGCAGCAGAAGGTGAACAAGATGATATGGCTAAATTTTATTTATGCGATCAAAAAATGAAAGATCATTTTATTATCTTTGGCTATGCAAGATTAGGTCAAGAAGTGGTTCAAAAAATTAAAAAAACAGGAATTCCATATTTAGTTTTAGAAAGCGATTTAAATTTAGTTGAATTAGGTCGTAGCAGAAATGAAAATGTCTTTTTTGCAAATGTTGCCCAAGTTGAAACTTTAAAGATTGCTAATATCCAAGAATGTTCAGTTGCAATTATTACTATAAATAACGAAGCAAAACTAGATATGCTTTATCAAGTTCTTAGTAATTTAGACAAACCTATACAAACAGTCTTAAAAACAAGTGGAAGTGGATCTAAAATTATTTTTCCACATACAGATAAACATTTACATATTGTCGATGCAGAAGCTTCTATAGCTAGAAATCTAGTTCAAGAAGCTTTACAATGTAGAATCAACACAAGTGCAGCAGAATGAAAAACGAAGAAAAAGCTTTAAGAGTAAAATATGTAAGAGCTTTAGAAAAATTTACAAATTCTGCTGTTAGTGCTTTAAAAAGAGAAGATTTTAATATAATACTTTTTAAAGAAAGAATGCAAAAAAATGCTAAAATCTTTGAAAAAATTCAGGCTGTTTTTTTGGATTCTACTTATACTAAAGCTTTAGAAACTTTTGTTAATGAATGTTTAGATGATAAATTAGATCAAAAAAATTTAATATCAAAAGCAAATGCTTTATATAAGTTAAAAAACAATCAAAGTTATAAAAAAGAAAAACACAAAATAAAATATAAGGATGAGTATTGATAAATATAATTTTTGATATGGATGGAACATTAATAGATAGTGCTAATGCCATTGTATGTGCAGTAAATGAAATAAGAGCTGATTTAAATTTAGAGCCTTTAAAAAGAGAATTTATTTTAAACACTATCAATACGCCTGGGCAAAATTATGCCAAGATTTTTTATGGAGTTGATACTTTCTCGCATACTAGTTTTAAAGAAGGTTATGAGAAGTATTTTATCAAACATTATGATCAAAGCGTGGTGCTGTTTGATGGAGTACTTGATGTGCTTGAATTTTGTAAAGAAAATGGATGTTACATGGCTATTGCTACCAATGCTCCACAAGAAAGTTTAGTGCCTATATTGAAAAAGCAAAATATTCTTTCTTATTTTGATAAAATATTAGGTGTTAGCTATGGTATAGAGGCTAAACCTAATCCTATGATGTTAAATTTAATCACAAATGAAGCAAAATATAATAAAAGCATTTTTATAGGCGATAGTTTAAAAGATAGACTTTGTGCTAAAAATGCTAATATAGATTATATACATATATCATGGCATAAAGAAATTAAAGAATTAGATGAAGCTAATGATAAAATTACTTTAATAGAAAAAATTCAAACTTATATAAAAGGTTAAAAATGGATATTTTTGATGAAATGTTTGCAAAAAGCCCTAAGGAAAAATTTATTGAAACAATAAAACATGCAAATCTGGGTGCTTTAGAAAATGTAATGGAAAAATTATTAGCTGATCATATAGCTATGATAGAGCTTTTGGAAAAAAATAATCTTAATGAAAATGATGTGGCACAATTTCAAATGGAAAACTCACTTTTAATTGATGAGAGAAAAAATGATTTTTACATAGGATTAAGTGCTGAAATTTTAGGACATGAAGGTTAAAGATTGCGTTTTGTTTTAAGTTTATTTTTAATTATTCATTTTTCATATGCTGAAGTTTTTTTTGACTATACTTATAAATTTACCTTGAAAAAAGATGAAAAAGCTAGAGTAATAATAAAAGAAATTGACTATCCTGATGAAATTTATAGTTTTGATTTTTCATGGACTTTATTTGATCAAACTAATATCATAGTCCATTCTAAGTATAAAAAATACCCTAGACAATTTGTAATGTCTTTAAGAAGAAATTTAAACTGGGTTGATCAAACTTTAATCCCTGATTATAAAAACCCTCATATAGATAGAGCAAGGTTAATTTTAGAATTTAGCAATTTTGAAAAAGGAGAAGGAATTTTTACTATTTATATAGAAGATAGAGAAAAAAGGTTAGAGGTTAAATTTATAGATCCTAGAAAACCGCCGCTTAACCAAAACTAAAGCAATTTTTAATAAAATACACGAAATAAAACAAGGAAAGCATAGTGCAAAAAATCGATCAATATATGCATGAATTTTTATCTGAATTAGCTTATGAACCTATTTTAACCATGAGTTCAAAACTCCAAGGTGGTAAAAAATTACGCTCAAAATTACTTTTAAAAATAGCTGGTGAAAATGAAATTAGTTATAAAATTTGTGCAATTATAGAATTAATCCATAGTGCTAGTTTGCTTCATGATGATGTGATAGATGAAGCAAAATTAAGAAGAGGTGTGCAGTCTATAAATGCACAATTTGGTGCTAAAAATGCAATTATGCTTGGTGATATTTTATACTCAAAAGCATTTTATGAGCTTTCTTTGATAGATTTAAAATTAGCTAAAATAATTTCAAATGCTGTAGTTAAGCTTTCTGTGGGCGAATTGATGGATGTAAATTTAAGTGAGACTTTTAATACTGATAAAAATGCTTATTTACAAATGATATATAATAAAACAGCTATTTTGATCGAAGCAAGTGCAAGGTGTGGTGCCATACTTGCTAAATTAGATGAAAATGATTTTGCAAATTATGGAAAAAATTTAGGATTAGCTTTTCAAATTGTTGATGATATTTTAGACATAATAAGTGATGAAAAAACTTTAGGCAAACCTGTTATGAGTGATTTTAAAGAAGGCAAAACAACGCTTGCATATATGTATTTATATGAGAAATTAAATTCTAAAGAGCAAAATATTTTAAAAAATCTCTATAAAAAAGACTTAAAAGAAGAGCAAATAGTTTGGATAAAAAACAAAATGCAAGAATATAATATTTTAAACCAAATTACACTAGAATTAAATAATTATGCATATGAAGCATTAAAATCCATTGAAAAATATCAAATGAAAGATTTAGAAGATATCGTTAAAAGCATGATAGAAAGGGAATTTTAATGCATTATTATTGTATCAGTTTTACGCATAAAAATACAGATATTGCTACTAGAGAAAAGCTTTCTTTTTCAAATGAAACAAAGAAAAAAGAATTATTCAAACTCATACACTCAAATAATAAAATTTTAGAAAGTTTGATTCTTAGCACCTGTAATAGGGTTGAAATTTTTCTTTTTTTAGGGGAAATTGAAGGAATTAATACCCATGTTTTAAATTCTCTTTGTTTGCTTTGTGGTGTTGATAAAGAAGAACTAAACACAAAAGCAGATTTTTATGAAAATAGCGGGGCTATTCATCATCTATTTTCTGTAGCAAGCTCGCTTGATAGTTTAGTTATAGGAGAAACACAAATTGCTGGGCAATTAAAAGATGCGTATAAATTTGCTTTACAAGAGCAAAGATGTGGTGTTCATTTAACAAGAGCAATACATTATGCTTTTAAATGTGCAGCTAGTGTTAGAAATCAAACTGAAATTTCTAAAAATCCTATTTCAGTAGCTTCTGTTGCAGTAGCTAAAGCTAAAGAACTTTTAAATTTAGAAAACAAAACCGCAGTTGTAGTAGGTGCAGGAGAGATGAGTGAGCTAGCCTGTAAACATTTACTAAATGCAAAAGCAAATGTCTTAGTTTTAAATAGGGATTTAGAACATGCTAAAAATTTGTGTTTAAATTTAGGAGAAAATGCAAAATATGATAGCATTGCTAATTTAAAGCAAGCGCTAAATCAATATGAGATATTTTTTAGTGCTACTAATGCTCCACATGCTATTATAACTAATGATTTATTAGAAGAAAAAGATTATAAAAGATATTTTTTTGATATAGCAGTTCCTAGGGATATTGATGTAAAAGCAAATGAAAAAAACATCATTTATGCAGTAGATGATTTAGAAGAAGTAGTAAGAAAAAATTTAATTTTAAGAGAACATCAAGCACAAATTGCCTATTCGATTGTAGGAACTATGACAAATGATTTTTTTAAACATTTAAGTAAATTAGCTACCTTGCCACTAGTAAAGCAATTGCGTTTACAAGCAGATGAAATAGCTAAAAAAGAATTACAAAAAGCAATCAGCAAAGGCTATTTAAAAAATTCAGATCATGAAGAAGCTAGAAAGCTTATAAAACAAGTTATAAATGTATTTTTACATCATCCTAGTGTTAATTTAAAAAAACTAAGTGGAACTATGCAAAATGATTCAGTAGTTAATGCTATGCGATATGTGTTTGATTTAAAAAATGAAAATTTAGAAGGTTTAAATCTTTATAAGTGTGAATTTAATTTGGAGAATAATCATGAGATTTAGTCAATTTTATGCTATTAGTTCAAAAGAAAATCCAAAAGATGCTACTTTGCCAAGTCATATATTTTTAGTTAAAGGTGCATTTGTAGAACAAATTGGAAGTGGTTTGTATAATTTTTTACCTTTAGGAAAAAGAGTTTTAGATAAGATTAAAAATATCATCAAAGAAGAAATGGATAAAGCAGGAGCTTTAGAAGTAAATTTAAGCTTTAACACCCCAGCTGAACTTTGGAAAGAAAGTGGGAGATTTAATGTTTTTGGTAAGGAACTTTTACGCTTTAAAGATAGAAAAGAAAATGATTTTGTTTTAGGGCCAACTCACGAAGAAGCCATGGTAGCACTAGTTAGAAATAAAATAAATTCTTATAAGCAACTTCCCTTGCATTTGTATCAAATAGGGCTTAAATTTAGAGATGAAGCCAGACCTAGGTTTGGACTTTTAAGATGTAGAGAATTTTTAATGAAAGATGGTTATAGTTTTCATGCAAGTGAAGCAGATTTAGATAAAGAATTTAACCTTATGCATGAAACTTATAGCAAAATTCTTACGCGATTAGGGCTTGATTTTAGAGCAGTTGAAGCTGATAGTGGCGCAATTGGCGGAAGTGGTTCAAAAGAATTTATGGTTTTAGCTAAAAATGGTGAGGATGATATATTATTATGTGAACATTGTGATTATGCAGCAAATATTGAAGCAGCAAAAAGAGCTAAAAAAACTTGTAAAGATGAAAGACCAGAAGCTGATTTTGCGACACAATTTTATACTCCAAATGTAAAAACTATAGAAGAATTAGCTGAATTTTTTAAAATCAATCCCTACTATAGCATCAAAGCTATTGCTAAAAAAGCTATTTATGAAAATGAAGAAAAAATCGTGATATTCTTTATACGCGGTGATGATGAATTGCAAGATGTGAAAGCTTTAAATGCGGCAAATGCCTTAGAACTAACAGATGTTAGCGAGGAAGAGTTGGAAAAAATAGGTTTAACTCCTGGTTTTATAGGTTTTGTAAATTTACATGGAGTTGACTTTTATATAGATTGTGAGCTTGAAAACGAAACTAATATGATTATAGGAGCCAATAAAAAAGATTATCATTTAGTTGGAATTAATGTTGTAAATTTAAATAAAGAACGCTTTAAAGATCTTATAGCTGTAAAAGAGCATGATCTTTGTCCAAAATGCCAACATAAACTTAAACAAAGTAAAGGTATAGAAGTAGGGCATATTTTTAAACTTGGTAATAAATACTCAAAAGCAATGAATGCAAGCTATTTAGATGAAAATGGTAAAGCTCAGTTTTTCACTATGGGTTGTTATGGTATGGGAGTGAGTCGTTTAGTAGCTGTTGCCATAGAAGCAAGCCATGATGAAAAAGGTTGTATTTGGAATAAAACTTTAGCTCCTTTTGTTTTAGATATTATCGTTTCTAATACAAAAGATGCAAAAGCTATGGAATTTGCTGAGCAAATTTACACTCATTTTAAAGATAAAGAAATTTTATTTGATGATAGAAATGAGCGTTTTGGTGTAAAGATTAATGATTTTGAATTAATGGGCTTTCCTTATGCTTTAGTTATAGGTAAGGGCCTAGAAAATGATGAAGTAGAGTTAATCCATAGAAATACCTTAGAAAAACAAGTTTTGAAAACCCAAGAAATAATTTCATATTTAGAGAAAATTCTATGATGGTAAAAACAAATTTAAGTGCATTTTTGATTTTAGAATTAATCGCTAGTATTTTATTTATAACCTTTTTCGGCTTTTTAAATTTTTTTATGATAGTTTTTGCAAGTATGTTTTTAGGGGCAATGTTTTTAGCAAAAACTTGGACAAATCTTATCACTATGCAAAATACTAACACAAATTTATTTGGTATGATTAAATTATTTTCTTTAACTATAGTTGGAATTTTACTTTTAATACCAGGAATTTTAAGCACATTTTTAGGAATTTTACTTTTATTTTTTATGATGATATTGAAACTTTTTACAAAACAAAAAAATAAAAACTATCATCAAACAAATAATGAAGAAGAAATTATAGATGTAGAAATCATACAGGAGCATAAAAAATGCAATTAATCATCGCAACAAGAAAAAGTCAGCTTGCATTATGGCAAAGCGAACATATAAAAGAAAAATTATCACAAACACATCCTGAATTGAAAATTTCTTTAGAGGGTTTTAAAACTAAAGGTGATGTTTTACTTGATTCTCCTTTAGCTAAAATAGGCGGAAAAGGACTTTTTACAAAAGAACTTGAAGAAAGCATGTTAAGAGGTGATTCGCATTTAGCTGTGCATAGCTTAAAAGATGTGCCAAGCTTCTTTCCTGATGGCTTAGTTTTAGCTGCTATATCAAAAAGAGAAGTAGTAAATGATGCTTTTTTAAGCGAACATTATGAAAACTTAAATGCCCTTCCAAAAGGTGCAAAAGTAGGTACTACAAGTCTTAGAAGAAGAATGCAGCTTTTAGCATTAAGACCTGATTTACATATTGTTTCTTTAAGAGGAAATATTAACTCACGCTTAGAAAAACTTAAAGCTAAGGAATTTGATGCTATTATTTTAGCACTAGCTGGCATTAAACGCTTGGGTTTAGATAAAGAAATTAAACACATTAGAGCTTTTGAGCTTGATGAGATGATACCTGCAGCTTCACAAGGAGCTTTAGGCATAGAAAGTATTGATGATAAACAAATTTTAAAATACCTAGAATGCTTAAACAATGAAAATGCCTTTATAGAAACTCATATAGAAAGAGATTTTATAAAAACTTTAGAAGGGGGCTGTCAAGTTCCTATAGGCATTAATGCAAAAATCATTGATGAAAAAATAGAAATTCGCGCCATAGTAGGCTTACCTGATGCAAGTAAAATTTTAAAAGAAAAAAGAGTGATTGATAAGCAAAATTACTCAAATGCAGGCGAGCTTTTAGCTAAAGAAATGATAGCAAAGGGTGCAAAAGAAATTTTAAAAGAAGCAGAAAGTATGATATAAATGCAAAAATTCATAGAACTTTTAGAAAAAAATAATTTATTAAAAACCATACATGAGCCAGTAGATATAGAACTTGAAATGGCACATTTAGCTTATATAGAAGTTAAAAAAGAAGACTCTAAAGCCTTGCTTTTTACTAATGCAGTAAAAAATGATAAAAAATACAATTATCCTGTTCTTTTAAATACTTTTTGTAACGAAAAAGCTTTGAATTTAGCATTTGGAAGAAGTTATGAAGAAGTAGCTAAAGAAATTAATTCCTTACTTAAAATGCATATACCACAAAACTTTGGAGCAAAATTAAATTTTTTCAAAACCTTGCTTGATTTAAAAAATATCCCACCAAAACGCATTAAAAAAGATGGAGAGTTTATCTATAAAAGTTTAAATTCTTTACATGAAATACCTATTTTAAAAACCTGGGAAAAAGACGCTGCGTCTTTTATCACCATGGGACAAGTTTATACTCAAAGCTTAGATGGTAAGCAAAATAATCTTGGAATGTATCGTCTGCAAGTAGTTGATGAAAAAACCTTGCTTATGCATTGGCAAATTCACAAAGATGCAAGCCATTTTTTCCATGAGTATAAAAAAGCAAATCAAAAAATGCCAGTAAGCATAGCCATAGGTGGAGATCCTTTATATATTTGGTGCGCTCAAGCACCTTTACCAAAAGGAATTTTTGAGCTTTTGCTTTATGGTTTTATCAAGAAAAAACCTGCTATTTTATCAAAATGCAAAAGCAATCACCTTTATGTGCCTTATGATAGTGACTTTGTAATTGAGGGTTTTGTAGATCCAAATGAATTTGCACCTGAGGGTCCTTTTGGGGATCATACGGGTTTTTATACCCCTGTTGAACCTTGTCCTGTTTTAAAAGTAGAAAAAATCTTTGCTAAAAAAAATGCGATTTATCAAGCCACCGTTGTTGGTAAACCACCTTTGGAAGATAAATACATGGGACTTGGTACAGAAAGGGTGTTTTTACCACTACTTCAAACCAATGCACCTGATTTGCTTGATTATAATATGCCTGAAAATGGAGTTTTTCATAATTTAATTCTAGCTAAAATAGAAGCAAAATACCCAGCACATGCTAAACAAATAATGCATACTTTTTGGGGGGTAGGGCAAATGAGTTTTGTTAAACATGCAATTTTTGTTGATGAAAATGCACCTTGTCTAAAAGATTATGATAAACTCATACCTTATATACTTAATCGCTTTGATGAAGAAAAATTACTTATTAGTGAAGGAATTTGTGATCAGCTTGATCATGCTTCAAGCACTTATTGCTATGGTGGTAAAGCAGGACTTGATGCATGTGGTGATGAAAAAAAAATCAAGCTTGAAATTCTAAGCGATGAAGCTTTACTTTCGCTTTTTAAGGAAAAAGATCAAAATATTTTAAATTTAAAACAATTTTACACCCAAACTTTTGCTCCAATTTGTGTGATTTTAATTGATAAAAAAGAAAAAATTATTCAAATTTTTGAAAAACTACAAAATTATAAAAAACATTTTAGAATTTTAGTTTTTTTAGATACAGATGCTATTTTAAAAAATCCTTACATGCTAGTATGGCGTGTGGTAAATAATATCGATGCAAAAAGAGATATTTTTATCAAAAAAGATTGTATTGCAATCGATGCGACAAATAAAGGATTATTAGAAGATTATCATAAAGAATGGCCTTTAATGACAAATTGTTCCAAAGAAGTTATAGATAGGCTTATTGCAAGAAATTTACTTATAAATGATGAAAAATTATTCAAAAAGTTTGAAATTTTTTAATTTTAAGCTTTTTGAGAACGCTTTTTGCTTATAAAAATTTGAAAAATTTTTAATTTTAAAATATTAAGTTTTTTTAAATTGTGTCGATAATGTGTTTAAAGTCTTTTAAAAAGGAGTTTAAAATGGACATTAGTAGTATTCAAAGAGATAGTCTAAGTCATTTTAATAATACAAAAAATATTGAAAGAACATCTCATGAAAATAGCACACAAACTAGCTTAAATAATCAGGATGAGAATTTAAGTCAAAAGTTAAAAGATGCTACAGAAAAACTTAATAGACAAATGGAAACATTAGGAACAAATGTTCGATTTGCGTTTAATGATAAAATCAATGAAATGTATGTTAATGTAACAGAAAAAGATAGTGGAAAACTTATACGCAAAATTCCTAGTGAAGAAGTTATGAAATTAATAGAGCATTTCAAAGGTGTTATTGGAACTATTTTTGATAAGGAGAGTTAATCATGGCAGTAGGTAGCTTAGGTAGTTTAGGTATTGGTTCAGGAGTTTTAACAAGTGATACTTTAAACAAACTTAAAGAAGCGGAAATGAATGCGAATTTGAAATTTTATAATTCGCAACTTGAAACTAATGGTTTAAGACAAAAAGATTTAGCAGAGCTTGAAGCTAAGCTACTTGCATTTCAAACTGCTGTAAATAGCCTTGGAGATGCTTCGCAATTTAATCAAAAAAAAGTTTCTCCTAGTGTAAGTGGTGATAGTGCTGCTGCAAGTTTAACTGTAGGTTCCTTATCTAACCTTACCAATATGAAAGTAATTGTTGATCAGCTTGCTCAAAAAGATGTGTATCAAAGTAATGGTTTTAAAGATAAAACATCTTCTGTTTTGCAAAATTTAGGTTTAAGTGGTACCAAGTCATTTACAATTACTCAAAATGGAAAAGAATATAAAATTGAAATAGATCAAAGTACTACTGTAGCTCAACTTGCCGAAAAAATCAACTCTGCTACAGGTGGTAAAGTAGAAGCTAAAATAGTCAATACCGGAGACAAAGAAAATCCTTATCGTTTAGTAGTGCAAAGTAAAGATACTGGAACACAAAATAATATCTCATTTTCAGGTGATGAAGATCTTTTAAAAGGTATGGGTTGGGAACTTGATAAAAATAGTATTAGTGCTGGCGGATTGTTTGGTTTTAGGCAAACAGGAAATGCAGATAAAACTCAAATTAGCGGAACTCTTATTTCTAGACCAAACGGAGGCGATAAATTATTAAATTCTGGAGATGGTAAAACATCTTTAACTTTTGTTGTTAAAAATGGTGATACTTATGATAGATACACCATAGATATTGATGAAAATACTACATATGATAGTTTAGCTGAACAAATTAGTAAAACAACCAATGGTAAAGTTAAATTAGAACTTAGTGATACAGGTGCAACTTTCAAAACAACTAATGGAGCTGAACTTGGAATTTTTGATGGTGGTTATGCGACAGATAAAGAAGGAAATATTGATAAAGCAAATTATATTAGAGATGAAAAAGCTACTTCTTTATTAAGTAATAAATTTGGAATCACCTTAGATACTAGCACTCCGCAAGGTTATAATGTAAAAACAGATAATGAAAACCATATACAAAAAGGTATGGATGCTATCTTTAGTGTAGATGGTGTTAAAATGACTAGACCAACTAATAACATCACAGATATTGCTCCTGATGTTACTTTAGAGCTTAAACAAAAAGGCGAAATTAGCTTTAATGTTACACAAGATACCGCTGCTATTGCAGAATCTTTACAAAATTTAGCAACTGCTTATAATGATTTAATGATTAATCTTACTGCTGCTACGAAATACGATCCTGATGCAGGAACTAAAGGAAATTTCGTAGGTGTTAGTGCGATTTCTAATATCAAATCAGAGGTCAATAATATATTACTTAAATCTATCACAGTCGATGGAACTATTACGATAGGTGATAGCGAAACTTCAGAAGGAACAAAAATATCCTCTAAAGTTAGTCTTTCATTGGCTGATTATGGATTAACTATATCTAATGGAACTATGACTTTTGATTCTGCTAAATTTAATACAAAATTTAATGAAGATCCAGAAATGGCAGAAAGATTTTTTGTTGGAAGTAATGGTTTTGAAGATATCAATTTAAGTGGAGAAAAAGTTGGCGGTTTTGCTAGTAAAAATCCAAGTGGTATAGATTTTAAAGATTCTGAATTTAAAATTATTTATAATGATGAAACTATAGATTTAAGCAAAACAAAAAATGGAGATCCATTTGTTTTAACGGGAAGCACAGATGAAGAAATGGCTCAAAATTTGGTAGATCATATCAATAGTTTTGGTATAGAAGGATTGGAGGCTAGTTTTGAAATTATCAACCAAGGAAGTGGTGATCAAAAAATTCAATTCAAAATCAAAGGAACTTCAGGAAGTGATTTAGAAATTCAAGGCAAAGAAGATTTTTTAAAACAATTTGGTTTAAGTCCTAAAACTATGTATTCAAATTGGAAAGAAGAAACTGGTACTTTTGGGATATTAAAAAATACTATGAGAGAAATGATGAGCTCGGAAGGTTCTTTTGGTGGGTATAAAACATCATTAACAAAAGAATCAAAGAATTTAAACGAAACCATAGAAAACACTAAAAACTCTATTGATACAAAATATGACACTATGTGGTCAACTTGGGCTGCTTATGATAGTATTATTTCTAAATTAAATAATCAAGCAAGTGTTATTGCAAACATGATTAATGCAGCAAATAATCAAAATTCTTAAAAAGAAAGGAATTTTCAATGTTAAATAGTGCAGTTTATAATGCATATTCACAAAGTCAAGCAGGTGTAGAATCTCAAGAAAAACTTATAGAAATGTTATATGGAGGGATTTTACGCTTTGCTAGTAGAATAAAAATAGCTATACAAAATGATAATATAGAAGAAAGAGTGTATTATGTAAAAAGAGCTAGTGCTATTTTTATTGAGCTTATTAATTGTCTTGATTATGATAAAGGAGGAGAGGTTGCACATTATTTAAGTGGTTTATACACAAGAGAATTGCAACTTCTTTCTTTAGCAAACATAGAAAACAATGAAGCAAGAGTAGATGAAGTTATTAATGTAGTAAAAGGTTTATTAGAAGCTTGGAGAGAAGTGCATCAAAAATGAATGAAAAAAAATGGATAGATGAGTTTAAATTAGCTGTTTACACTGAAGATATAGAAAAAATAGTTAAACTCATCGAAAAACCTGATTTTAAAGATTGCCCTAATGAAGCTTTAGCGTTAACAAATGAAGCTATAGCTTTTATGAAAAAAAAGCAAGATGAAGTTGCTTTAAATTTGCAAAAGCTCAAAAAAGCTTCTGCATATATGAAATAAAACATGGCTATAAGCCGAGTTCTGTCAAGAGCGATCATTTATCTAGACTTGTTTTTGCAAACAAGTTCAAGCAAAGGGTAAAATCATAAGACTAAAACCATCCCTTCTTGCTGCAGATTGGGTTTACATAGCTAGTTTTGTTACCAAAACTACTGGTAGGCTCTTACCCCACCGTTTCACCTTTTCCATATAAAATATGGTAGTTTTCTTTCTGTTGCACTTTCCCTTAGGTTGCCCTAGCCATCCATTAGATGGAATCTTTGTCTTATAGCAGCTCGGACTTTCCTCTTCAAAAGAAGCGATCGCTTACCATGTTTGAATAAATTTTACCATAAAAGTGTTTATATTAATACAAAAATCAAAATTATGGAAATTTTTAAATCATTTTCATTTTTAGTGATATCCAATTTTCTAACTTTAACATTATCATCAAGTTGATTTAAAAACTCCATTAAAGAAGAAAAACTACTTATATAATTTAATTTCAATTCATAAAAAGTAAAATTTTTATCCTTGTATTTATTAGTTTGAATTTGCAAATTTTTTACTTGAGTATGGTTTAATTTTTTTTCAATATCACTCAATACTTCTTGATAATCTTTATTTAACACAGAAAAAATATCTTGAGTATTAAACTCATCATAATCAAAATCCTGATTATATTCTGCTATCTCTTCTTTGTTTTGTTTATATTTTTCTTGTAATGAATTTAAATTTTCTTTTAAAATATACTTTTGAGTTTCTAAATTATCATAAACACTTATATAAACTATAAAAATTCCAAAAATAAAACTTAAAAGTAAAATCAATCTATACTCGCGTTGCGACAAACCAAGCAAATAATTTTCTAAAATTTCAAATATGTTTTTCAAAAAATAGGTTAATTTTTCCATTGTTGATTTCTTTATTTTTTAATATAAATTGCTTTTGTTTAAAATCATCATAAAAATCATAATCTTTTAAAACTTCAATTATAAAATTATTATCATTGATAGACAAAGATTCTATATAACTTTGATGTAAGTTTAAAATTCCAATAAAATCAAAAAAATCTTTATAACACAAACTATTTGCATAAAAAGCTTTTAAATTTTGAATTTTATTTTTTATCTCATCTTGTTGTTTTATCGAATTCTCCTTTTGAGATTGTCTTTGTTTTATTTGCTTAAATATTTGAACTTGTTCTTGTAATGATTGTTCTAAAACTAAAGTTTCATTTTTTATAAAAGAAAATTCAAAAAATAAATACAAAGGATATATACAAGCAAGTAAAACACCCAGTATAAAGCTAATGATAAATTTAAAACTACATGATTTTAAAAAAGAAATATTTCTTTTTTGAGAAAAATTAATTTTAAAATTATCATTATTATTTAGTAATTTTTTGTATAAATCATTACTTTTTAATTTTTTAAAAGAAGAAATATTATCCACATCATCAATACTTATGATATTTCCATAAGAATTTTTTAATTTCTCTTCAAAATTTTTATTAAAAACTCCTATAGGTATACTTTTACAATCACAAAACAAATCTGCATTATATTCAATCAAAACTATATATTTTTCTTTAAAAATCAAAACTAAATTTTTTTCTAATTTATTTGCCATAAAGTATGCACTAAAAAGCAAAGGTTCTGGAATAAGCATATCATAATCGCTTAAAATATCCTGATATTTTAATAAAAAAGCATGCGTGTATTCTTTTTCATAAAAATACAAAAGTTTATAAGAAAAATCATCTTTAATACCTAATTCTTCAAAACATTTTGTAAGAATTTCTTCTTCTTGAATTTTCTCTTTAAATTTTACATATAAAAGTTTTTCATATGGAATAAAAGTTTTTTTATATTCTTTTTTATTCATCATAGAGAATTTTTTTCAGATTTTGTTCATTTTTATGCCAATTTTTTTCAAGTTGGACAAACAATTTTAGCATTATTTTTTTTTGTGCAAATTTTTCAATCTTTATCCTTGCATCTTTTCCTATGCGTTTGATGGTTGCTCCATCTTTGCCTAATATCATTGCTTTATGGGAATTACTATCTGTAATAATCATAGCATTAATATAATTAATTTGTTTTAATTCTTTAATCTTTTCTATTTTTACCTCACTACTATATGGAATTTCATCACTTAAATTTTCATATATAGCTTCTAAGATAAAATCCCTATAAATATCCTTTTCATTGGTGGTAGTGATAAATTCTGGATCAAAATAATATGGATGTTCAGGCAAATATTTAATCATTTCATCTAAAAGAACTTTTTTATAAAATTTTTGCTTGGTAGAATAAGGGATAATAGCACTAAAATATGGGCTAAATTTAGCATATTCACTTAATTTCTTAAGCAAAACTTCTTTTTTTACCAAATCAACTTTATTGATTAAAACTATATGTGGTGCTTTGGGATTTAAACTTAAAAAATTCTCATAATCTTTGATATCATCGTAAATACTAGCTACAAATAATATCACATCACAATCTGCAATACTTTTAATCGCTAAATCTATCATAAGTTGATTCATAGCCTTAGAGCTTGCATGTAACCCTGGAGTGTCTATAAATATAAGCTGATGATTTTCATACATTACAATGGCATTAATTTTTCTTCTAGTGGCATTTTGTTTATGAGAAACCATAGCGATTTTTTCTTCTAATAAAGAATTAAGGATAGAACTTTTTCCAGCATTAGTTCTACCCACTATACTTATAAAACCACTTTTCACAAAATATACCTAGCTAAGTCTTTATTTTCTATAATATCTCCTAGCTTTACTTGAACCTTAAAATCATCTATTTTATAAGTTTTTCCAGCATATTCATCTGCTTCAAAACTTATATCTTCTAACAACTTCTCTATAACAGTATGTAAGCGTCTTGCACCTATATCTTGCATTTCTTCATTTGCTTTGCTGGCGATTTTTGCTATTTCCTTTATAGCTTCATCTTCAAAAACAAGTTCTACATTTTCAGTTTTTAAAAGCTCAATATACTGAGTTAATAAAGAATTTTTAGGTCTTGTTAAAATTTGATACAAAGCATCCTCATTTAAAGAATCAAGTTCAACTCTTAATGGAAAACGCCCTTGAAGCTCAGGAATCAAATCACTTGGCTTACTCAAATGAAAAGCACCTGCTGCGATAAATAAAATATGATCAGTTTTTAAAGGACCAAATTTAGTTTGTATAGTGCTACCTTCTACTATAGGTAATAAATCTCTTTGAACTCCTTCTTTGCTAGGATCTTGGCGATTTGAATTTGAACTTGAAACTGCCACCTTGTCTATTTCATCTATAAAAATAATTCCTTCATTTTCAGCCCTTCTTAAAGCTTCACCTTTAATGCTTTCCATATCAAGAATTTTTTCACTCGCTTCTTGAGCCAAAGCCATTCTCGCATCTTTAATTTTCATTTCTTTTTTAACTTTTTTATTGCCTACTCCAATTACTTTAACAATATCTTGCATAGCGCCCATTTCAGGCGGTAAATTTGGATTTGTGTCAAAAACACTTTGCGAAACTTCAACTTCAATCACACTATCATCTAAATCCCCAGCTTGAAGTTTTGTTCGCATTTTTTCTAAAGAATTTTTATATTCTTGTTCTTTTTCTTCGCTCACCCCTTTTGGCAAAGGTGGAAGTAATTTTTCTAAAATTTTATTTTCTATAAATTCATCGATTTTTTCACGATTTTTTTCTCTTTGCTCGTTTTTAACTAAATTTAAAGCCGCATTCGCTAAATCCCTAACCATACTTTCAACATCACGCCCCACAAAACCTACTTCAGTGTATTTGCTTGCTTCAACCTTGATAAAAGGAAGCCCCATCATCTTAGCAAGCCTTCTTGCAATCTCTGTTTTTCCAACTCCAGTTGAACCTATCATCAAGATATTTTTTGGCATGATATCATCTTGAAGTTCAGGGCTAAGTTGCATTCTTCTATAACGATTTCTCAAAGCTATGGCTATGATTTTTTTAGCATTTTTTTGTCCTATAACATAATCATCTAAAAAATTAACTATTTCTTTTGGGGTTAAATTCATTACTCATCCTCGATTACAAAAGTTTTGATATTGGTATTTGTATAAATGCAAATTTCACCAGCTATTTGCAAGCTTTCTTTTACTAAATTTTCTTCATCTAAATTGGAATGTTTTGCTAAAGCTCTTGCAGCAGAAAGTGCGTAATTACCACCACTACCAATAGCAGCTATGGCTCCATCTTCAGGCTCAACCACATCTCCTGTTCCTGAGAGTAAAAATATATGCTCTCTATCCAATACTAACATCATTGCTTCTAATTTTCTTAAGTATTTATCCTTACGCCACTCTTTTGAAAAATCAATCGCAGCTTTTAGCAAATCCCCCTTAGAACTTGAAAGCAAATTTTCAAACATATCAAAAAGATTAAACGCATCTGCTGTGCTTCCTGCAAAACCTGCTAAAACCTTTCCATTGTTTAATTTTCTAATTTTTACTGCATTGTTTTTTAAAACGGTGTTTCCAAAGCTAACTTGCCCATCACCGCCAATAACAGATTTTTTCTTGCCCTTATACGCTAAAATCGTTGTTGCGTGAAACATTATTCCCCTTTAACTTCTAATTTAAAAAGCGCGTGTATAGCATGGCCTAATTTAGCCGAAATTTCATGCACGCCAAGCTCTTTGATAGTATCACATTCTAAGCTCTTTTTATCAAGCTCTATGCCTTTTTGCTCTTTTAATGCATGTGCGATTTCATCTTTAGTAACCCCGCCAAACAAGCTTCCATTAGCCCCAACAGGCTTTGTTATACAAATAGTGATTTTGGCTAATTCTTCTTTTAGTTTTTCTAAATTTGCAAGCTCAAATCTTAAATTCTCAGCTTCTTTTTTCTTATCGCTTTCATATTTGCGTAAAACTTCATTAGTCGCTGCTTTAGCAAAACCCTTAGCGATTAAAAAATTTTGCCCATAACCATCTTTTACTTCTTTAACTTCTCCAGCTTTTCCTAAACTTTTAACATCTTTTATTAATAAAACTTTCATTTTTTTTCCTTTGTTAAAATTTTCTTCCATTTTTTCCTGCTATGATAAATCTTAAAGCATTGAGTTTGATAAAACCTGCTGCATCTTTTTGATTGAAAACTTCATCTTCTTCAAAAGTGCAGTATGCTTCGCTAAATAAGCTATCATTAGCACTTTCTCTGCCTATAACCATAACATTACCCTTAAATAATTCTAATCTAACCTTGCCATTTACATATTTTTGAGATTGATCAATTAGCGCTTGAAGCATTAATCTTTCTGGTGAAAACCAATACCCATTATAAATTAAACTCGCATATTTTGGCATTAATTCATCTTTTAAATGCGCTGCTTCTCTATCTAGTGTAATGCTTTCTATAGCGCGGTGTGCTTTTAAAAGTATAGTGCCACCTGGTGTTTCATAACAACCTCTACTTTTCATTCCTACATAACGATTTTCAACTATATCAAGGCGTCCTATACCATGCTTTGCACCAAGCTCGTTAAGTTTTGCTAAAAGCTGTGCGGGTGCTAATTTTTCACCATTTATAGCGCACAAATCGCCTTTGCTAAATTCAAGCTCTATCACTTCACTTTCATTAGGTGTGTCTTTTAGCTCTTTAACCCAGCGCCACATACTATCCTCAGGCTTAGCCGCAGGATCTTCAAGCACCAAACCCTCATAAGAAATATGCAATAAATTCGCATCCATAGAATAAGGCGATTTTCCAGCTTTTTTTGTGATATCTATGCCGTGTTTTTGCGCATAAGCTAAAAGTTTTTCACGGCTGTTTAAATCCCACTCTCTCCACGGAGCGATAATAGCTAAATTTGGATTTAAAGCTAATGCACCTAATTCAAAACGCACTTGATCATTACCCTTACCAGTTGCCCCATGGCTAATTGCATCGGCATTTGTTTTTTCTGCAATCTCTACTAAAGTTTTTGCTATCAAAGGTCTTGCTATGCTTGTGCCAAGCAAATACTCCCCTTCATAAATAGCATTTGCTCTAAACATAGGAAAAACATAATCTTTCACAAATTCATCTTTTAAATCTTGTATAAAAATATTTTCTTCTTTTATCCCCAAAGACAAAGCCTTTTTTCTAGCAGGTTCTAGCTCTTCACCTTGTCCAATATCTGCTGTAAAAGTTACAACTTCGCATTTATACTCATCTTGAAGCCATTTTAAAATTATACTTGTATCAAGTCCGCCAGAATACGCCAAAACTACCTTTTTAATATCTTTTTTCATTGCTTGTCCTCTTTGTAAAAAATGTTTGTAAAATTTAACTAATTTAGCTTAATATAATGTAAAATATTTACACATTTTATTGTATTTTTTGATAAAATATTTTTATGAGAATAGATAAATTTTTAAATGTAGTTAATATCACTAAACGCCGTGCTATATCAGAAGATATGTGTAAAAGTGGTGTAGTAAGTATAAATAATCAAGTAGTTAAAGCTAGTAAAGAAGTAAAAATTGGCGATGAAATAAGCATTAAATTTATAGAATACACCAATATTTACAAAGTTTTAGACATACCAACAACCAAAAGCATACCAAAAACTATGCAAGAAAAATATGTGGTAAAAATTCAATGAAAGAAATGATTTTAAACCAAAATGAGCTTTATAAGCTTTGTGAAATTTTACCTAAAAATGGAGTAATTTTGCTTCAAGGAAATTTAGCAAGTGGTAAAACTACTTTGGTTCAAAATTACGCTCAATTTCTTGGAATAGAAAAAATGCTTAATTCTCCTACATTTTCTATCATGCAAGAGTATGATTTTCATCAAGGTAAAATTTATCATTATGATATTTATCAAGAAGGTTTTGATGGACTTTTAAAAAATGGCTTGATTGAAAATTTTTTTGAAGAGGGTTTGCATTTAGTAGAGTGGGGTGATGAAAAATTAAAAAAATACTTAGATAAATATCAAATTTTTAATATAATTTTACAAATCATTCCTTATGAAAATAAAAGAAAGTATATAATACATGAGTAAGCTAGAAGCTAGAAATTTAGAAAAAATCATTAAAAAAACAAAAATCATACACGATGTTTCGCTAGAAGTTCAAAGCGGTGAAGTTGTAGGGCTTTTAGGGCCAAATGGAGCAGGAAAAACTACAAGTTTTTATATGATATGTGGACTTATCTTACCAACTAGCGGAGAGGTATTTTTAGATGCAAAAGATATCACAAAAGAACCACTGAATAAAAGAGCAAAGCTTGGCATTGGGTATTTACCTCAAGAAAGCAGTGTATTTAAAGATTTAAGTGTAGAAGAAAATTTACTTTTAGCTGCCCAAGTAATATATAAAGATAAAAATTTATTGGAACAAAAAATAGAACAAATGCTAGAATTACTTAGCATAGAGCCTATTAGACATAGAAAAGGTATGAGTTTAAGCGGAGGTGAAAGAAGGCGTTGTGAAATTGCAAGATCGCTTATGTGTGATCCTAAATTTTTACTTTTAGATGAGCCATTTGCTGGGGTTGATCCTATAGCAGTGAGTGAAATTCAAAGTTTGATTAATGATTTAAAAGCTATGAATATAGGTGTTTTAATCACTGATCATAATGTAAGAGAAACTTTAGCAATTTGTGATAGAGCTTATGTGATTAGAAGTGGAAGATTGCTAGCTAGTGGTAATGCAAACGAAATTGCACATAATGAGGATGTTAAAAAATATTATCTTGGAAGTGAGTTTAAACTTGAATAATGCTTAAACAAAAAACCTCTATAACACAAAAAACAAAACTATCACAAACTTTAAGATCATGGCTTCCTATATTACAAGCTAATATTGAAGATCTAAAAGAAAGTTTAGATGAGTTTGCTAAAGAAAATCCTTTCATAGAAATAAAAGAAAACTCAAGTATAACAAACAATCAAAACAAGTATTATCAGGAGTATTTTAGTAAAAATACTACCGCGCAAATGATAGATGCTAAAAGTTTAGAAAATAAAAATGTATATGAACTTTTAAGCGAACAAATTATTCCACCTTTATTTCCAACACAAAAATCTCAACTTATTGCTGAAAAAATTATAGAATGCTTAAACCATGAAGGATACTTTGAGTATGATGAAGAGATTTTAGATAATTTTGATTCTTTAGAAGTAGAAAAAATACGCTTAAGATTTAAGTATCTTGAGCCTATAGGAGTAGGGGCTAAAAATCAACAAGAAGCTTTTATCTTTGCGTTGGAACATTTTGATTTAGAAGATGAGCTTTATGAATTTTGCAAAATGCTTATTTTAAATTTGGAAAATGCAAAAGATTTTACCAAAGATCCTTTATATAAAAAAGCCATAGCTATTATAAAAAAAATCTCCATTCCTCCATTTTTGGAATATTTTGAAGAAAGTATGGCTATCATTCCTGATATATTTATATATCAGGAAAATGGTGAAATTAAAATTAAAATTAATGATGATTATTACCCAGAAATTGCCTTTGAAGCAGATGGTTTAGAACATGATTTTTTAAGTGCTTATTTAAAAGATGCTAAAAATTTAATTGATGCTTTGGCTATGCGTAAGGCTACTCTTTATAAGCTAGGATTAATGATTATAGAGTATCAATATGATTTTTTCATGGGCGGGGATATCAAACCTATGCAACTAAAAGACTTAGCACAAGATCTTGAAAGAAATGCTTCTACTATTTCAAGAGCAATTGCAAATAAATATTT
The DNA here is from genome assembly GCF_000816785.1 of Campylobacter peloridis LMG 23910. NCBI lineage: Bacteria > Pseudomonadati > Campylobacterota > Epsilonproteobacteria > Campylobacterales > Campylobacteraceae > Campylobacter > Campylobacter peloridis. The sequence goes on along the minus strand of NZ_CP007766.1, from coordinate 831,792 downwards.
AAGTTGCGATAGAGGTTTAATACCTTTAAAATCCTTCTTTACTACTGCAGTTGATGATGGAGAAACCTCTAATGCGACTATTAAAGATTTTCTTAGTAATTTAATCAAAAAAGAAAATCCTAAAAAACCTTTGAGTGATTTAAAAATTCTTGAACTTACCCAAAAAGAATTCCCAAGTGTACAACTAGGGCGTAGAACTATCACTAAATATCGTATGCAACTTGGTATAGGAAGCTCAAGTGAGCGTAAAAAATTATATGAATTAATGTAGGAAAAAATGAATTTAGAAAGTATTTTTGAAAAAACTATAAAGCAAAATGTGCGTTTAGTGGCAGCTAGCAAGTATGTCCAAGATGAACAAATTCGAGAGCTTTTTATGCAAGGTGTTATAGAATTTGGAGAAAATCAAGTCCAAGCTTTAGCTTTAAAAAAAGAAAAACTTCAAGATTTAAAAATTAAATGGCACTTTATAGGCAATCTTCAAAGTAACAAAATTAATCTTTTAATTAAACAAAAACCATTACTTTGGCAATCTTGTAATGGTTTAAAAATCGCCAAAGCAGTGGATAAAAGACTTGATTATAAACTAGATACTTTATTAGAAATTAACACTGCTAATGAAAGCTCTAAAAGTGGTATAGAGCAAAATAAGGCTATAGAGGAATATTTACAAATAAAAGAAGAGTGTAAAAATTTAAATTTAACAGGCATTATGTGCATAGGCTCTATGGATGAAAAAAAAGTGCAAAAAAGTTTTGAGCAAACTTTTAAAATTTATGAAAATTTACAAAAACATGGGGCAAAAATTTGCTCTATGGGTATGAGTGGAGATTTTGAACTAGCTATAAAATGTGGCTCAAATATGGTGCGTTTGGGGAGTATTTTGTTTAAATAAACCCCATTTGCTTTGCTTTTTCTATCATAAAATCTGCACCATTTTCACTTTTTAATTCTTGCAAGGCTAAAGATTTTGCTTCAAGTGAAAAATTTTCTATCAAAGTTAAAAATTTATGTTTTTCATTTTGAGATAAAATTTCACACAAATTACGCTCTTTTAAATACAAAGCGTTAAAATACTGATGATTTTTAGCTGCATATGGATAAGGTATAAAAATACAAGGAAGTAAATTTGCACTAAGTTCAAAAAGACTACTTGCACCTGATCTTGATATAGCTAAATCCGCTTTGGAGATTTTATCTATGATATTTTTATCAAAATCAAAAAGCTCAATATCTATTTTTAACTCTTCATAAGCTTTTTTACACCTTTCATAATCATTCTTACCACATTGATGAATTATATTAACACCTTTTTCTTTAAAATATAAAGCATTTTCCAAAGCAAGATCATTTATAAACTTAGCACCTTGTGAGCCACCTAAAAAGATAATATTTTTTAACTCTCTTCTAATTCTTGCCTTTTGAGAAAAAATATCATTAATAGGATAAGGACAAAAAAAAGTATTTGCTTTATTAATTTGATCATCAAAAGCAGAGAAAAAAGCTTTAGAAAAAGGTTTCAATAAAGAATTTAAACTTCCCATTTTAGAATTTTGCTCATGAATTAAAAGTGGAATATTTGCCATTAAAGCACCAAAAGCAGCTGGAGCACTGCTGTATCCACCTACACTAAAAACTGCTTTAATCTTATGTTCTTTTAAAATTTGTTTTGTTTTTCTTGCTAGTTTTAAAATATGTAAAAATGATTGAATCTTAGCTAAGCCTTTTTTATTAACAACGCCTTGAGAACTTAGAAAGTATTTTTTATAAAAGCCATCTTCATTTTCAAACCAAAGCTTATCTTGCCCACTTTCACTTCCTATGTAAATACATTCTATACCTTGTTTTTTAGCACTTTGTAACAAACATCTAGCTATAGCTAAATGTCCTCCTGTGCCTCCACCTGTAATTACTATCATTTATCCTCTTTATTTAGCTTTTCTTCTAAAATAGCAAGTCTTGCTTCTAATTTAGCGATTTTTTCTTCATAATCAATTCTGCCATGCTCTTTAATATAAGCAGGTATACCAATAGCAGTTAAATTTGATCCAACATCTTTCAATACAACTGCATTTGAGCCTATTTTAGCATTTTTACCTATGGTGATATTGCCTAAAATTTTAGCACCAGAGCCTATAATCACGCCATCTTCTATGGTAGGATGCCTTTTGGCATTTTTATCCAAACTTGTTCCACCCAAAGTAACACCTTGATAAATCAAAACATCATCACCTATAATAGAAGTCTCACCAACGACAACTCCACTTGCATGATCTATAAATATTCTTCTACCCAAATGTGCACCAGGGTGCAAATCAACTCCGGTAAAAAATTGTGAAATTCCACTAATAATCCTTGCTATTTTTTTAAAACCTTTTTGGTAAAAAAAATGCGCAAAACGATAATTTACCACAGCCCAAACACCAGGATAGTTAAAAACTAATTCCACCCAAGATCTATAAGCAGGATCTTTTTGTTTTGGCATAGAAAAATCTTCTTTGATTAGTTTAAAAATACTCATTTAGAACCTATGCTTTTTAAATATCCATTATCATTTAAAAACAAATAAATTTCACCTAAAATATGCTTTTTTTGATTTTCATTTACAAGTTTTGAAGCATAAATTTTTTCATTAATATTATCCATAATTGCATGAATATCATAATCAAGATCTTCTAAGGTATCTAAAATAGATTGAGCTTCTAGCACGCTTTCTACTTCAAAACCCTTTTCATTTATACTTATACAAGCTTCGGTTGGATGTGTAAAAAGATTATGCTTCATACCAAGCACTTCTTGATAAGCTCCCACTAGGAAAAATCCCAAAAAATAATCTTCAGCTTCTACATCAATATCATGTAAAAATAAAGGATTATCTTTAGAATAAGAAATCTCTCCATCACTATCGCAAGTTATATCCCATATGCTTGCACTTCTAGTTGGCTTTTTATTGAGTCTATCAAGCGGCATAATAGGAAAATTTTGCTCTAAACCCCAAAAATCAGGTAAAGACTGAAATACTGAAAAATTCACCAAATATTTTTCTTGCACTTCATTTTGCAAACTTGATAAATCAGCTTGATCACCCACTAAAGAAATAGCTTTTCTCATAATCAAATGCACTAAAATTTCACTATTGGAGCGATCTTGCAAATCTACATAACCCAAATCAAACAAGGTTAAAATGCTCTCCATATGATCAATGCTATCATGTAAATACTCAAGTGCATTAGAAGCTTTAATGTTTTTATATAAATCATAAAGCTCATCGATAAGTTTTGGATTTTTATCTTTTAATAAAAGCTTACTTTCTGTGTATTCTTGGGAAAAAAGTTCTAAAACAGGTGCTACTAAAACAGCATGATTAGCTGCTACAAAACGCCCACTTTCTATAAAAATATCAGGCTCTAAATCTTTCTTTTGTTCTGCTATACTTTTTAAAATAAACACAACATCGTTTGCATATTCGCTTAAAGTGTAATTTCTACTTGTTTCGTTTTTAAATTGAGAGTATTCTACCGCTAACCCCCCACCAAGATTAATAGCTTTTAAATTTTTTGCCCCCATTTTTCTAAGCTCAGTGTAGATATTACCCGCTTCATTTAAGGCTTTTTTTAAAGGATGAATTTCATTTATTTGCGAGCCTAAATGAAAATGTATCATAGTAAATTGCTCTAAAAGCTTATTAGCTTTTAAAAGATTTACAGCCTCTATAAGCTCAGTAGAAGTTAAACCAAATTTTGAATTTATACCACCACTTTTTGCCCAAATTCCTACTCCAGCTGAATGCAAACGCACTCTTAAGCCTATATTTGGCTTTGGCTTAAAACGATTTTTAGCAATTTCAATCATCGCTTCAAGCTCATTAAGCCCTTCCATAGTTAAAGTGATATTATGTCCCATTTCACAAGCTATAAAACCCATATTTATGAGTTCTTTATCTTTAAAGCCATTAACTGTTATAGGAGCGCCTTCATTATTATAAGCCATGGCTAGTAAAAGCTCGGCCTTGCTTCCTGCTTCTAAACCATAGTTGTATTCTTTGCCTAGATTGACTAAATTTTTTACAAAACCCGGATATTGATTAACTTTTAAAGGATATACAGCATTAAAAGAGCCTTTATAGTTAAATTCTTTTTTTGCTTTAGCAAATTTATTATAAATTTGCTCAATTTGCTTATGGATTAAATGAGGAAAACGAAGCAACAATGGCCCCTTATAACCATCATCACGCAAAGTATTTACTATATCTATAATGGCAGGTTTTTTACCATGATTTACACATACTTTGCCATTTTCGATAATAAAATTATTTGCACCCCAAATATTAATACCATAATCAATCATAACTCATTCTCCAAATTTGCTAATTTTATATTTTTAGTATCTTTATTTTCTAAATTTTTATAAAAAATCTCTTCTTTTTGCATTTCATCTTCACCTATACACAAAAAGATTTTAGCATTGGCATTATCTGCTTGGTTTAAATGCTTTGCAAGTTTTTTTGCTTCATAGCTTAAATATACTTTATGTTTTTTTCTTAAAGTATTTGCTAGTTTAAAAATAGTATCTATATAAGCTTCATCCATAGCACAAAGATAAATTCCTTCTCTTGCTTTTATACTTTGTTTTTGCTCTAAAATAGCCATAATCCTTTCTATACCCATAGCAAAACCCACTCCATAGCCACTTTTGCCATCTAAGTATTCAATCAATCTATCATATCTTCCACCACCTGCTACGGCAGCTTTTGCACCGATTTCATCACTAACAAACTCAAATGCACTTTTAGAATAATAATCAAGTCCACGCACTAATTTTTCATCACATTCAAACTCAACATCATTTTCTTTTAAAAGTTTTTGTAATTTTTCATAATCTTTCTTGCAACATGGGCATAAATTTTCACTTAGTTTTGGCGCATTTTCGATTAAACTTTGACAATGATCATTTTTGCAATCAAGCACTCTAATAGGATTTAAGTCCTTTCTTCTTAAGCAATCTTCACAAAAACCTTCTTTAGAATTTAAAAAAGCTATGAGTTTTTCTTTATATACACCCATACATTCTTTACAGCCTAAAGAATTGATCTTCAAACTTGTATGAATTTCTAAGCGTTTAAAAATTTCATTTAGCATTAAAATAATACTCGCATCCTCATACACACTTGCTATACCAAAGCTTTCTACGCCAAATTGATGAAATTCACGCAATCTTCCTTTTTGTGGCCTTTCATAGCGAAACATAGAGCCATGATAAAACCACCTTTTAACACTTTGAGCCTTGTCCATTTTAGCTTCTATGTATGATCTTACCACCCCAGCTGTCCCTTCAGGCCTCAAACATACTTCATTGCCTGCTTTATCAATAAATTCATACATTTCCTTACCAACTATATCAGAGCTTTCTCCAACACTTCTTTTGAAAAGCTTAGTAAGTTCTAAATGCGGACAATTAATAAAACTAAATCCATAGTTTTTAGCTACTTCTTCACAAGTTTTTACTACTTTTTCATAAAGCATTGCTTGATCATCTTGTAAATCTTTCATTCCTTTTAAAGCATTAATCATCTATAAATTCCTTAATTTTTTCATGTAAATTTTCAATACTCAAAGACGCGTCTAATTTTAAAATTTTTATATCTATCTTAGTTTTTAAAAACTCTAAAGTTTCCTCTAGAGCATTTTGTATATTTAAAAAATATTCAATCCCTCTTTTTTCAATACTATCTAAATCTTTTTTAGAAAGCCTTTGTGCGATAAGCTCTTTAGAACCATATAAAAAAACTACCTTTTGCGGAAAAAAACCACCTGTGGCAAAAGAATTTAACTCAAATAAAATATTCTCATCAAAATCAAGTTTTGCATAAGCCATATTAGAGATAAAACTGCGATCTGAAATAATGAGTTTATTTTTATTTTGTGCCAAATGCATATCAATTAAATTCGCTCTGTCTGCTAAAAAAAGCAAAAGCTCAGCCTTTTTAGAAAATTGTATTTTACTTTCTAATAGAATTTTTCTTAAATTTATACCTAATTCGCTTCCACCAGGTTCTTTAGTGAAAACAGCCTCACTAAAATACTTTTGTAATAACATAATTTGCGTGCTTTTACCCACACAATCAACCCCTTCAAAAGCTATATACAATCTTTCTCCTTTAACAAAGGTATGATTTCTTTTGGCACAAGCTTACTTACATCGCCATTATGCAAACAAATTGATCTGACTATGGAGCTTGAAATAAAAGAATTTTTTAAATTTGGCATAAGATAAATTGTTTCAAAATCTTCCCAAAGCATGTGATTTGCATAACCAAGTTGTAATTCATACTCAAAATCACTCACTGCTCTTAAACCCCTTATGATGATATTTATTTGCAAATTTTTAGCAAGATCAACTAGCAAGTTATCAAAAGTGATAATTTTAACATTTTTTAAATCTTTTATTGCAATTTTTGCCATTTTTTCTCTTTGTTTTAAGCTAAACATGGGATTTTTATTATCACTTTTAGCTATAGCAACCACAACCTCTTCAAACATCTTACTAGCCCGAATGATTACATCTAAATGCCCATTAGTGATAGGATCAAATGTTCCTGGGTATATACAACTAGCCATCATTGCCACCTTTGGTATAAATTATGCTCAATATTTGCTAGATCAAGCCATTTTCCTATAATAAATTCCTTTAAATTGTCTAAATTTTGAATTTTTGCATAACTAGCCATTACAGGAGGAGCGATGATAACTCCATAGCTAGAAAGTTTAGCCATTTGCTCTAAATTTAAAGTAGAATAGGGCATTTCTCTTACTCCAAGTATGAGTTTTTTACGCTCTTTTAAAGCCACTCCTGCAGCTCTTGTGAGTAAAGTATCATTTATACCACAAGCAATTTTTGCTAAAGTATTAATCGAACAAGGTATGATAAAAGTCGTTTCTATGCCAAAAGACCCGCTTGCAACGCTTTGGCTAATGTCTTCATTATCTAAAAAATTTACATGTTCAAGTTCAAATTTATCTTTTATGTATTGCAAAAAGTCTATATTTTCTAAAAGAGAATTTTCTTTTGTAAAGCTTATTTTTGCATTTTTGCTCACAATGGCATAAATTTGCCCTTTTTCTTTTAAATGTTTTAACAATAAAAAACCAAGTTCACAAGAACTAGCCCCACTAATACCAACTAAAATTTTTCTCATTTTAGCTCCACATAATTTTTGCTAATAACTTTACCATGAACGACTTTTCCATCTTTATTTTTAAGGCGAATTCTTTGATTTAAATTCCCACTTTGCAAAGCTTTTAATTCTATTATCATGCTTAAATCCCCATCTTTTATAATCCCATAAACAGAATCATTTCTTTGTATAAGAGTTTTAGTTTTAAACATATTGTATTTTAAAATCATATTTTCTCTTATATTGCTTTTGGCGATTAAATTTGCAATTTCATCTTTTTTTAATACACCTTGCGGAGCTTTATCAAAAGGAATTTTTAAAATTTTAAAACTAGCAGGACTTAAATTTTCATTACGCGAAATAGGGCGTGTGGTTTGTAAAACTTCTAATTTTGCCTTTAAAAAATACTTAAAAAATATATTTTTTTTAAATTGCTCTGGAGTTTTAAATTCAGCCTTTACAAAGCCATCAGCTCTATCAAAATTATGATTACCTAGTTTTAAAAAAATGTATTGATTAAAATCAGCAGGTAAGTTTGATTGAGTGTTAAGATCTAAAGAAATGATTTCTAACTGCGGATAATTTGTCTTAAATTCTTTAATTAAAGCTAATTTTACTTCATCAAAATTTGAAGCAAAACTTAAAGTATAGAAAAATAAAAACAATATGATATTTTTCACAAATAATCAACCTTATGCAATAAAATTAAAAAATTAGCCATATCATACATAAAAAAAGTTTGAATTTGGTTGAAAATTTCTAAAATAAGCGGAATAAAATTTGCTTGTAAAAATGCAAGATTGAAGATTGAGGGCAAAATCTAAATCTAAGGAATTGCATAATGAGTATATTTAGTATAAATGATAATTCCTCTTATGGTTCTATCATTTCACAAACAAAAGCAAATAAAGAAAATAAAACAAGTTCAAAAACAAATTTTGCAAATACTTTTGTTAAACAAAATGCTAGTAAATTAATTGAAATTCAAAGTAATAATACTCAAACATTAGCACTCAATGAAGCAATATTAAATCAAAATAGTATTAAAAGCGATTCTCCTAATTATCATATATCAAGCGATTTTAAAAATTCTATTTATGCTTTAAAATATAGACAAGCTAATAATCCTGCTTCTATGGCTTATGGTTATAGTGTTGATTCTAGTGGCTATATGGGTAGTGATTTTAACAAAGCAGCGGGATTACCTGAAGATTTTAAGATACATAAATCTACTTTAGATGAGTTGTATAGATACAATGAGGAAAATTATTTTAGCACATCAAGTAAAACTTCCTTGAGTGTAACTGGTGGTTATTATACAAACATAGATATGGCTGATACTATAAGACAATATTATTCTAAATTTGATCAAATCGTAAATCATAGTTTTGAAAATTCTAATAAAACTAGTTTTAGTATAGAAGATTTAAATTCTTTACCAAAAGGTTATAGTATTTATGACACAAATAACAATTTTGCTTCTTTAGAAAATTTAAATAAACAAATTATAACAAATTTTTATGATACACAAGAGCAATACAATACTATAGATAGCATAGGAATGCAAAATTCTATCAATACAGGATTGAAAAAATTAGATTTTTCCCCTGAAAGTATGGAAACTCAAATTTTAGATAGCGATATAGCAAAAGATACTTTTAATCCTGATATGTCTGTTTATCCAAAAAATGAAGATGGAAGCTATACTAAAGAAGCTTTATTTATGAGTTTTTTAAAATCTAGCGGTGGAACAATTTTAGAAGGTGGAAATACCAAAGTCAATCCTAAAATTCAAGCATTTAAAGAAGCTATGGCAAAAGAAAGTTTTGATGGTTCTTTAGCCTCTTTAAATGATATTATGACAGGTAAAGTCGATTTTGCACAAATTTTAAAAGCACACGCTCAAGATGGTTGGCTTGATTCTAAAATTTATGCCAAAGAAAATAATATTGCTTGGCAAAATTCAAGCATAGGTTATGGTGGGGCTTGGTTTGATAATCAATTTAATCAAGCTAAAGCTAGTGGCTACTCTCCTAGCAATGAAAGTATAAATTCTTATGTAAATTCTGTAATGGATAAATTAAATAATATTTTAAATCAAACTAGGGTGTAATCCTTTAATTTATACCAAAAGGTTTTATTTCAAAAAATAAATGTTTTGGTATATTTAATTTAAATTTCTTCAATTCTTTTTTTGGTGCTACAATTAAAGCATATCCACCTTTATTATATCTATCCCAAATGCTAAAAAATTCTCTTTTAGAACTTATATACTCTCCATAGCTTGGATCAAATACTTGTAAATAACCCCCTTTATAATTAATAATTACCACAAAATGTGGAAAGCGTGGGTTTTATATAAGCAATTGGAATAAATTTTATATAAAAATAGTCGATATAATAAACAATTTAAACTCAAAGGCATTAAATGATAGTATTTCCATTAAGCTCTTTTAATGAATATTTTGGGAAAAATCCATTAGAAACACTTAATAAAATAAAAAATGAAATTGCAGAAAATAAAAATCCTGAACTCACAAAAAAACAAAAAGAAAAACTAGGTAATGATTTAATATATTTGTATAAAATTTCTAAAAAATTTAGCGATAAAATAGAATTAATCGAAGGTTCAATAGAAGATAAGCTTAGAAAAAATGAATTATCAAAATCAGAAGTTAAAGATTTATTCAAATGGATAGGTGAAAATGCCAAATCGCCTCGTTGGCTGAGCATAAATGGAGTAAATTATGATGAAGCTTATGTTAAAATTTTTCACACAAGCAAAAGCATAGATGAGCTTAAAGAAAAATACCTTGAGCTTCAAAATACATACTTTGTTGATTTTAGTAAAAAGATTAATGAGTCTCAAGAAACTTCAGAAAAAGATATAGAAAAAACTTTCAAACCCATACAAGCAGAAAGTAAAAACAAAGAAACTTATAAAGATGATAATACAAAAAGTGAGCTTGTAAACAAACTATTAGAAGATAAATTTAGCACAAGTAAAGAATTAGAACTTCTTTTTGGTATGAAATTTAATTATGAAAATATAGAAGAATTTAATCAGTTTCTTTCTCAAGATACTACTCCAAAGATTATTGATATTAAAACTTGAGTTATTTTTGTTTAATTTAATCAATAAATAAAATAAAGATATTAAGATAATTAGTTTTAATGCATAAACAAATGGAGCGGGAAACGAGATTCGAACTCGCGACCCCAACCTTGGCAAGGTTGTGCTCTACCCCTGAGCTATTCCCGCTTGAAAATAGGGCATGATTTTAACAAAAGTTTATATCAAAGTCAAGTATATAAAAAGGAATATTTTTTGCTTGTATTATTAAAAAACAAAAGGAGTTTTCATGCAAGTAAATGAAAAAAATAGCCCACTAGCTTTAAACAATATAACAAAAATTAAAGAAAAAAACACCTCTTCAGATGAGTTTCAAGCTACCTTAAATGCTTTAAAAAATAAAGAAGAAAAAGAATATAAAAAAGAAAGCGATAATGCTTTTAGCAACACAGATTTAAACATAGGAGAAATTTCAAAAGATTTTAGTATATATGCTTGGGAGAAATTACGCCAAAGCAAATACCAAAAAAATGAAGAAAATATTTTAAATAATCTTTTTAAAACTCTAGATAAAGCAAGAAGTTAATCTCATTTAAAATAGGGTAGTGCAATAGCCTATTAAATTTTTAAAACTTTAACTTCTTGATCTTTTGCTAGTTTTGTATCATCAATTTTGGTGATACAAATATGTGTATTTTCACATAAAGGTTTTATCATACCCGAGCCAAATTTAACTTCACTTGGTTTAAAATATCCATCAATCAATTCCCCAAAGACAAAATCATTTCTTTGGCCTTTAAATTTTAATTCATTTGTTAATTTTGCTTTATTAAATTCTAAAAGATCTACACCATAGAGTAAATTAAGTATATTTTTTGCAAAAATATGTGTTGAAATTAAAGAAGCTAAAGGGTTTCCCGGTAAGGCTAAAAAAAGCATATCATTTTTACTAAAAAGTTTTACATGCTTACAAAGTTTAGCATTGACTTTTTCAAAAATAGGATTAAAACCGCATTCTATTAAAGCTTGCATTGCAAAATCAGCCTCACCAACGCTAGCCCCACCACTACTTATAAGCATATCAAATTCTTGGTTATCTAAAAGCTTTTTATAAACGCTTAAATCATCTTTTAAAAGTCCTAAATACTCTACTTTAGCACAATCTTGTAAAATAGCATAAATTCCAAATGCATTAGCATTATATATACTATATTCATCTGCATTTTCCCAAGGTTCTACAAGCTCATCTCCACTTGAAAAAATTCCAACACGCAATTTTTTAACAACATTTAACTCATAAATTCCTTGAGCAGCAAGCATGGCTATCATACCTGAGGTGATTTTTTCTCCCTTTTTAAATAAAAGCTCCCCAAGCTTTACTTCCTCACCTTTAAAGCGGATGGCATTGTTTTCTTTAGCATTTTTGGCATTGAGCTTTTCATCTTCAAGCAAAGCTTCTTCAAACATTAAAATGGTATTGGCATTTTGAGGAATTTTAGCTCCTGTCATGATTTTATAGCACTCATTTTTTTCTATAATATAATCATTTTTATCACCTGCTAAAATACTTCCTTTTATCTCTAGTAATTTATTTTTATGTGTATAATTTAATGCATAGCCATCTAAAGCAGAATTGTTAAATGCGGGTAAATCTTTTTTAACAAATACATCCTCATATAAAATACACCCCAAAGCCTGTGTTAAATTTACTTTTTGAAATTCATTTCTTGCTTTAATTTGTGTTTTTAAAAATTCTAAAGTAGCAAAAATATCTCTCATTCTTCAAGCCTTCTTATACTAGCTCCTAGCTTTTTAAATTTTTCTTCTAAATTTTCATAACCTCTATCAAGATGATAAATTCTATGAATTTTGCTAGTTCCTTTGGCTGCTAAAGCCGCCAAAATCAAAGCTGAAGATGCACGCAAATCAGTAGCCATAACATCAGCTCCAAAAAGCTCTTTAGTGCCATTTATAGTAGCAATATGCCCATTTAATCTTATATCAGCTCCCATTCTCAAAAGCTCACTCACATGCATAAAGCGATTTTCAAACAATCTTTCATCAATAATGCTTGTTCCATTTGCTTTTAAAGCCAAAGCCATAAATTGTGCTTGCATATCCGTTGGAAAACCTGGATATTCACTAGTTAAAATTTCAACGGGTTTAATCTCTTTAGCAGGATTAATACTAATGCTATTTTCATCAATATCAAAGCTAAATCCCATTTGCTCTAGCTTTGCTAAAACTGCACTAAGATGAGTGGCATTGACTTTTTTTAGAGTGATTTTTGAGTTAGTGATAGCTCCTGCACACAAATAAGTTCCTGCTTCAATACGATCAGGAATGATTTCAAAAGGTTTAAATTCTAAAAGCTCCCCACTTGTGCCATAAATTTCAAGCTCAGAAGATCCTATGCCTTTTATATCAAGTCCTGCTTTAGCTAAAACCTCACAAAGTTGCACCACTTCAGGCTCTTTAGCAACATTTAAAAGCCTAGTTTTTCCATGAGCTAGGGCTGCTGCCATGATGATATTTTCACTACCTGTAACAGTGATTTTATCAAACATCACATCAGCACCCTTAAGCTTTTTGCTAGCTACAACATAACCTTGTTTTATTTCAATACTAGCTCCCATTTTTTCTAAAGCCAAAAGGTGTAAATCAATAGGGCGTTGTCCTATAGCACAACCTCCTGGTAAAGAAACCTCACAATTTCCAAATCTAGCTAGCAAAGGCCCTAAAGTAAGTATAGAAGCACGCATTTTACGCACGATGTCGTATTTTGCTATGGTTTTTTTTAAGTTATTTGTATTTATTTTTGCAAAATTATCTTTAAAAGTATAACTTGCACCTAAATTTTCAAGCAAAGAAAGTAGGGTGCAAATATCTGCTACATTGGGCAAATTTGAAATTTGCACTTCATTCTTAGCTAAAATACTTGAAGCTATCAAAGGAAGTGCTGCATTTTTTGCACCGCTTATAATCACTTCTCCGCTTAAATTTGTAACTCCATCAATCTCTAAATAAGTCATAATTTTCCTTAAAATACTACAAAAAATGTATAATTGCATCATTATATAAAATTAAACATTATATATGGTTAAAGGATAGTTCTTTGGGAGTATTTTTTGTCATACTTGGCGGGATATTTTGGGCTATTAGCGGAGTTTTGGCTGAGTATTTATTTGAAAAAGATTTTGCAGTAGAATGGGTGAGTTTTTATAGATTGTTTTTTACTGGCTTAATTTTATTGTTAATAAATTTAAAAAATATAAAATTTAAATTATTTATAGATAAAAAGGAATTTTCTTCACTTTTAATTTTTGCATTTTTTGGTTTGATTATAACCCAATATGGGTATTTTAAAGCTATTTTTTATACTGATGCAGGAACTGCTACTATGATTCAATATAGCGCACCGCTTATTGTAATGCTATATGTGTGTTTTTTAGAAAAAAGAAAAGCAAAAGCAATAGAGCTTTTAGCACTTTTTTTGATTATTTTTGCTTTATTTTTATTGCTTAGTGGGGGTGATATCACGCAGTTAAATTTCAATATCATAGGAATTTTATGGGCTATTGCAAGTGCTTTTGGGGTGGTTTTTTACTCTTTAAGTGCTAGGGCTATTATATTAAAATATGGTTTGTTTTTAATCATGGGATTAGCTAGCTTAATCGCTTCTTTTTTGCTTTTTGTATTATTGCAAGGAAATATCCCAAAATATGATTTTTCTTTAAATTCATTTTTGGCTATGGGTGGGATTATATTTATAGGCACTATAGGAGCTTTTGGCTTATATTTAAAAGGAGTTGAACTAATAGGGCCTTTAAGAGCTAGTATGATAGCTTGTATAGAACCTGTGGCTGCTGCGTTTATGAGTTTTTTATTTTTAGGAACTTTTTATAGCCTAGTTGATCTTTTAGCTTTTGCTTTAATCATTCTTAGTGTGTTTTTAAATGCTAGAAAATACTAAGATTATTATAATATTTGCAATATCAGGCTTAATTTTACTAGCATAATCATTTATTTACATGATACATCTTTTTTTATAAAGATATATCATGTATTTTATAAAATTATGTTCTATCGTGAAGTTTTTTGGCTACTTCTGCAGCTAGTTTTAGCTTTTCATTATCAAAATGAGTATAAATTCTTGAAGTGTTTAAACTTGCATGGCCTAATGCTTCTTGAACCAAAACCAAATCTTTTTGTTTTTTATAAAGTAGGGTGGCAAAAGTATGTCTTAGCATATGAGCTCCATTTTTTTGCTTGCGAATTCCTGCTTTAAATAAAATTTGTTCTACTATACGCGAGATATAAGCTTGGGTTAGGGCGGTGCCTTTTTTATTGACAAAAAGCAAGGCTTCATTGCTTAGATAATTGATTTTTACATTATCTAATAGATCTTTTATTAAATCTTTTTTAATCATCACAACGCGGTATTTATTGCCTTTGCCTCTAATGCGTATGATATAAAGATCGCTTTCTTCGCTAATATCTTTTAATTTTATATTAATAGCTTCACTCACGCGAATACCTGTAAAAATAATGATTTTTAAAATAAGTCTGTTTCTTATAGTGTTGTTTTTAAAATCCACTTCATCTATAGCATTTAAAAATCTTTTAATCTCATCTTCATTCATATATTCAGGCAATTTAATACCCTTGCTACCACTAATACCACCCCAATTTTTAAGACTTATATCAAAAATATGTGCTTTTTGTTCTTCTTCATTTTGTTTGTCTAAAAAGTCAAAAAAATTTATAACAGCGATACGATAATTTTTTTTACTAGCATCAGATAAAGAAGCAGTAGAACTTGCTAAAATTTCAACCAATAATTCCTCATCCACTTGTTTTAAAGAATGAAGCTTGTAAAAAAGCAAATACTCATATATTTTTTTCAAAGGATTAAAATATGTATTTACCCCGCTAAGTCCTGCATTTCTAGCCTTTTTAACTAAAGCATCAAGCTCTTGTATATTTTTAGCCCCTTTTGTAAGGGCAAAATTTACACTAGCTAGGCTTTGTGGATCTTTTAATTCTTTATTAGATAAAGAATTAAGTTTAAATTTCACATATTTACAAAGCCAAAATAATAATGATTTTTCAAAATTTTCTTCACAATCTAAAGGGTATTTCATTATCTACTCCAAAGCTTTTAAAGCCGCCATTTTTGCATGAATATAAGCACTATCAAATAGCTTTTTAGAATTTTCTTTGATAATCAAACCAAGTTCAGTACATCCTAAAATCACACCTTGAACTTGTGAAAATTGGGCGATTAAATCATTAAAATATTGTTTTGAGTTTTCTTTTACAATGCCTTTGCAAAGCTCATTAAAAATAATATCATTGACTTTTAATATATCATCATTCCTAGGGATGAAAACTTCAATTTTTGAATCAAGTAAAAGTTGCTTATAAAAATTTTCAACCATAGTGTATTTTGTTCCTAATAAAAGGACTTTGTCGATGTTTTGGCTTTGAAGCTCTAAAAGCATAGCCTTGGTTATATGCAAAATAGGGGTTTTAATGCTTTTTGCAATCACATCATAGCATTTATGCATAGTATTAGTGCAAATTAATATAAAATCAACTCCGCATTTTTCTAAAAGTAGGGCATGGTGTGTTAAAATCAAACTTGCTTTTTGCCAATCATTCTTGCGTTGGCATTCTTCTATCTCTTCAAAATCCACACTAGATAAAATTATCTTAGCACTATGCAATTTTCCTAGTTTTTCATTTGTTATTTTATTGATAATTTCATAATAACTAAGCGTGCTTTCATAGCTCATACCACCGATTAAACCTATGGTTTTCATTTTTTACCTTTTTTAGTAATATTAATATAAAAATTATAAAAAAATCTTACTTAAAAATATCTAGATATAATAATAAAAACAAAAATAAGGTGGAATATAATATGTTTTTTAAAAAGAAAAACACACAAAAAACAACAAAACAAAATAACAATTTAAAACAAAATGATTTTATAAAAAATAATGATATTACACAAGAAAAAAGACTCTTTGAATTTAAAGAAAATATAAAAAAATTATCTAAAAATGAAAATAGTGCCATAATTTTAGCAAAACAACTTTCAAGATTAATCCAAAAATCAAAATAAAACCTCTAAAGCATACACTTTAATTTTAAATATTCTTATTAAAAATATTTTAAATAAAACTTAATTTATATGTAAAATTATATGATAAATGATTAAAACTTTAAATTATACATATTTTGTATTGAAAACTATAATTTTCAAACTATTATATCTATAAATAATTCTATTATCTAATATAGTTTATAATGCTCTATTTTTAGGTATTTAATGCATTTTATTTTTTGTATTAATATAATTTATCCATAAAAAAATTAGTATAATTTTTTGAAAAAAAATATAATATATTATGCATAGAAAGAAAAATACAAAATCATATATTTTTTAATTCAGCTAAATTTTATTTTATATTTTAAGAATAAATAGTAGAAATTATTTAGTTAATTCTTGACTTTTAGGATAATCAAAAAACACAACTTCTCCGCTGTGTTCTTTTAATTCTTTAAAATTATTTATATCAAATTGCAAGCATAAAATAGCAGAAGTTGGAAAATTTTCTAAATCAATATGCGTTAAATACTCGCATAAATTTATTAGCAAAGGATTATGCATTACAAGCACTACCCTATTTTGTTGCAAATCTTTTATAAAATTTAAAATGGTTTCTAAGTCATCTTCATAAAAACTTTTTTCTATAACTATATCTTTTTCTTTTAATCCAAAATTTTTGCATAATTTTTGAGCTGTTTTAATACAACGCCTTGCAGGACTTGAAAAAATTTTTTGCGCTTTGAAATTTAAATTTTTTATTCTATATATCATAGTTTTAAGATCATCTTTTCCGCTAGAACTTAAATCTCTTTGTAAATCCTGTTCATAATTTTCTTTTTGTGCTTTAGCATGCCTTATAAGATAGATATATTTCATTTAATAACCTTAAATTTAGCAAAAATATAACCACATATAAAACCAAAAATATGTGCATACCAAGCTATATTTACACCCATTAAAATAGGTGCAAAACTCATTAATAATATAGCCACAATAAGTCCTTTTGTGGCAGTTTTGTCTAAATATGCATAAAATCCCATTAAAACACATATTGCTCCACTAGCTCCAACAACATTTACAAAATTACCATTAAAACTAATATATATATAAAATACACTAAGCAAAGAACATAATATCCCGCCTAAAAAATACAACAAAGCAAATTTAAAACTTTTTAAATATTTTTCCAGCATAGTTCCAAACTGAAAAAGCACTATCATATTTAAAATCAAATGTGGCCAATTTCCATGCATAAACATGGAACTTAAAATTTGCCAATAAAAACCTTGAAAGAAAAATAAATTTAAACCTAAAATTACATCCAAATTTAAAGAGTTAAAATGAAGATAATTTACATAAATAAATATAACGATATTTATTGCTATTAAAAAAGAAGCTACCATTGCCCTACTTTTTATATTTTTGATAAATTATAACAAAAAGCTATTTAATTTTTAGCTTACACACAAAATTCACACTAATAAGATACAATATCGTCAAAAATTCATTCAAGGTGAAAAATGAAAAAAATAATTCTAGTTTTTTTTCTAACTTTAAACATACTTAATGCAGGTATAGTTATAGCTCCTGATTCTTTACCAGTAAATATTAAAAAATTTATAAAAGATTATTTTAACGCAGAAATTGGTTTAGTAGAACAAGATGGTTATTCTTATGAAATTTATTTAAGCGATGGAAGTGAGTTAGAATTTTTACTTACTGGAGAATTTAAAGAAGCTGAAAATTTTAAATCATTAAATTATGCTATTTTGCCTTTAGCTATACAAAATACTATTAAAAACATCTATCCTAATACAAATATCATAGAAATAGAAAGAAAAATTTCATACTACAAAATCAAACTCAACAATCAAATGAAACTTTACATTGATGATAATGGAAACATCTTAAGACAAAAATTTGATGATTGAGTTCATTTTATAGACTCAATCAAATATGCTAATTTTGAATTTTTTCTCCAAAAAGGTTTCAATTCTTTAAAACTAACAAAAATTTCAATCACTCCGGTAGAATATGGTGCTATATCATAAGGTTCCCATATAAAAATCAATCCATTTTTTTTCACCTCAAAAATACTAGTCATTTTGATATTTTTAGTATCAAATAAATCATCTTCGCTATATTTTTCTTTAATTTTTTGTAATATGATATTTTGAAAACGATTATCTTCTAACATTAATTCATTTTTTATATCAATAAGTTTCATGTTTGATATATCATAAGTTTTTCTTTGAAAATTCACCATACCATGAGCACCACCCGTATAAGAATAAGCATTTTTTCCTAATGAAATAATATTTTTATCATAATAAAAAACATAAACTTGATTTAAAATTTCATTATTAGAAATTTCTTCATTTTTCCATTTTTTTAAAGCTTGATTAGCTTTATTCAGTAAAGATTTTTTATCCAAATTCTCATTAAAATCATCAATAATTTTTTGCAAATTTTTATCTTTACTTTCAATGCTCAACAAAGAATCTGTATAATCAAACTCTATAGTTTTATTTTCATCAATTATATTTTTTTGATCTTTTAAATTAATTTGATAAATTTTTGCATTTAAATTCTCTTTAGAAAAAATAAATTCTTTTGTTTCTTCATTTATCTTACATAAAGCTTCAAATATATCTTTTTTTGTATTTTTTAAAGCACAAGTTCCAAAATCTGTAGCACTTAAATAATACTCATCTTTTTTAGCACTGCCCCAAAAATTGTATTGATTTTCTTGAGTTTGTATAAAACCATAACTAGTATTGCTTTTCAAAGAGCTATATAGTTGTATATCAAAATTTTTACCTTGTAAAAAACTAATATCAAATGTATTTTCATCATATGCATATAAACTTGCACATAAACTTAAACAAAATGCAGTTTTTTTAATCATTCTAACCCTCCTCTACTCTGATAATTAAACTTTTTGGTAATTTAAAAAAATTTATCCACTCTTGCTCCTTTTGCCTCATTTGTCCTTGATCTTTTTCATGATCATAACCTTGCAAATGAAGCATCGCGTGTATAAAAAGCAAAGCCATCTCTTCTTCATCAGTGTGTTTAAATTCTAAAGCTTTTTTTTTAACTTCATCTATATTAATAACAATAGAACCTAATAAATTTTCACAATTATCCAAAAGTGGAAATGATAAAACATCTGTGGTTTTGTTTATGCCTCTTTGTGATAAATTAATTTCAAGCATAGTTTTTTCATCTACTAAAACAAGTTCTATATTTTTATCACTCATCTTATTAGCAATTTTTTCAAGAAAAGAAATTTCCACTTCTTCTTCGCAAAAAATCATTATTATCCTTTTGAAATTATAATTTCAAATTATATCAAATTTAAGGAGAAGTATGAAAAAAGCTCTTTGTATTATAAGTGGTGGCATGGATAGTACTTTGTGTGCGTATTTAGCCAAAAAAGAAGGATATGAAATCATTGCTTTACATTTTGATTACAACCAACGCACTATGCAAAAAGAAAAAGAATGTTTTAATAAAATTTGTGAAAAATTAAATATAAAAACAAAATATATTTTAGATGTTTCTTTTATAGCAAATATAGGCGGAAGCTCTTTGACGGATTTAAATTTAGAAATTCCTAAAGAAAAACTACACGAAAAAGAAGTTCCAAACACTTATGTTCCTTTTAGAAATGGTATTTTTTTATCCATCGCAGGAGCTATAGCTGAAAAAGAAAAATGTGAAAGTATTTTTATAGGTGTAGTTCAAGATGACAGCAGTGGATACCCTGATTGCTCGCATAATTTTATACAAAAAGCAAAAGAATTTATCAATGAAGGAACTAATAAATCATTTAAAGTTGATATAAAAACTCCTTTAGTTCATCTTAATAAAGGAGAAATTGTAACATTAGCATTAAAAGAAAAAGTTGCTTTAGAATACACTTGGTCTTGTTATGAAAGAGAAGATAAAGCATGCGGAAAATGCGATAGTTGCTTATTAAGACTAAAAGGGTTTCAAAATGCAAAAGCAAAAGATCTTATTGATTACATATAATAAATTTTATTTTTGATTTATTTTAACTTTGTATTCTATAAATATTTTATATTTTCAAGGAGTATTGTTAATGAAAAAAATATTATTTAGTTCATGTTTAATTGCTTTATTTTTAACAAATAATTCTTTCGCAAAAGATTTTGTTTTAGATAAAGCTCATTCTAGTGTTGCTTTTAAAATTAAACATCTGCAAATTAGCAATGTAAATGGAAATTTCAAAGATTATGATGCGGTGATTGATTTTGATAGTGCCAAATTTGAATTTAATAAACTTCAAGCAAATATAAAAGTTGCTTCTATAAATACTGAAAACAAAGCAAGAGATGCTCACTTACAACAAGATGATTTTTTCAAAGCCA
Organism: Campylobacter peloridis LMG 23910; assembly: GCF_000816785.1. Lineage (NCBI taxonomy): Bacteria > Pseudomonadati > Campylobacterota > Epsilonproteobacteria > Campylobacterales > Campylobacteraceae > Campylobacter > Campylobacter peloridis. The sequence continues at coordinate 811,030 of NZ_CP007766.1, read as the reverse complement.
AAACTCACCCAAACATTACTTTTACTATGAGTAAATATGAAAAAATTTCTAATGAAAAAGGTAAAATGTATGGTTTATTAAACATTGCTGGTGTAAGCAAAGATATTGTTTTAGATACTGAAATTGGTGGAGTTATCAAAACAGATAGCGACAAAGAAAAAGCTGGTTTTACTTTACAAGGACAAATCAAAAGAAGTGACTTTAAATTCGCTCCAAATACTTCTAGTTTAACACTTGGCGATGAAGTACAAATTAACATCGAAGCAGAAATTAACGAAAAATAACACTAAAAGCATTTTACCAATAAAGTAAAATGCTTTTTTGCTTATTTAGCCAACCAACCTTCTTTTTCCCAAACCTTTTGCGCTTCTTTACTTTGAGTAAATTTTATAAATTCAGCTACTTTTGGATTTTGCTTTCCTTTTTGAGTTGGAACTATTTCAGCTGCTCTATATATAATTGAATTTTTATCTGCTTTGATAAATTTGTTTTCATTTTCTCCTACCGCTTTAATCCAATGTGTCCAAATGATTAAAACATCAATGTTTGGATTATTTTTCCACTCATCAACCGCTGCTTTGGAGTTTTTAGCATATACTTTGATATTTTTTCTTAACTTCTCTAAATTTTCTATTTTACCAGTTTTTAAAGCCATATCTTCATATAAACCAACCTGCCCTGCTCCATCGACCACCATTATATTTATGCCATCTTTTAATATATCTTCAAATTTTTTAATTTTTTTAGGATTACTTGCTCTAACAATCATTCCAGAACCGCGTGCATTTAAAACTTGAACATCTTCAATTTTAATTTGCTTTGGCATAGTTTTAATAAACCCATCCATCATAGAAGTGTTACCAGAGTAAATAATATCAGCATCTACTTTTGCTTGCTTAATCCATTTAGGAGTTGGTCCTGCATTCACAACAACTTTCTCACCACTTTTTTCTTCAAATTGTTTAGCAAGTTCTTTTAAAACAGGAGCTGGGCCACCTGGACCATAAATTAAAATTTCAGCATTTAAAGTAGCTGCAGCAACTAAACTTAAAAATAAAAATTTTTTCATATACCTTCCTTTAGTAAATTTATTTTAAAAAATAAATATAGCTTTTTATAGTTAATGTTTTAATCAAATAAACTTATTTCTTTTTCTTGAGGTAAAAAATGATTTAAAAATTCTTCTTTATTTTCTTTAATAAGACAATATTTAAAATCAAAAAAATGTTTTAAATGTTTTAAATTTTCATATGAAAAATCACAAAATAATGAATTTTTTAAAGCAGTTTTAAATCCTTTTACCCCTTGAAGTTTTTGCGATATAAAGTCAAATTCATCATCATTTTCAACAAGCAATATCACTCTAGAACTTCCACCAAAAACACAAATTTCATTTTTTTGATCTACAAAATAAGCATTAAAAAGTTCTAGTTTTTTATCATTAAATGTAAAAGATATTTTATGTTTTTCTATAAAATCAACAAAACTAGCAAAAAATTCCGCATAAAAAAAAGCAAATTTTAAATCCTTAAAATATAAATTTTTGCATAACATACTTGTTTGAAATAAAGATTTACAACCTAAAAGCTTATATTCACATTGTTTTAATTGATAAAATTGAGGGTTTAATTTTAAAATAAACTCGGCATTACTTGTGCAAAAAAAAGTATTTTCCTTGGAGTTTTTTAATGTATCAAAATCGTTAAAAATATTTGCACTTAAGATTTTAAAACCAAAAGCCTTTGCAAATTTTAATTCTATATTATTGCAATATAAAAATTGATACGACTTTTCTTCGCTTAAAAACCTAAAAAATCTTAATATAGCTTCTTCAAGATTAAAAACTTGAAGATAAAATACATCTTTATCTTCAATATTGAGTTTTATTTCGCTTACTATCACATAAGCACCAAGTTTAATGGCGTAATTTGCTTGCTCTTGATTCCTTGCAAAAAAAACACTTGCAGGCTTAATTTTATTCAAATCTATACTAAAATCATAAACACTTGAAGTTGCACCATAATTAACAACTTGTGCGTTAATGAGCTCATAAAAATTTGAAATATTCATTTTAGCCTATTAAAGCACCATTTTCTATAAAATTTTCTGGTGTAATTAAAACTAATTTTCCGTTTTTTTCAGCGCTTAAAATCATACCCTGACTTTCATGTCCAAAAATTTTGGCTTTTTTTAGATTTGTTATAACACACACTTGTTTTCCAACCAATTCACTAGCTTTATAAAATTTAGCAATACCCGAAAGAACTTGTCTTAACTCACCATTTTCAAGTTCAAGCTGAAATTTTAAAAGCTTTTCACTTCCTTCTATATTTTGGCAATCTTTTACTAAAGCTATTTTTATTTCAATTTTTTTAAAATCATCAATTTTAATCTGAGGTAAACTTGGTATAACTTCTATATTTTCTTCTTTTTTATTTTCATGAGTTAATTCTATTTTTGGAAACAAAGCCTCACATGCACTAGATTTTAAATCACATAATTGCTTGTCTAAAATTAATTTTTGATAATTTTCGTTTGAAATTTCAAAATTTAAGGCTTTAGCAATTTTTAAAGCCGTTTTTGGCATAGCAGCAAAAAGCAAAATAGCTACTTTTGCTAAAATATTTGCACATAAAGCTACCAAGGCATTTGCTTTTTGTGTTTCATTGTTTTTGATTAAATTCCAAGGTTCATACTTACTAATGCTTAAATTAGCTAATGATAATGCTTTAAAAAGTTCTTCTAAATAACGATTTGGCTGGATATTTTCTAAAGCATTGATTGCGTTTTCTAAATACTCTTTACACTCATTTAACTCTTGGTTAAAAAACACACTTACATCTTTAGAATCAATAAAATTTTGAGAATATTTTGCACTCATACCAATGATTCTATTTAATAAATTTCCAAGCTCATTGCTTAACTCTGCATTGATTCTTGTAACCAATGCTCTTTGTGAAAAATCCCCATCATTACCAAAAGGAACTTCTCTGAGTAAAAAATATCTAAAAGCTTCTATACCAAAAGTATCTGCCACCTCTTTAGGAGCAACAACATTACCTTTTGATTTACTCATTTTTTCACCATCTTTTGTCCACCAACCATGTGCAGCTACAAATTTAGGCAAAGGAAGTTCTAAACTCATTAAAAAAGCTGGCCAATACACTGCATGAAATCGTAATATATCTTTACCTACAAAATGCACATGCGCAGGCCATAAATTCATATTTTTATTATCAAGTCCATAACCCAAAGCACTTATGTAATTTGTCAAAGCATCAAGCCAAACATAAACAACATGTTTATCATCATTTAATTCTTTTGGCAATTTAATACCCCATTCAAAACTAGTTCTAGTAATGGAAAGATCTTTTAAGCCACCTTCAACAAAATTTATAAGCTCGTTTGTTTTATTTTTTGGCAAAATAGGTTCTTGCTCTTTATACCATTTTAAAATTTTATCTTGATATTTTGAAAGCTTAAAAAAATAACTTTCTTCTTTTAAAAGTTGTGTTTTTTTACCACAATCTGGGCAATTACATTCATCCACAAGCTGAGTTTGAGTAAAATAACTCTCACAAGAAACACAATAAAATCCTTCATAAGTTCCTTTATATATATCACCCTTATCAAACATTTTTTTAAAAACTTGTTGCACGCTTAAGATATGATTTTCATCTGTAGTTCTAATAAAATAATCATAAGAAATTTCAAATTCATCCCAAAGTTTTTTAAATTTAGCACTGACTTCATCTGCATATTCTTTTGGGCTAAAATTTCTAGCACTAGCAGCTTGCTCTATCTTTTGGCCATGTTCATCAGTTCCTGTTAAAAAAAAAGTTCTATGTCCTTGCAAACGATAAAATCTAGCTAAAGTATCTGCTATGATAGTCGTATAAGCATGGCCAATATGTGCAACATCATTTACATAATATATAGGAGTAGTTATATAACGCATTTTTACCTCTTTAATTAAAAATCAAAACCACCTGTTTTACCTTTTGACATACTTTTATATACAGCTTCTACATATTCTTTTCTCAAAGAGCATTCAAAAACCATAGAACAAGGTAAACAAGATTTTAAGTTTTTTTCATTTTGACAAACTTGAAGTTCGTTCTTTTTTAGCTCTAAAGCTAGTTCAAATTCATCTTTAACTTCACTCATTAAAGACCTTTATAAGTTTGCTTTAGTTTTTCAATTTCATATTTTGAACCTAAAAAACAAGGAGTACTTGCATGAATTTTTTCAAATTCCAAATCAAGTAAAGAATTATTTTCTCCATTAGTTGAAAACCCACCTGCTTTTTCAAATATAAATGCAAAAGGAAAAACTTCAAAATAAGCTCTTAACTTTCCTTCTGGTGCATCTTTTGTTGCAGGATATGAAAATAATCCGCCACCTTTAAGTAAAATTTGATGCAAATCACTCACCATAGCACCAGAATATCTTAAGCGATATCCTTCATCAAACAAAGTTTTTATAAAATTTCTATGGATATTTGACCAGTTTTTTTGTGTTCCGCCAGTAGCGTTTAATTTTCCTTTTTCATTTAATTTTAAATCTTTTACAAAAATAAATTCATTATTTTGATTTAATCTAAAAAGCTTAGGAGTATCTATACAAACTACAAATTCTAAACGCACCCCATAAATTGCATAAACAGCTGCTTTTAGCTCTTTTGCACTTGCCTTTTGCTCATAAATAGCAAAAATAGAACCTATAGCAAAATTCACATCTACCAAAGAAGAACCATCTAAAGGATCATAAGCAATAATATATTTTTCATTTTCATTAATTAACATTTGCTCTTGTTTTTCTTCGCTAATTAAGCTTTTAACTCCTTTAGTTTGCTTTAAAATTCTAGTAATAATCTCATCGCTTTTAACATCAAGTTTTAATTGATTATCTCCAGTTGCATTTTGAGAACTTGTATAATCAAAATCTGTTAAATATCTAAGCTCGTGTGAAATTTCAATCACAGCTTTTTGTATATCTTTTATAAGCTCTTGCATATTTACTCCTATACTTTTTTTGAATTTTTTAATATAAAATCACAAATACTTTCTAAATCATCTAAATGAAGCCATGTTAAATTTTCACAAGAAATTTTTTCATAACTAGCTATAGCATTAGAATATGCAAAATATGACCTATCTATCTCTTTACAAAAGACACTAATTCTAGGTATAGGTAGAGTTTTTAAACCTTCTACAAATAAAAAATCAAAATCCCCTAGTTTAACTATCGCTTCATTTAAATCACTTGGAGAGTGAGTAAATAAAGTTGTTCTTGTAGGACTCAATACCATCACATCAGCACCACTTTGAAAAAATTTAAAACTATCTTTTTTTGCTATATCAAAACTTGCTTTATCTTTTGGATCATGTTTTATAATACAAACTTTATAATTTTGTTCCATAAAGTATTTAGCAACTTGAGTGATTAAAGTCGTTTTTCCCGAATTAGACGGCCCACTAAAAGCCATTGCTAATCTTTTCACTTTTACATTCCTTAAAACAAAGAAAATAAGTATAATTATATCTTTTTAAAAGTTAAAAGCTTATAATTATAAAAAAATTAGGATAAAAATATGAAAAAACTTTTTACTATTATTTTTTTAACATTTATTTTTACTGCATGTTCATATAAAAATCAAGAACAAAGTATAATAAATTTAAAAAGTCAAACTCTAATGTATGCACAAAAAATAAATTTTCAATATAAAAACGACAAAATAGCAGCTGTATTTAGCTATCTAAACCCTGTTCTTGATGAAAAAAGTCAAAAAGAAATATTTATACTTAGCTTTATACCCAATGCTAATATAGCTCAAGATCAAATTTCTATTCTTATAGATGGTAAAAAAACATTGCTAACACCTCTAAAAAAAGATGATAAATTGTTTAAATATATAATCAAGAGTGATTATGCAAGTTATTATAAAATCACCCTTGATGAATTAATACAAAAACCTATTTTGCAGCTAAATTCCTGTTTTGATAGTCAGTGTTTTGAATTAAAGTTTCAAAAAATTTCGAAATCGGTGTATTATCGTTCAGAAGATGCAAATATACAACATAATTAGCTAAAACTTTTTTAGCATATACCCTACTTTCAGCATAAGGAACAAGTTCCATAGATAAAAATGGTTCATATTTTCCTGTTTTAAACATATCTTCTCTTTTTAACATTCTTGTGGTAAAACCTATACCACCATTATAAGCATATGCCACAAAAACAGGAGAATTAAGCTTAGATTCCAAATAATCTAAATGATGATTTGCAAACATATATGCAGTTTTAGGCTCAAAAAGCATATCCTGATCAAAATTTGGAATTTGTAATTCTTTATTACCTATATGATTTGCTAAAAACGGAATAAATTGCATCATACCTAAAGCATATGAAGTAGAAATGGCTGTTGGTATAAAACGACTTTCTTGTCTAGCTAAAGCTAGTATCATTGCTTGTCTTTGAATACTATAATCTTTTAAAAGATTAAAATATGGCATTATAAAATAATGCTTTTTAAAACCTTCAGCTCTTTCTTTCATATAAGCATAAATAGCAATATTTTCTTTAGTATAAAATTCTTGAGCAAGTTTTTCTAATTCTTTTGGTGAGCTTTGACTAATTTGTTTAGATAGTTTTTGCCAAGCAAATGGATCTTTCATGTCAAAATCATTTTTTTGTTTTTTAGGTTTTAAATTTTCTATTTTAGGTAAAGGCAATCCTTTTAACTCTCTTGCATAAAGACTATATATATTTAAAGATTCACTTTGTGCGAGTTCATCGAGGTATTTTTTATCATGAGTGATTAAATAAAGCCAAAAAGTAGCATTGTCAATTAAAGCTTTACTTTTAAAAGTATCTTTTGCAACTTGAAAAAATTCTAAAGCCTTTTTTTCATCATTTTCTAAAATTGCATTTACACCCAAATAAAATGCATTATCTTGAAAAGTTAGTTTTGCATCAACATTAACCAAAGATTTTCTTATCAAAGGACTTTTTTTCTTAATGATAATTTCTTTAACAAAATTTGTAAATTCCTTTTCTTTGGCAAGTTCATCAACAAAATCTTTTTCTAAGAAAAAATCTTTTTTATCTTTTAAAAAGCTATAAATTTTATAAAAATTGACACTATCATAATTTAAAACTGCATAACTTAAAGGATCTTTAGCATTAAAAGCCTCTAAAAGTTTTGCTAAATTTGAATTATCCTGTGGAATATTTTTTTTTATCTCATTACGCGTTGAAGTATTAAGATCTTGTATAAAGGTTAAGCTATTTAATCTTACAAGCTGACAGGTAACATTAGCATCTAAAATATTTTGCGTATTAAATTTATAACAAGCTTCATATTCTTTATTATAGCCTAAAGGTGGAATAATAGCCTCAATAGCGTTTTTAATACGCCCAGCATAACGATAAATATGCTCTTTTAAACCTTCTATTTCATCTTTTTTAAATTCATTTTTTTCTAATAAACGATATAAATAATAATCCTTAGCCAAAGAATTTGGTTTTTCTTCCAATTCTTTGTAAGAATATACAGCAGAATTTGCAAAAACCACTCCAACTAAGAGCAATGCTATACTTTTTTTTAACACTTATAAACTTCCTAAAATTAAATTTGATAAAAATATTTGTATAAATTTAAGCCCTAAAATTATAATCAAAGGTGCTAAATCAATACTTCCTATAGTAGTAGGAATAAACCTTCTTACAAAAGCATAAGCAGGATTGGTTAAACGATATAAAATTTGCACTATAGGATTATATGGATCAGGTCTAACCCAAGAAATTAAAGCAGCAATAATGATAATCCATACATAAATTTCAATCACTAAAGAAAAAATTTGCACCAAAGATACAATCAAGCTTGTTCCAACTCCCATTTTACTCCTTTATAATTTCTTTAATAAAAGGTTTAATTAAAATATAAATCTCACTCATTTCAGGCCCATGAGTAGCCCCTGTCAATACCAAACGCAAAGGCATAAAGAAATTTTTACCTTTTAAATTTGTTTTTTCCATTAAAATCTTTTTAAATTCATCATAATCTTGAGGCAATTCTAACTCTTTTAAAATTTCTTTAATCAACTTGCATTCATTTTCAAATTCATCATAATTTTTAACTGCAAAAATTGCTTGTATTTTTTCTTTGATTTCATTTAATGTGCTAGCTTCTTGGGTATAAAATTTTGCAAGTTTAGCTACATCTTTGCCTAAATTTAACAAAGTATTTAATTTATCATTATCAAGCATTTTAATATGCTCGCGATTAATTTGCATTAAACGCTTAGTATCAAATCTTGCAGGAGATTTTGAAACTTTTTTCAAATCAAACCATTCTATAGCTTCATCTAAAGTAAAAATTTCTTTTGGAGTTTTATTACCTAAAAGGATTAAATAATTTGCAATAGCACTTGCTAAATATCCATTATCAAGCATCCATTTCACACTAGAGTGAGCCTCTCTTTTACTCATTTTAACGCCTTCTTCATTTAAAATGATAGGCAAATGTGCATAAGTCATGCTTTTATCATAACCCAAACTTGCTCTAATATGCTCTTGCTTAGGAGTATTTGAAACATGATCTTCACCTCTTATAATACAAGTAACACCTTCTAACATATCATCAACTGCACAAGCAAAATTATAAGTTGGAGTTTTATCAGCCCTCATAATCACAAAACTATCAATATCTTCAGGATTAAAACTAATCTCACCTTTAATATAATCAACAAATTTCATTTGTGATTGAGGTTTTTTAAGGCGAATCACAAAAGGTTTTTCACAATTTAATACATCAATATCTGCAAGTTTTTCACAAGTTCCATCATATCTATAGGCTTGGTTTTTACTTTTGGCTAATTCTTTTTTATGAGCTAATTCATCTTCAGTGCAAAAACACGCAAAAGCTTTTTTCTCACTTACTAGTTTTAAAGCCATTTGGCGATGAAATTTCAAATTCTCACTTTGTATATAATAATGTTGCCAAGTTATACCAAATTCTTTTAAAATAGCTTTTATTTCCTCTTCTTTTCCAGCAATATTTCTAGCATTATCAGTATCTTCAATACGCAAAATAAAATCAGTATTTTCTTGTCTTGCTTTAATATAATTAAACAAAGCTGCTCTTAAATTTCCAATATGCATATCTCCAGTTGGCGATGGTGCAAACCTATACATTAAAAAATCCTTTTATATTATTTTTATAATTATACAATTAAATACTTTCTATTTCTTTACAAAAATACACAAAAGTTCACATAAAATTCACTTATAATAAATAATATTCTCAAAACAAATCAATTCAAAGGATAAAAAATGAAAACAAAAATAATTTTAGCGGCTTTAGTTTTATCAAGCGTTGCTTTTGCAAGAGATATTGTTGTAGGCGTAAATGCACTACCAGCAAATTCTAAAAGCTTTATACAAAAATACTTTACAGGTTCAAATATAGCTTTGGTTAAACAAGATATTGATAGTTTTGATGTTTATTTAGACAATGGAACTGAACTTGAATTTTTTACAAATGGAGATTGGAAAGAAATTGATGCTAAATATAGACCAATTGATACTTCTTTTTTAAATCCTAATATTTTAGCAACTATCAAAAAAATGCATCCAAATGCAAGTATAATTAAAGTTGAAAAGGAAATTCAAGGTTATAAATTTAAACTCAATAACATGATGGAAATTTATACAGATATGAATGGAAATTTCTTAGGACAAAAATTTGATGATTAAAAATTAAGCTAAGCTTTTTTGCTTAGCTTTTATAAGAATTTAATGCAAGCTCTTGTATGTTATAATTAGCAATTCTCTCATAAGTAAAGCCTTTTTTCTCTAAAAAATCAAGTAAAATTTTCTCCATTTTTTCTAAAGCATTCAAGACTTCTTTTGAAAGTTCAAAACTTAATGGCTCTATGCGTTTTGGCACACAAGCTAAAATTTGAGTTTTAGGTAAATCTCCCATAAGCTCCATGTATTGTAGAGTTTGAAGCATTTCAACCTCATGTGCACTACCACTCCAATTGACTTTTTTTGGCATTGCATCATAAGGAAAGAAAAATACATCTCCAATATTAGCATCATCTGCTGCAATACAATCAATCACAACCATTTCATCATACTTAGCAATGATATAGCTAAGCTGCAAAGCTAAAGTTCCACCATCTACAAAATCAACACAATCTTTTTCATGATAAAACTTATAATTTTTTTCTAAAAGTTTGCAAAGATGAACGCCTAAGCCCTCATCTGCAAACATAATATTACCAATACCTAAAATCAATAATTTCAATGATTTTCTCTTACAAATTTGTAACCACTAAAGATAGCATCTAAAGCACCATCTTTACCTTTAACTGAGTTGAACACAGCCATATAAATATGCACTGGAACAAAAATTAACACAATCCACATTAAAATTCTATGGTAAGTTCTAACATCAGCTAATCCGCCTAACATTATTTCAATAGGTCTTAAAATATTATACAAAAACCCACCTAAACCTTCATGATATACATGCATATAAAGAATCAAGCCTGTTAAAATAAGTCCAAACATAACAAGATAAAAGAATAAATAAGTCACAAATTGCAAAGGATTATACACACCTTGCAAATGAGGATGTTTTCCTAAAAAAATGTAAAATTTAATTTGCTCTATCCATAATTTTACATTAAAAATATCTCTTATACTTCTTCTTTCATTTGCACTTTTAGAATCAAAAAAGAACAAGTAAGTCTTAAAAATAACACACGCAATCAAAATAAATCCAAAAATTTGATGAACCATGCGATATTTTGCTTGCATAAATAAAGTCGGCTCTGATGATATAGAAGGGGTTTGAAATACATATGAAATATAATATCCTGTTCCTACTAAAATCACAATTGCAACTGCTCTTAACCAATGTGTAAAACGAAGGCCTATACTAAATTCGTATTCGGCCTTTCTATTTGATTTTAAGGAATGTTTAGAATCCATACTAAAGTCCTCTTTCCTTATAAATTTACATTTACTTTATACTCGCTAAGATTATTACCTTTAGTATCCATAACATGCACAGCACATGCTATACAAGGATCATAAGAATGAATAGCTCTTATTACTTCTAAAGGCTGTTTAACATCAGCTAGTTTTGTACCTATAAGACATTGCTCGTAACTTCCACCTACTCCATTTGCATCTTTAGGACTTGCATTCCAAGTAGAAGGAACAACTGCTTGCCAATTTTCAATTACACCATTTTTAATTCTACACCAATGGCTCAATGCACCACGAGGTGCACTACCCATAAATCTACCTTTGTATTCTTTATTTTTATCAATCACATAAGTAGCACAAGTGCTTTCATCTGTTTTTAAATTTTCTACTAAAGAATTAAAAGCTTTTAAACCATGATCAGCAATAATTTTTGCTTCTATTGCTCTAGCACCTGTTCTTCCTAAAGTACTCATCAATGCTTGAACTGGTAAATTTGTAGCTTTTAAGAATGAATCAACCGCTTCTACTACGATTTTATTTCCTTTTGCATAATTTACTAAAATATTTGCTAAAGGCCCTACTTGCATAGGTAAATTTTCATATCTTGGAGCTTTAATCCAACTATATTTTCCTTTGGTATCAAATACTTTACTATGGACCATATTGCCTTTATCATCAATACTTTCACCATCAACCAAGCCTGTGTAGTTTGGATTTGTTTTACCATCATATGGGTGTAATGCTTCATTATCTGCATACCAAGCTCTTGTAGCTTCTTCAGTAATTTTTGCTTCATCTACCTCTTCTACTTTACTTAAATCACCATTTCTAATAATACCACCTTCAAATAACCATTCATCTTTAGAAACTTGGAATTCTTTTTCGGTATAGAAATTATTTACCCCTACATCATTTAGCACACTTGCTTCTTTAGAATAAGCTTTTGCAGCCATAATTAAATCAGGATAATAAGCACGATTAATAAAATCAGCCACTTCTTGGAATTTAACCATATATTCAGCCATTCTAGAAGGATTTAAAAGATCCATAACACAAGTTACACCACCAACGGTTAAACTTTGTGGATGAGGATTTTTAGCACCAAAAATTGCCATTGCTTGTGCTATTGTTCTTTGAATTCTTAAACACTCTAAATAATGTGAAAGCGCTATTAAGTTTTGCTCTGGAGTAAAGCGATAAGTTGCATGTCCATAATAAGCATTAGCAAATGGCCCAAGATTTCCTTTATCTACAAAAGTTTTAAGTCTTTGCTGAACTTCTAAAAGTTTATCTGCACCTGTTGCATAAGGCGTATCAGTATATTTAAATGCTTCGTCACTTGCTTTTTTTACATCAGCGCTTAAAGCACTTACAACATCAACAAAATCAAGCCCATGAAGTTGATAAAAATGAACCGGATGATCATGCATATATAAAGCTGCATTCATTAAAGTTCTAGTTAATACAGCATTTAATGGTGGAGTAATTCCTAAAGCATTTTCTACTGCTATTATACCTGCTCTATAATGAGAGAAAGTACAAACTCCACAAATTCTTTGTGTTAAAAAGCCTGCATCTCTTGGATCGCGTCCTTTTACGATAGTTTCCAAACCTCTCCATAATGTTGAACCTGAATATGCTTCTTTGATGACATTATTTTCATCAACCACCACTTCAACTCTTAAATGTCCTTCTATTCTAGTAAGCGGATCTATAATAATTCTTTTTGACATTCTTAATCCTTATTTTTTTCTAATGAAGCTATAATAGCATGTGCTGCAACCGCAACACCAGTTACACATAAAACACCTATACCGATTTTATCTGAAACACTATCAGCACCCAAACCATAAACGGTGTCAAATAATCTTCCTGCCATTACCTCTTCAAAAGGTCCCATGGTATCCCAAAAATCAGGCTCTGAACAACCTATACAACCATGTCCTGCTTGAATTGGCCATGAGGTATGCTGATTAAATCTTTCTCTTGAGCAATTATTAAAAGTATAAGGCCCTTTACAGCCTACTTTATAAAGACAATATCCATTTTTTGCCCCCTCATCACCAAATTGATGCACAAATTCACCCGCATCAAAACGACCTCTTCTCTCACAAAGATCATGAATTCTAAGCCCATAAGCCCATTTTGGTCTATTGTAAGCATCAAGTGCAGGCAATGTTTGATAGAGTATATAATGTATTACATTACCTATAATATTCTTTTCACTAGGTGGACAACCTGGAACATTAATAACAGCTTTATTTGTTACTTTACTTAAACTTACTGCATTACTTGGGTTTGGTCTAGCAGCTTGTATACCACCAAAAGCAGAACATGTTCCTATAGCAAAAATAGCCAAAGCATTATCACAGGCTTGCTGTGCTATTTGTTTACCTGTTTTACCATGAGGTCCTATAGTTAAAAAATGCTCTGTATTACCTGTTGGTATACCACCTTCTACCATTAAGATATATCTGCCTTTGTATTTTTCCATAGCAGCTTCAAGATTATGCTCTGCTTGCCATCCTGCAGCTCCCATTATAGTTTCATGATATTCTAAAGAAATATGATCAAAAATCAAACTATCAATAGTAGGAGCATCACTTCTTAACAAACTCTCAGAACATCCTGTACACTCAGCCATATGAAGCCAAATAACTGGAAGTCTATCACTAAGTTCAGCTGCTCTTGCAACTACTGGAGTAAAACTAGCAGGAAGTGCTAAAAAAGCTGTCATAGCACCAGCCCATTTCATAAAATCTCTTCTTGAAAAACCTGATTGCTCTAAAGCTTTTGAAATAGAAACTCCATTTTTCAAAAGAGGAAGCTTTTCTAATGCGTCTAAACGGCGATTAAAAACATCTAAATCACTCATTTTATGTTCCTTAAAAATAGAAATATCTTAAAGATTTTAAGATATTTATTGTTAAGAATAGATAAAAAAATAATATTTTTTTAAAAAAATTACAAAATATTTACAATTTAATGTTAATAAGAGTAAAAAAATCTTATTTACCCAAAGTATTTTTGGGTAAATAAACTAAATAGTAATTCATTTATTCTTTTTAATTATTATATCCTCATCGTTTGCATCTATTATTATTGCATCATTTACATTAAGCTCATCAGCTAATATCATATCGCTTAATTTATCTTCTACCATATCATACATAGCTCTTTTTAAAGGTCTAGCCCCAAAATCCACATCAAAACCAACCTTAGCTATAAACTCAGCTGCTTTTTCGCTTAAATTAGCCTTTATTCCTTTGCTTTGAAGATTTTTTTGCAAAGTTTTAAATAATAATTTCACTATCTTAATAGCCTCATTATTACCTAGCGGATTAAAAGTTATGATATCATCTAAACGATTTAAAAATTCAGGTCTAAAAAATTCTTTTAAAGCTTCTTTTATAGCCTTAGCTCTTTCTTCGCCTTTTAAATTCATTATAAATTGAGCGCCTATATTTGAAGTTAAAATTATTATGGTATTTGAAAAATCTACTACAACTCCTTTGCTATCAGTAGCTCTTGCATCATCTAAAATTCCTAAAAGTATATTAAACACATCTTTATTAGCTTTTTCAACTTCATCAAATAATATCACACTATAAGGCTTTCTTCTAACAGCTTCTGTTAATTCTCCTCCTTCTTCGTGTCCTACATATCCTGGAGGTGCTCCTAAAAGTCTTGATACACTATGTTTTTCCATAAATTCACTCATATCAAAGCGTATCATAGCTTTTTCATCATCAAATAAAAACTTAGCTAAAGCTTTTGCACATTCTGTTTTTCCAACTCCAGTAGGCCCTAAAAATAAAAAACTACCTATAGGTTTTGAGCCTTGATTAAGTCCTGCTTTATTGCGTTTTATAGATCTTGCTAATGCTTTTAAGGCTTCATCTTGCCCTACTACACTTTCTTGCAAATGCTCTTGTATATGTAAGAATTTTTGTTTTTCAGAAGTTAGCATTTTTTGCACACTAATTCCTGTCCATTTGCTTAAAATTCCTGCTACTAAATCCTCATCAACTTGATTTTTAAGCAAAACTCCGTCTTTACTCATCTTATCCCATTTTTCTTCAAGTTCTATGACTTCTTTTTCGCATTCTGGAATTTTTCCATATTCTATTTCAGCTGCTTTTTGAAAATCACCTTTATTTTTTGCAAAAATTGCTTCATTTTTTAAAGTATCTATTTCTTTTTTCTTTAAACTTATAGAATTAAATACATTTTTTTCGTTTTCAAATTGAGAATTTAGCTTGCTTTGTTCTTCTTTTAAATTTGCTAATTCTTTTTTAATCTCTTCTATTCTTTTTTCATTTGCTTCGTTTTTTTCCATTTTTAAAGCTTCATTTTCTACTTCTAAACTTTCTATTTGTTTTCTAACTTTTCTTAATGAATTTGGCTCACTTTCTATTTGCATTTTAAGCTCAGCTGCTGCTTCATCTATCAAATCAATCGCTTTATCAGGCAAAAATCTATCAGCTATATATCTTTTAGAAAGCTTTGAAGCCGCTACTAATGCACTATCATTAATGCTAACATTATGATGAATTTCAAGCTTTTCTTTTATACCTCTTAACATTGCTAAAGCTTCATTTATACTAGGTTCATTTACATTTACAGGCTGAAATCTTCTTTGTAATGCTGCATCTTTTTCAAAATACTTTCTATATTCTTTTAAAGTAGTAGCACCTATAGTGTGAAGTTCGCCTCTTGCTAAAGCTGGTTTTAATATATTTGCTGCGTCCATACTTCCTTCACTAGCACCTGCACCTACTATAGTATGAATTTCGTCTATAAACAAAATTATATTTTTATGTTTTATAACTTCATTTACAACAGCTTTTAATCTATCTTCAAATTCACCTCTATATTTTGCTCCAGCTATTAAAGAACTCATATCTAAAGCTATTACCTTTTTATTTTGCAAAGAAGTAGGAACATCTTTTTTTACTATTCTTTGAGCTAATGCCTCTACAACGGCTGTTTTTCCAACTCCTGGTTCGCCTAATAATATAGGATTATTTTTAGTTTTTCTTATTAAAATTTGCATTAATCTTTGTATTTCTTCTTCTCTTCCAATAACAGGATCAAGCTCGTTATTTGCAGCTTTTAAAGTCAAATCTATACCAAATTTTGACAAAGAATCTAAAGTTTCATCACTTGTTTTGCTATCTATTTTATTATCACCTCTAATATTTTCTAATTCTTTTTTAAATTCATTTACATCTAAAAATTTAGATAAAATTTCTTTTATTGTGTTATTGTTATCACATTCGCTAATTAACCAAGTATCAACCGCTATATAATTATCACCTTTTGCACTCATTAACGCTTTTGCATTTTCTAAAGAATTTATAAAATCATTTGAAAATTTTATATTTTCTTTATTTACATTTGAACTTGTAGGTAAATTTGCTATTTTACTTTTTATTTCAAGTTCTAAAGCTTGATTTGAAATATTTAATTTATTTAAAACTTGATTTAATAAACTAGAACTATCTACACTTAAAGCCCAAAATAAATGCAATGGTTTCACTTCATTATTTTTAGAATATATTGCTAAAGATACTGCACTTTCTACATTTGAAAGCATAGAATCTGTTAAAAAATCTTGTATATTTGCCATAACCAACTCCTTTTTTTATTTATATGAGTTATATTATATAACTTTAGTCTATTAATGTCAAGTTTATTTAGTTATACTTATAAATATTATTTTATACCTATACGCTAATATTATAAAATATTTCTTATTATTTACAAATTTTTAAGCAAAATTAACTAAAATTAGATGTTTATTTTATAAAAATACCAATTTGGAGTCTTCCTTTGAAAACAAAAAGAAATCTTATCATTGCAGCTAGTCTTTGTAGCTTACTAACTGCGTCTTTTATATTTACAAATTTACAAGCTAAAAATCCAACCCCTACTGATGCAGAAAAAAAAATAGAAGCTTTATCTAAGCTAACAAGAACCATGTCCATTATAGAACAATATTATGTTGATGATGTAAATTATACTGATTTGGTAGATAAATCTATAGCAGGATTGCTTACAAATTTAGATGCACACTCTTCTTTTTTAGATGAAAAAGGTTATAAAGAACTCAAAGAACAGACAAATGGAGAATTTGGCGGACTTGGATTTACCATCACGCAAAAAGATGGAGCAATTAGCGTAGTAGCACCAATTGAAGGAAGCCCAGCAGAAAAAGCAGGTATAAAAACCGATGATATCATACTAAGAATAAATAATGAATCAACTTTAGGTATGACTTTAAATGAAGCTGTTTCTAAAATGCGTGGAGAACCTAAAACAAAAGTTACGCTAACTATTTACAGAAAAGGTGAAAATAAACCTTTTGATGTTAATTTAAAAAGAGATATTATAAAAGTAGATAGTGTTTATACTAAACTTATAGAAGATGAAAATTTATTGTATTTAAGAGTTACTAATTTTGATAAAAATGTAGTTGATGAAGCTAGTAAAGCTATCAAAAAACATCCAAATGTTAAAGGAATTATACTAGATCTTAGAACAAATCCTGGTGGAATTTTAAATCAAGCTGTTGGATTGGTAAATCTTTTTGTAGATAAAGGTGTAATTGTTTCCCAAAAAGGCAAGATTAAAAATGAAAATGTAGAATTTAAAGCAAATCCTAATAAGAAAATTTCTAATGCTCCTTTAGTTGTTCTTGTAAATGGTGGAAGTGCAAGTGCAAGTGAAATAGTCAGCGGTGCTTTACAAGACTTTAAACGCGCTATTATAGTAGGTGAAAAAACTTTTGGTAAAGGAAGTGTTCAATTAATTTTACCTATGGATGAAAAAGGCACAGAAGGCTTAAGACTTACTATAGCAAAATATTATCTTCCAAGCGGTAGAACCATACAAGCAGTAGGAGTTACCCCTGATATAGAAGTTTTCCCAGGCAAGGTAAGCAAGGAAGAAAATCATGGCTTTGAAATCAAAGAAGCTGATTTAAAAAAACATCTACAAGCAGAGCTTGAGAAAATTGGACATAATCAAGCCAATAAAAAAGACAAAAAAGAAGATAAAAACATCATAACAAAAGAACAAATTAACAATGATATTCAATTAAAAACAGCAATTGATACCATTAAAATCTTAAACATCACTAAAAAAGGAGAGTAACATGACTACAAAATTAGATTTACTATATGAAGGAAAAGGTAAAAAAATGTTTAAAACTGATGATGAAAATTTACTCATCACAGAATTTAAAGACGATCTTACAGCTTTTAACGCAGAAAAAAAAGGTAACGAAGCAGGCAAAGGTGCTCTAAATTGTAAAATTAGTACTGAAATTTTTCATCTTTTAGAAAAAGAAGGAATTAAAACTCATTTAGTAGAAACCATTAGCGAAAAAGAACAAATTGTTAAAAAGTGCAAGATTATTCCTATTGAAGTAATCACTAGAAATGTAGCAACAGGCTCTTTAACCAAAAGATTAGGTATAAAAGAAGGAACTATTTTACCATTTTCTATAGTTGAATTTTGTTATAAAAATGATGATTTAGGCGATCCTATCATTAATGACGAGCATTGTTTAATTTTAAATCTTGTAAAAAGTGAAAAAGATTTAGAGTTAATCAAAAATACAGCTAGACATATTAATTCTATTTTAGTTAAATTTTTTGAATCAAAAGGGTTAAGACTAATTGACTTTAAACTTGAATTTGGTATAGATAGTGAGGGCAATATGATTTTAGCTGATGAAATTAGTCCTGATAGTTGTAGATTTTGGGATAAAAATACCAATGAAAAATTAGATAAAGATAGATTCAGACAAGATTTAGGCAATGTAAAAATGGCCTATGAAGAAGTTTTAAGAAGAATTTTAAGCTAGGATTTTCAATGAAAGTAACCATAAACATAACTTTAAAAAATGGGGTTTTAGACCCTCAAGGCAAAGCCATAGAAAAGGCTTTGCATTCTTTAGATTTTAATAATATCTCTGAAGTAAAAACATCAAAACAAATCACTTTCAATCTTGATGAAAAAGATAAGAGCAAAGCAAAAGAACAAGTAAAAATGATGTGTGAAGAATTGCTTGCAAATACCGTTATAGAAGATTATGAGATAATATTATGAAAGTAGCTATTATAAGATTTCCTGGAACAAATTGTGAATTTGATACTGCTTATGCTTTTGAACAACTTGGCATTAAAGCAGATATCATATGGCATGAAGAGCAAAATTTTAGCGCAGATTTGATTGTCTTACCAGGTGGATTTTCTTATGGGGATTATTTAAGATGTGCTGCTATTGCAAAACTTGCTCCTGCTATGAAAACAGTAAAAGAACATGCCAAAAAAGGAGCTTACATACTTGGAATTTGTAATGGCTTTCAAATTCTTTTAGAACTTGGGCTTTTAAAAGGTGCTATGAAACATAACAATAGCTTAAGTTTCATCTCTAAAATGCAAAAACTTCAAGTTATCTCAAATAACAATGCTTTTTTAAAAAATTTCCAAAAAAATGAAATGATAGACTTACCTATAGCACATGGTGAGGGGAATTATTTTATAGATGATGATGGCTTGAAAGAATTAGAAGATAAAGATATGATCTTGCTAAAATATATTGACAATCCAAATGGCTCAATCAAAGATATAGCAGGAATTTGTGATGAAAACAAAAGAATTTTTGGCCTTATGCCTCATCCTGAGAGGGTTTGTGATGATATATTGGGTTCAAAAATAGGATTAGAAATGTTTAAAGGATTCTTAAATTGATAAAATCCTTTAAAGTATTTTTGATTTTATTATTTAGTTTAACTTTATATGCTCAAGAAAGTAGTGTTTTTCAAGATTATGATAACTTAAAAAAAAATTATAATTCTTTAGACGAACAAGAAAAACAAATTTATAATACCATTGCACCAAGCGATGAGAGTAATTATGATGAAAAAGTTCCTGAGCAATACAATACTACCCCTCAAGGTTCTTTGGTTTTAAATACAAAAGAATATACCGAAAAGGCTTATGTTGATGAAATTTTTTCTATAGATTTAGAAGTAATTACTGATACAAAAGTTAATTTTGATTTAAACATTAGTTTTGATAAGAGTGAAGATATGCTTTGGATTAATCAAAATCCAACTTGGGAGCAAAAAGCTAACTCTTATTACACAAAACTTTGGTTTGAAGCAAAAAGTATTAATGCAACTTTAAATAAAATTATAGTTTCTTTAAGCAGAAATGATCATATTTTTCAAAGTTCTGCTTTAATTGTAAAACCAATAATTTTTGAAAAAATAAATGCCCCTTTAAGTAAATATTCACACATAGTAGCTTCTAATTTAGAAGTAAAGCAAGTTAAAGCAAGCCATTTTGATAATAATAATATGATTTTATTTATAGAGCTTCTAGGCGAAGATACTAATCTAGCCAGCTTTAATATCAAAGGCATAGAAAAACAAGGTGTTGAAGCTATAAAGGGAAATTTTGAAAAGCAAAGTGGGTTTTATTATGCCATTTTGGATAAAAGCAAAACACGCTTTGATTTTTCATATTTTGATAAATCAAAAAAAGAATTAAAAGATTTTTCATTAAAAATAGAATTAAAAGAAGATAGCATTAGCACACAAAGTGATTTAAACCCAAAAACAAATGATTTTTATTTTTATAAACAAGTGTTTTTATGGAGTTTATGCGCACTTTTTGCTTTGTGGTTTGTTTTGAAAAAAAGTTACATAGCATTTGGTTTGGCTATTTTAACTTTAATGGCAAGTTTCTTAGCACAAAATAACATTTATAAAGCTATTTTAAAAGCTGAAAGTAAAGTTCAAATTTTACCAACTTTAAATTCAACACATTTTTATTCTGGAAAATATCAACAAGAAGTAGAGGTTTTAGATTCAAGAGATGATTATAAAAAAATTTTATTTAATAATGGCAAAATAGGCTGGGTTAAAAGTGAAGATTTATCAAAGATTTAAAGCTTTAATTTTTTGGATAGAATTTATTTTTTCTATTATATTTTTATGTATAGCTTTTCTTTTAATACAATCTCAAGATAAAATTTGGAAACTAAGAAAATCGTGGGCGAAATTACAAAAATATATTATTAACTATAAAATTCAAACCCAAGGCACATTAAATTCAAAAACAAATTTGCTTTTAATTAATCACCAAAGTTTGCTAGATATAGTTGCTTTAGAAGATTTATGTCCAAAAAATATTTCATGGATAGCAAAAAAAGAATTAGGCGAGCTTCCTGTTTTTAAAACATTGATAAAAAAACCTAAAATTATATGCATAGATAGAAGCCCAAAAGGCCTAGTAAAACTCTTAAAAGAAGCCAAAGAAAGACTAAAAGAAAACAGAATTTTAGCAATTTTTCCAGAAGGGACAAGATCAAAAACACAAAAACTTTTAAAATTTAAAATTGGAGCTAAAATACTTAGTGAAAAATTAAATTTAAATGTTCAACCTGTGGTTATTGTGGATTCTGCTAAAATTTTAGACACACAACGCTTTAGTGCAAATAGCGGAATTTTAAAAATCATTTTTCTTGATCTTGTTGATACAAGCAAAGAAGACTGGCTTGAGCAAACTAGAAAAAAAATGCAAGAAATACTTGATAAAGAAAGGTTACAAGCTTGATAACTATACTAGCTATAGGCTTTGGAGGTTTTTTGGGTGCAATTACTAGGGTATTAACTAGTAATTTTTTTAATAAAATCATTCCACATGATTTTCCTTATGGAACTTTGATAGTTAACATCATAGGTTCGTTCTTAATGGGTTTATTTTTTTCTTATGCTAACTCAAAAGGCGTTAATTTACTTAGTAAAAGTATAATTAGCACTGGATTTTTAAGTGCTTTTACAACTTTTTCAACTTTTTCTTATGAAAATTTGCTATTTTTGCAAAGTGGTGATTATTTTCATTTTTTCATCAATGTAATTTCAAATATTGCCCTTTGCCTTTTGGCAGTGTGGCTTGGATTTTTAATTTTTAAATAAAGGAGATATAAAATGCAATTTCAAACAGAAGTAAATCAACTTTTACAATTAATGATACATTCTTTGTATTCTAACAAAGAAATATTTTTAAGAGAGCTTATTTCTAATGCAAGTGACGCACTTGATAAACTTAGTTATTTAAGCGTAAGTGATGATGCTTATAAAAATTTAAAATTTGAACCAAAAATTCAAATCAACTTCAATCAAGAAGCAAAAACCCTAACTATAAGCGACAACGGTATAGGGATGAATAAAGAAGATTTGATAAACAATCTTGGAACTATAGCAAAAAGTGGAACAAAAAGCTTTTTAGAAAATTTAAGTGGTGATGCTAAAAAAGACTCTCAACTTATAGGGCAATTTGGAGTTGGTTTTTATTCAGCTTTTATGGTAGCTGATAAAATAGAAGTTTTAAGCAAAAAAGCACTAGATGATAAAGCTTATCTTTGGATTTCTGATGCAAATGGTTATGAAATAGAAGAGGCAAACAAAGATGAACAAGGCACTTGCATAACCTTGCACTTAAAAGATGAAGAATTTTTAAATTCATACCGCATTGAAAGTATAGTTGAAAAATACTCAAATCATATACAATTTCCTATTTTTATGGAAAAAGAAGAGTATTTACCACTAGAAGAAGGTGAAAAAGAACCTAAAAAAGAATTAAAAAACACTCAAATTAACACAGCAAGTGCTTTATGGAGACAAAACAAAGCAAGCTTAAAAGCTGATGATTATGAAAGATTTTATGAGCAAAATTTCCATGATTCAAATAAACCTATGCTTTATATCCATACAAAAGCAGAAGGTTCTATAGAATACAATTCTTTATTTTTTATACCTGCACAAGCTCCATTTGATTTATATAGAGTAGATTACAAAAGTGGTTTAAAACTTTATGTAAAAAGAGTTTTTATAAGTGATGATGATAAAGAATTGCTCCCGACTTATTTAAGATTTGTAAGAGGTATTATAGATGTAGAAGATTTACCTTTAAATGTAAGTCGTGAAATTTTGCAAGAAAATAAAATTTTAAAAAGCGTTCAAGAAGCAAGTGTTAAAAAAATCCTAGCTGAACTTAAAAAATTTAAAGAAAAAGATAAAGAAAATTATCTTAAATTCCATGAAAATTTTGGAAAAGTTTTAAAAGAAGGTTTATATGGTTTTGGTGAAAATAAAGACGCTATAGCTAAGCTTTTATATTTTAAAAACTCAAATAAAGAAGAATTAATTGATCTTGAAGAATATAAACAAAACTTAGCCAAAGACCAAAATGAAATTTTTTATATTAGTGGCAAAAATGAAAAACTCTTAAGAAATTCACCACTTCTTGAAAGTTATAAACAAAAAAATATCAATGTTTTATTGCTTGATGAGGAAATTGATACTATAGTTATGCCTATGATGAATGAATTTGAAGGCTTAAAATTTAGTGCGATTAATCATCTAGCAAGCGAAGAAACTAGCGAAGAACAAAAGGCTGAATTTGCAAGCTTACTCATCAAAATAAAAGAAGTTTTAAAAGATGAAGTTGAAGAGGTAAAACTTAGCCAAAGACTTTCAAATAGTCCAAGCTGTATCGTTTATGATCAGAATAAACCTGATTTTGCTATGCAACAAATTCTTAAACAAATGGGGCAAGAACAACAAGTTAAACCTATACTTGAAATCAATCCTAACCATGAAATTTTAAAAGCTTTAAAAGACAATGATAATCTTACTACTGAGATGGCACATATTCTTTTAAACATGGCTAAACTTAGTGAGGGAATGGGTATAGATAATCCTAGTGAATTTAACAATGCTTTAAATAAAATCGTTTCTAAGGCTTTAGAAAAATGAAAAATATAGCTATTTCTAAAGATATTTTACATGATTTTTGCATTATAGATGTAAGAACTCCAAGTGAATGGAGAAGTGGAGTTATAAAAGAAGCAGAACTTATAGCACTTTGTGATGATAATGGCTTTATGAATGAAAATTTCATACAAGAATTTCAAACAAAAATAGATTATAAAAACAAAAATATAGCCTTTGTATGTGCTACAGGATCAAGAAGTAAGCATACTGCTATAATGATAGAAGATGCCCTAGGTATAGAATGTACCAATCTTGATGGTGGTATGGTAGCACTTTTATCACAAGGCTATGAAGCTACAAAAAAGGAAGGTTGATTATGAAAAAAATATTTTTATCTTTAGCACTTTGTGCTAGTTTTGCCTTAGCAGAAGTTAAAAATGTTAATATTAATGCTGAAATTTTAAAAAATTATCAAGTTATTGATGTAAGAAAACCTAGCGAATGGGAGCAAACTGGAATGATAAAAGAAGCTATAGGGATTAGCTTATATAATGAAAATGGCAGTTTGAACGAAAATTTTGTTGAGGAAGTTAAAAAAGTATCAAGTGAAAAACCTATTGCTATAGTTTGTAGAAGTGGTGCTAGAAGCTCACAGGCGGCTACTTTACTAGATCAAAATGGAATTGATGTTACAAACTTAAGCGGTGGAATGAACGCACTTTTGCTACAAGGCTATGAAACTACAAAGTAAGTCTAACTAGACTTACTTTTTCTTTGGTCTAAATACAGAAATTACCTCTTCGTTATTTTCTATATATGCTCCTCCTATTAAATCCACACAATATGGAATAGCAGGAAATATAGGCTCTATGCATTCTTTTATAGCTTTAGGATTGCCTGGTAAATTTATAATTAGTGATTTTCCTTTTATACCTGCACTTTGTCTTGAAAGTATAGCAGTTGGAACATATTCTAAACTTTTAGCACGCATTAATTCTCCAAACCCTGGAAGCATTTTATCGCATACTACTTCAGTTGCTTCAGGAGTTACATCACGCAAAGCAGGCCCTGTCCCCCCTGTAGTAAAAATCAAATCACATTTTACTTCATCAGCTAAATATATTAATTTATCTATAATCAAATCATACTCATCAGGAATTAATTCATAATAAAAACTTTTTTCGTTTTTTATATATGAATCTAAAATTTTTTCTATCTCAACGCCAGATTTATCCTCATAAACCCCACTACTTGCTCTATCAGAAAGCACTAAAATTCCTATTTTTATCATTTTTACTCCATTATAATTTTTTCAACATCTTGTTTTTCTATTTTTTCATTATCCAAAAGAATAATAGCCAATTTAGTAATTTTATCTTTCATAAGTTCTAAAAATTCCTTAACCTCTTGCCTTTGCTCTTGCAATAAACCTTCACTTGCCATAGCAAAAGTCTCCATAAAATTTAGCAATTCTTTAACTTTTACAAGATCACTTTGTGCATTAGTGTAACTCTCATTAAAAATAAGCTCCATAGCAACTGAACCTGCTAGAAAAACTTTTATTTTATTTAGCAATTGTGATTTGGATTTAATGGTATCTTCATACTCTTTAAATCTATCTTCAATTAAAGTAATTTTTTCAAATTTTACATCAAAATAAAAAGCACACAAAGCTTTAGCTGCTTGATATGTGGCTTGAATTTTTCTTTCGTTATTATTGAGTGAAAAAATCTTTTTCTTGCCTATTAAAACTTTATTAAGAACTGCATAAAAATCATTTTCTTCAATAACATCTGATTTTCTTCTTATTGCATTAATCGCTGCTTCATTAACCAAAGTTTCCAAAGCTGCTCCACTAAAACCCACACTTGTTTTTGCAATTTTTTCCAAATTAACACTAGATTTTTTCTCTTTCATATAATTTTGCAAAATATGCATTCTATCTTTAAAATCAGGTAATGATATAAAAATTCTTCTATCAAAGCGACCTGATCTTAGTAAAGCACTATCCATAAGATCGATTTTATTTGTAGCAGCCATCACTATAACTCCGCTATTATCTTCAAAACCATCCATTTGTGTTAAAAGTTGATTTAGCGTATTGTCTCTTTCTACATTAGAAAAATCACCCCTACTCTTACCTACTGCATCTATTTCATCTATAAAAATAATACTTGGTGCTTTTGATTTAGCTTTTAAAAAAAGCTCTCTAACTCTTTTTGCACCCATTCCCACATAAATTTCTACAAAACTAGCCCCACTTTGGTAAAAAAACGGCACTCCTGCCTCACCTGCTACAGCCTTTGCTATCAAAGTTTTACCTACCCCAGGAGGCCCTACTAGCAAAACTCCTTTTGGCATTTTCACACCAAAATCTTTATATTTTTGAGGATTTTTTAAAAAATCAACAATTTCTAAAAGCTCTACCTTAGCTTCATCTACCCCTGCTACATCTTTAAATTTAACATCACTTACCACTGCCTGTATGGTGTTATTTTGTTCATTTTTTTCTAAGATATTTTTTTCTAAAGAAAGTAAATTTTGTCTATCTTTGTTTTTTTTGTTTAAAAAAAGCAAAAAACTTACAAGAAAAGCAAGCATAATAAAAATTAAAAAAAACTCACTTAAGTTGTAATCTTTTGCATATTCTAAGGGAATTTTTTGCCATAAAGTATTCAAATCTACCACATCTTTTGAAATTAAAAAATTACCATCCTTGCTTTTTAATAATATTTCATTATTATCCAAAATTGCTTTTTGGATTAAATCGTTATTTAAAAGTTCTTCATAAGTGCTTTTGTTGATATATTCTGGTTGATTTTTGACAAAAGCAATAACCAAAAATACACAAAGAAGTAAAAACGACGCTAAAATAATTTTTTTATTCTTCATCTTCTAACCTTGCAAAATTATGCTCTTTTAAGCATTCATAGTTTTTTATATTAATCCATTGTTTTGCAATGTCTTTTTTTGTTTTAATTTTAATCTTATTAAAAAATTGATCATAACCTTCATAAAAATCATCTTTTTTACTTTCTACTAAAATTTCTAAAGCACTTTTTTGATTTTTTCTAAACTCATAATTATTTTGTGCGACTATATCTTTTAAAATATTTAATCTTTCCTTAGCTATTTCGCCATTTATACGCTCACTCATAGAGGCAGAATGCGTTCCATCACGCGGTGAGAAAATAAAAGCATGAATATGCGTAAGTTTAAATTGCTTGAAATTTTCTAAAGCTTCTTTCCATATTTCTTCGCTTTCTCCAGGGTGCGCTACAATAAAGTCTGTTCCTAAAGCAAAACCTTTTTGACTTAATTCATTAAATAAAGCTAAATCATTTTTTGTGTGCGATCTTCTACGCATTATACGCAACATTTTTTCATGTGTATGTTGCAGAGCAATATGCAAATGCCTTTCAAGCCAAGATTCATCTAAAATTTCTTTAAAGCTTGCATCAATTTGCGCGGGTTCTAAACTACCTAATCTTACTCTTTTTATCCCATTAACCTTACCAATTTCTTGTAGCAATCTTCCAAGAGTAGTTTTGTCTTTTAAACCATAGCTTCCTATATTTGTGCCTGTTAATACCACTTCACTATAACCATTTTGTGCCAAAAGCTTAATTTGTTTTATAATCTCCTCACTTGGCACACTTCTTGATTTACCCCTAACACTTGGAATAATACAATAACTACAAGCAAAATCACATCCTTCTTGAATTTTCACAAAAGCTTTAGTATGATTTTCATAATTACTTACGATTTTTGTATCAATAAAGCGTAAATTTCCAAGCTCATAAAAAGATTTATCTTGCGAGATTAGTTCATTGATTTTATTTTTATTTGAAGCTCCTAAAATTCCAAAAACTTCTTTTTTATCAAAAAAATCCTTACCCTTACTTACAGCCGCACAGCCTGTTAGTATAATTTTAACACCATTTTTTTTCATTCCATTAATATAAGCTCTAAGCCCGCTATCAGCACCATTTGTAACCGTGCAAGAATTAATCACAATCACATCTGCTTCTTGCTCATTTTGCGTGATATCATGATCAATTATATAAGTTTTTAACAATTGTGTATCATAGATATTTGTTCTACAACCAAAGGTTTTAAAAAACACTTTTTTTTTCAAATATTTTCCTTATTTTCTATAAATTCATGCTTTGCCATGTAAAGATTTTGCGATGGATAAGCTATTTTTATATCATCATGTTTATTAAACTCACTGATAATTTCTTTGCTAATATTGCTTCTTAATACCAATGCAGCATAGGAATTTGTCATATACCAAGCAGAAATTCTCATACCATAACCCTCTAAAAATGTAAAAAATCTAGGTTCTACTTTAGGGTTTTTAACACTATAATCATTTCTTAGTTTATTCATAGATTCTTTAGCTATTTTTGTGTAACCTTTGGAGGCTTTTATGATTATATCTTCTACTATCATTAAAGCTTTTTGATGATTAGAATCAAAAGTTAAAGTTATATCAAGTCCATCCCAAATAGTTTTCATGCCATGATGAGTATAGTTTGATATAAGATTTGTAAAAATAAAATTATTTGGAATAAAAACTATTCTACCACTTCTTCTATTATCAGTGTAAGTTAAAAGAGTAATATCTTCATATAAAGTTATTCTTAAAAAAGATATATCGATAACATCTCCTATGTATTGATTTCCATTTTGAAAAACTTTTATTCTATCACCAACTCTAAAACTACCACCAAAAACTATCACACACCAACCAAGCATTGACATAAACATATCTTTCATAGCAATAGCCAATCCAGCAGAAGCAAAACCAAGCACGGTAACTAAATAAGTAATATTTTCAATATAACCAAAAAGCAAAATCAAAACAATAACATTAATATTAATGAAATTTATGATTTTATTTGCTGTATAAAAACGATCATTATCGCCTATGTATTTTCTAGCTATAAATTTAAGTAAAAATGCAATAGCTACTACTATAATGATAGCCAAAACGATATTAAAAGCTCTTATACCTTGAATTTTAATTGATTGTGTTGTTTTGTCTATTTCATCTTGAATTTTTTTCTCAAATACAGAAAACGAAATTTCCCCAAAACGCAAAGATTGAGAAAAATCTCTAACCATTTGATTTGATTTTTGCAAATATTCCTCGTTATCTTTACTTGGATTTAATTTAGTTATTTCAGCAATTAATACATTTTCTTTTATAAGCTCATCTAAAGTTTGTTTAAAACTATTTAGCTGATGTATAAATTCTTCTTTATCGCGTTTTAGTTTTTTGATATGAGAATAAGCAGAAATTATCGCCAAAGGATTTGTGATTTTTTCCATTTTTTCTATTTCTTCAGGCGCTAAAATAATTCTAGAAAAGCTGTTGCTTTTATATTCACTTAATAATTCTAATCTTTCTTTTAAAATTAAAATTTGTCTTTCTATAATGCTTTTATTTCTTTCATTTGCCTTCAAATTTTCTTTTTCTAATCTTAAAATTTCCTCTTGAGTTTGTCTATAAATATTAAAATTATTATATTTTATAACCCAAGTATTATAAGATAAACTATTGTGTAAATTACTAAGCTTTTGCTCTAAATGATCACCATCTTGCCCAAAAAGCAGTGAAAATAAAAAAAATAAAATTAAAAATACCCTCATGAAAACACCCTTAATGCATTTAAAACATCTTCTTTAGTTATATCATTTTTTATACAAGCTTTTCCTAATCCACAAGGTAAAATAAAATTGATTTTATAATGATGAGTTTTTTTATCTAAAAAAAATGCCTCGTAAAATTCGTTGATATTGTAAATTTTATAAAAAGTAGGCAATTTAAATTTTTTTAGTAAATTCTCAATCCTTTCACATTCATTTTTACTTAACATTCCAAGATTATAAGCTAAAGTATTTGCCATATGCATACCAATAGCCACTGCTTCTCCGTGTAGATAAGTTTTATAATTTGTTTGATTTTCTATCACATGTGCAAAGGTATGTCCGTAATTTAAAAGCATTCTAACACCACTTTCTTTTTCATCTTGTGAGACAATGTTAGCTTTTAATTCTATACTTTTTTTAATAATATGTTCTAAATTTACATCATCTAGCTTGGCTGTTAAAAATGCATTCTCATCTAAATTTTCTAAAAAATCAAGAATATTTTCATCAAATATTACTGCCATTTTGATAAACTCAGCCATACCAGCACTTAATTCTCTTTGATTTAAGGTTTTTAAAAATTCACTTTGGCAATACACTGCACTAGGTTGATAAAAGCTTCCTATGAGATTTTTTCCAAAATTATTATTTATACCTGTTTTTCCACCCACACTTGCATCTACACAAGCTAGTAAAGTAGTAGGTATGTTAATAAATTTAATCCCTCTTTGATAAATACTTGCTACAAATCCACCCATATCAGAAACAACACCACCGCCAAAGCTTATAAGTAAGCTTTTTCTGTCTAATTTATACTCAAACATTTGGTTTAAAATTTTTTCTATAGTTTGTAAATTTTTATATTCTTCTCCGTCTTTTATCTGTATGATATATAGTTCTTTTGCATGAATTTTTTTCTTTAATGTTTCTAAATGTAATTTTGCTACCACTTCATTAGTCAAAATAACTACTTTGGTATCAAATTCTAATTTTTCCAATTCATTTATATAGACATTATAGCTTGTGTTTTTATCTAAATTCACTTTAATCTGCATTATTTTCTCACAATGATGGAATAAATAATTGATAATTTTTGTTCATTTTATAATACATCGTGTTAAGATCTGTTTTAAAAATCTTTTTTATATTATTTCCTAAAATTTTTTCATTAAATGGAACAAAATGAAGCACATTTTCTTTATAAGAAAAATTAGATATAGGATTATGCTCTTTTTCTTCTATAAGTGTAAACTTCTCATCATGAAGTTTTGCAAGACTTTCAAAATATTGATGATATTCAAAAATTTCTGCTTTATTTATTTTTAAAGCATAATAATACAAAGACAAGCTAAGTTGAATTTGTTTATTAAAATCAAGCATTATAGAAGCTATTCCTTCTACATCTTCAAAATTTGAACTAAGAACTACTGATGATTTTAAATCAGCAAAATCTCCCTTTCCTGCCTTTAAAATAGGAATTTTTAGTGTAAAAAGGAAATTTTTTTCTTTTTCAAAAAGATAATCTTCACATATAATCAAACCTATATTGGTATTTTCTATATAATTTTTAATATTTTTTATATTTGTATTTTCATAATCAAACAGCACTTCTGTGCTATTTTTATTTAAAGATTTTAGTTTATAATACATAGAATTTAAAGTAGGATTAATCACTTTAAAATAAAGTTTTTTACTATTAATTCTTATATGCAAAAGCAAGCTTGCAAAAATGAGTTTTTCTATAGAAAATTCACTCATTTTTTTCATATCAATAATACAAAGTATATTATCTCCAAACGGGGAAGGAAAACGCCCAAGACTAGTTTTAACATTTGAAAATACACTTTGTAAAACCTTAGGATCACCAATGATTAAAATGCTATCATTAGGCATCAAAATAAGCCCTGGACGAGCTAGCATAAATTCATTATTTCTATAAACCATTACTATCTTAAAACGCTTTTGACTAATAGAGCTAATGTGTCTATATGCAAAACTCGAGCCAGCAGGAATTTTTACTTCCATTATCTCACCTTGCCCAAGTCCTATGAATTGTGCCATAGAAGGCATATTATCTAAACATCCAATTAATCTAGTATTTAAAGTATCAAAAACATTTATTACTTCGCAAAAATTATCATCAATTTGTGTATTCCACAAATCCATAATAACAACATTAAGTCTAGGATGAAGTTTTCTTATATTCTTATAAGAACTAATCATATCTGCTTGTTTTTGCATATAAATAATTACTTGTTGATATTTTTCTTGAAGCATATTTTCAAGTTTAACTAAACTCGTAGGATCAAATTTAAAATAAGAAAATTGCTCGTTTTTTAGTTCTAAATCTACACTTTCATCATTATAATACACAATATCTACAGACTCTTTAAAAGCTTTGTTATTGTATAAATTTTTTATAAATTCTTTAGCAAAAAATCCATCAGCTAAAAATAAAATTTTACTCATTTAACCCTCTAAAAATATTAAAATATAATTATATCTTAATATTTTTAAAGTTACTACCTTGCATATATCAATACTTTTTATTCATATTCAAAGTATTATTTAGTTCTTTAATAACTTCCAACCACGCAAGGATTCATAGTTTTAAAATTATCACTTACTATACAAGTTCTAGCTCTTTGAGTTAGTGCTGTTTCTTCTATTTCTTTTTTTTCTTCCTCTTCTTCTATGGCATTATCGCCTATTAAATTAAGTGAAGCAGTTTGTTCAAATACAGGTTGTTTATCACCACCTAAAGAATTATCTATATCAGGAAGAATAGGTTTGGTTAAATCTGTTTTAATGATATTATCAAATTTAACAAAAGCAAATTGTTTATATCCTAATGTTGTATTGATATATTGAGTGTATTGATTTACTTTAGAATTTAACTCACCTATATCATTAGATAAGCTATTATAAGCATTATATGCTTTAGTCCAATTATCAAATGCTTGAGTAAATTTAGGATCATTATAATTTAGCTTACCTTTATTGACTAAATCTAAAAGTTTATTAAATTCAGCTTGGGCTTTAAAATAAGCTTGTTCTTTAATTTTAAAATCATTTTTTATGCTTTCATATTGTTGTAGCTGTGCTATGATATTGTTTTTATTGGTATCTAAATAAGTAATGATTTCTAAAGTATTAAAAACATTAGGTTTGATTTGATTATTGTAAAGCTCTAATGCTGTTTTGTCTAGTTTGTTGTTAAAATTAATTTCATTATAATGCAATAAAAAGCTAATACTTTGAGCTATACTTAAAGCTTTATCATCATCTTTTATACCCAAATGTGTTTTTACTATAGTTTTAATTTCATTTTCATTAGAATCTTTGTTTAATCCTTTAAAAGCTTGTATTAAACTATATAAGTTTTTAATATCAATAGTATATTTTTCATTTCTTATACTATCGATAATACCTTGTATGATATCTTGATGTAAATCATCACTTGCTAAGATAACATCGCTATCACTTGGTTTATTTGGATTATCAGGGGTGGTAGGTTTTTCTATAGTGTCTGCTTTAGATAAAAAGTCTTTATATACACTTTCTTGGGTTTCATCTGTGTAAGTGTGGATATTGATTTTATCTTGGATATAGCCGTTTTGGTTAAAATCGTTATGTCTATATGAATCAATAGTAGCATTAGTTAAATCATTTTCATGATGATAGATGTGGACATTATTAAGCACTGGTCTTCCTTCTCCACTTAATTTTCCAAAGTAACGATTAGAAAAACCTTGTCCACCGATTGTATAACCTTTATCAAAATATATATATACATTTTCTAAATAATTACTACTATATAAAGCACCGGCAAAACCACCTATACTCAAATCATTATGATATCTATTGTAGACAACCGAAGCATAAATACTTCCTATTCCACTTATTGTTATATTTTTAAATATATTTGGTTCTCCTCCAGGATAGTTGCTATTTACAGGATAATTATCCATTCTTCCGCCAAAACCTCCTATCCATACTGTACGCAACTCATTGGATTTGCTATCTACTTTTATGCTTTTTATGTTTTTTATACTTATATTGTTAAAATTACTTGATGTTATATATCCTGCAAATCCACCAACACCTATAGCATTTTCACCAGCAGCAAGCAAATCGCCAATATTTGAGATATTTATATTATAAAAATTTGCATTATGAGTTCTATATGCCATAGAACCTATATATCTAGGAATTCCATTTGTATAATCAAAATTTATTGTATTTATATTTAAATTTCCTATATTAGCTAGCTTTATAACTCCAAATAAGCCACCTTTATTTCCATCAATAAGAAGGTTAGATAAAGTATAACCTTGTCCATCAAGAGTTTTATCAAAAAAAGCACCATTGATACCTATGGGATCCATTAGTTCGTTATTAAAATCGATATTACCTACTAATCTAAATTCATCTATATTTTTAATATCACCCAAACCTTCATTCCAACCTTTTATAAGATATCGCCATTCTATAGCATTAGCTTTTTCATTACCCATATTGCCTATGGTTAGAGCTTTTTTGAAATTAGAACTTCCATAATGTGTTTTATTATCAGAATCTGTATAGTCAATTTTATTTACATTTACACTTTCACCAAAAGAGTAACTATCATTAACAAATTTATCCATTTGTTTTTGTATATAACCATTTATAACAGCCGTAGCGTTAATAGTAGAACTTAATTTTGTATTATCTGCGTCTATATATACATAATTGCCTACTAAGTGTGTTTTAGAATTAGCATTGCCTAATTTACCACCTTGTATATCTACCTTATGTCCTATAAGCAATACATCGTTTGCATTGATATTACCCATATTTACTACGCTACCTGCTTTTTGTGGTTTAAATACAGGAGAAAAAGTTGCACCTTGTTCAAAGGTTTTCATATTAGCAAATTTATTCATATCCTCATTACTCATCGATGAAGTAGAAGCTACAAAGCGATTAGCATTGATATTACCTGTTTTAGTAATGATTACTCCATTAGGATTGATTAAAAATACATTATTACCACTTGCATTTAATACACCTGCTATGGTAGATTTATTTGTTCCATGAGCTATGTTTAAGTAGTTTTTACTATTACCACCAAAATTTACACTTTCACCTTTATTTATATTAAAACCACCACCCCATTGGATAACAGAATTAACTTTATTACCATTTATATGCATATTATTACCACTGACATTTATAGTTCCACTTGTGCCATGAGTAAATTTACCACCACTTGGTAGGGCAAATGCAGGTGAAAAAAGTAATGAAGCAACTATACTTGAAAGTAAGATGTGATTAGTTAGTTTTTTAGAAGGAGTTAAATCAAAATTATTCGATCCCCCCCCCCGTGGAGAAAATACTGCCATAATAAATCCTTTGTTTGAAAAAATTTATGTATGTTAATATTATATTTATAAAAAAATACTTAAGTTAATGGAATTTAATTTAAAAAATAACTATTCAATAATACTCAGAAAGTTTTTCTTTCTGAGTATGTATTTAATAGCTTCCAACCACACAAGGATTCATAGTTTTATTTTTTAAAATTTTTGAAACAAAAAATACGCTCAACAAACTAGAAAAACTAACAAAAATCATATAAACAAACATCCACTCTTTATATAAAAAATTAATCACAAGTGGAATGAAAAATCCTAAAATTGCATAAGAAATATTATAAGCAAAAGAAAGGCCACTAAAGCGTAATTTGGCTGAAAAAATTTGTGTCATAAAAACAGGTGCAAAGGTGATAATTCCTTGAAAAAAACAAACTAATAAATAAAAAATTAAAAAATTTTCATCATAAAAACTAAACAAAACTCCAAAAATAGCAAAAAGCAAACTACAACTAATGCATACTCTATACGCACCCAATATATCAGCTAAATACCCTTGAAACAATGCCCCTAAAATAATGGCCACTATGGCAAAATTTTGATAAAACAAAGCAGTGGTTTTATCTATACCAAGCAAACTTTCAAAATACTGCGGTAAAATCATTAAAGTTGCTACACCACTAGTTAAAACTATAGTTTGTAAAGAACAAACTAACATACTTAATTTATGTGTTTTTAGGGCCTCTTTTAAAGGAAATTTTAAAATTGAATTTTTTTCTTTTAATGCTTTAAATTCAGGAGTTTCATTGAGTTTAGTTCTTAAAAATAAACTTAAAATTCCAAAAACTCCTCCCAAGATAAAAGGAATTCTCCAAGCAAAATTTTCCACCTCTTCTTTAGTAAAATACTCATACACTGCTAAAGTCGCAAGATTGCCTAATAATAAACCTAAAGTTAAAGTTGCTGAAATAAAACCAAGTGCTAAACCTAATCTTTTTTTGCTTACAAACTCACTCACAAAAACCCAAGCACCACTTACTTCAGCTCCAATTGCCAAACCTTGAGTGATTCTTATAATAAACAAAATTAAAGTTGCTAAAATGCCTATGCTTTCATAAGTAGGTAAAAAAGCTAAAATAAAACTTGGCACAACCATTAAAAGCATACTAATATAAAAAACATTTTTTCGTCCTTTTATATCAGCAAAATGTGCCATAACAATAGCACCAAAAGGTCTAGCTAAATACCCTGCTCCAAATGCGATATAAGTATAAATTAATGGCCAAAAATCATCATTTTGTGGAAAAAAAATTTTCGAAAAGACACTTGCAAAAAATATAAATAAAACAAAATCATAAAATTCTAAAATACCACCTAAAGAAGCATAGATGGTATTTTTTAAAGCTTTTTGCTTTTTAATCAAATTTTGCCACCTTCTATCACTACATCATCTGCTTTTATATCATCGCTAAAAAATGGCTTTAAAGTAGCATCATATGCTTTATGAAAAAATTGCTCATTTTCAAGTTTTAGTATCAATTCATTGATAAATTTTAACATAGCTTCATCGCCCTTTTTTACAGCTGGTGCTATAACATCTTTATTACCAAGTTCTTTAATCACTACTTCAAAATTTGGATTTTCTTTAGCCCATGCAAAAAGCAAAGCATTATCATGGCTTAACGCATCCCCTCTTTTTCCAATCAATGCTGCAAAAGTTTCTGTATTTTGGTCAAATTTAATGGTTTTAATTTCAGGCATATTTTTTGTAAAATACGCATCTGCTGTTGTTCCTTTGTTAAGGATTAAAGTTTTGTTTTTTAAATCATCTATGGTTTTAATATCTGTTCCTTTAGGAGCAACCACACCAAGAGCAACTTTCATATAAGGTAAAGCAAAATCAACCACAGCTTCTCTTTCTGGAGTTTTGGTAAAATTTGCTAAAATTACATCTACTTTATTTGATTCTAAAAATTCTACTCTATTAGCTGCTTCAACTAAAACAAATTGTACTTTTGTTTCATCGCCTAAAAGTTCTTTAGCTATGCGTTTAGCAAAATACACATCATAACCTTGATTTTTCCCTTGAGCGTCTAAATAACCAAATGGTGGCTTATCACCAAAAACACCTATACGGACTATGCCTTGCTGTTTTATTCTTTCTAAAGAATTTTCACTTGGTTTAGAGCTAGAGCAAGCACTAAAAATAAGTGCTATAAAAAAAGATAAAAAAACAATTTTTTTCATATATTTTCCTTTAACAAAAATTTAAATTTTTAAACCTTATAGTATTTTTTTAAACAATTTATTTTTTTTAAAATTTTTAACGATGAAAATCAAATAAGTTGAGAAATTTTTTCGCACGCTCGCTTTTTGGATTTTCAAAAAATTCATTAGGATTTGAAATTTCTACTATTTTTCCATCATCCATAAAAACTATCTTATCGGCCACTGCTTTAGCAAAGCCCATTTCATGTGTAACTATAAGCATAGTCATTCCATCTTTTGCTAAATTTAAAATTACATCTAAAACTTCACGCACAATCTCAGGATCAAGTGCTGCTGTAACTTCATCAAAAAGCATAATTTCAGGATTCATACAAAGACTTCTAACTATAGCTATGCGTTGCTTTTGCCCGCCACTTAATTCTTTAGGATAAGCTTTTAATTTATGCAAAAGCCCTACCCTTTCAAGCCAGTATTTTGCTTCTTCTAAAACTTCTTCTTTTTTTCTTTTTTGAACTTTTAAAGGCCCTAAAAGTATATTTTGCTCGACATTTAAGTGATCAAAAAGTTCATAAGATTGAAAAACCATGCCAATTTTTTGGCGAATTTGCGTCCATTTTTTATAGTTTTTATCAACTTTTTCATTATC
This sequence comes from Campylobacter peloridis LMG 23910, assembly GCF_000816785.1. NCBI lineage: Bacteria > Pseudomonadati > Campylobacterota > Epsilonproteobacteria > Campylobacterales > Campylobacteraceae > Campylobacter > Campylobacter peloridis. The sequence goes on along the minus strand of NZ_CP007766.1, from coordinate 773,340 downwards.
TATAAATATAGCTCCATCAGCCATTTCTTCCAAACCATTGATACACCTTAAAAGCGTAGATTTTCCACAACCACTTGGCCCAAGAATAACTACTACTTCTTTTTGCTTAACTTCTAAATTTATATCTTTTAAAACATGATGATCATTGTAGTATTTTTGTAAATTTTGTATTTTTAATATACTCATTTTAACTCCATTTTTTCTCTAAAAACTTTGAATATACTGACAAAGGATAACAAAGTATAAAATAAATTAATAAAATCAAACCATATATTATAAAAGCTGCATAAGAATTTTGGAATAAATTTAATTCTATAACTTGCTGACCAACTTTGATAAGCTCTATACCACCGATTAAATAAATCACTGAAGTGCTTTTAATCATTCTTGTAAAAAGATTAATACTCATTGGCAATAATCTTCTTAAAGATAAAGGTATAATGATAAAAATATAAACTTGAAATTTATTAAAACCTAGTGATAATCCTGATTCGTATTGATGTTTTGGTATGCTTGCTAAAGATGATCTTACCAAATCCATCATTTCAAATACACCCCAAATACTAAAAACAATAACACTCGAACCTAAAGCACTTAAATGCCATCCAAACCATTTGGCTAAGCCAAAATGCACTATAAAAAGCCAAACAATTAAAGGCATAATACGCACAAATTCAAGCATAAAACGACAAAAAATATAAAGGTATTTATTCTTAGAATGCATTAAAATTCCAAAGAATACTCCGCCCACTAATGAAACCAAAACGCTAATCAATGAAAGTTCTAAAGTAACCTTTAAACCTTGTGCTAGTCTAAAAAAGGTATCTTGATTTAAAATTTCAAACATAATTTAGCCTTTTTTCTATGCGATTTAGCACTAAAGATAAAGGTAAAATTAAAATCAAATAACAAAGCACTAAAGCAAACAAAGCTTCATTGCTTTTATAATAAAGCCCTATAAGATCTTTAGCTACATATACTAAATCAGCTAAAGCAATAATACTCACTACTGAAGTTTCTTTGAGTAAAAAAATGATATTTGCACTTATACTTGGCATAGCTATACCTAAGGCTTGAGGTAGTATCACATAACGAAAATTTTGAAACGAGTTTAAACCTAAAGAAAGCCCTGATTCGTATTGTTGTTTTTTAACTGCTTCTATACCCGCTCTTAAACTCTCAGCCATATAAGAACCCCCTAAAAAACTAAGTCCTATCACAGCACAGACAAAAGAACTAAGATGAATATTAAATTCAGGTAAAGCATAATATAAAAAGAAAAGTTGGATTAACAATGGAGTGTTTCTTGAAAATTCTATATAAATTTTACAAATCACATTTAACAAAGGAAATTTAAAAAAACTTATGCCAACACAAAATAAACCTACTAAAAATGAAAAAAATACTCCATAAATAGCAAGTTTTAAAGTAAGCCATGTAGCTTGTATAAACATAGGGCTATACTTGATTAAAAAATCAAAATCCATAAAACCTTCCATTTTTAAAATGCAGTATTTTAACAAATAAGACTTAAAAAGACTTAATTAAATTTTGCATTTTTTCTTTATTTAAAATCACTATTTTACCTTTATTTGTGCAAATAAGTTCATTTTGTTTTAATTCTTTTAAAAAACGCGATAAAGATTCTGGTGGCAAATTTAAAATCACAGCTATTTCTTTTTGCTTTAAATTTTGCAATTTTTCCTCATTTTCCAATAAAAAACTAAGTAATCTTGATTTTAAATCTAACGATCTTTGTCTGATGAAATTTTCTAAAATACGAATTTTACTAAATAATGAAGTTAAAAGTAAAAAACTAATCTCTCCATTTTCTAAGCATAAATTTTTAAAATAATCAAACTCAAGCACACAAATTTCACAATCTTGCTCGCAAATTGCATTAGCTGGGTAATTAATCCTTTCAAATACTGGCATCTCTGCTATAAAACTTATAGGATTTAGTGTATGCAAAGTTAATTCAAATCCTTTAGTATTTACTTTATATATACGCACTTTGCCACTTAGTAGTATCAAAATTTTACTAGCTTTTTCACCTTCAAAAAATAAAATATTTCCTTTTTTAAAATGAATTTTTTTACCCATAGAAGTTAAGATTTCAAAGTGTTTATCCATTTGATTTTTCCATATTTTTAATACTTTCTTTTGCTTTTACCACTAAAGCTTCATCATCACTAAAATCAAAAAATTTAAAATGATTACCATGTTGAATTTTTCCATCAAGTAAATCTCCGCTCAAACGATTTTTTAAATCAAGTTCAGCTATTTTAAATCCATCTAATGTTTTAGCAAATTCAAGCAAACGCGATGGAATTTCTTTTGATTTAGTGTATAAATAACAAAAACTCTCAATCCCTACTCTACCAACTCTTCCTCTAAGTTGGTGTAAGGTTGCAAGTCCAAGTCTTTCAGCACCCACTATAACAATCACACTAAGTCTTGGCAAAGAAATACCCACTTCCACCACCGTAGTGGATAGTAAAATATCTCCATTTTCTCTAAATTCTTGTAGAATTTGTTCTTTGTTTTTATCTTTGCCATGAGTAATATAAACATTTTTATATTTATTTAACCAATAAGACTTTGCTTCCTCTAAGGAAAGATAATCCATATTCTCACTTTCATTTACCAAAGGGTATATGATAATAATTTGATGTTTTTTAGCCAATTCCTCATCAATTTTTTTCAGCAAATATTTAAAATCTTTCTCTTGTATGCAAAAAGTTTTGATATCTTTTTTAAAAGGCATTTGTTTAATAAAACTAAAATTTACAAGCTCACTTTGAATCATAGAAAGTGTTCTTGGTATAGGAGTGGCAGAAAATTGCACTAAATGAGGAGAATATTTCAAACCCTTACTAAGCTCTGCAATCTTTTGCCTTTGATTAGAGCCAAAGCGATGTTGTTCATCTATCATCACTAAAACAGCTTCAAAATTTTCCTGATGAATTAATGTGTGTGTGCCTATGATAAAATGGGCTTGCTCTTTTAGAATTTGTAAATTTTTTTCCTTTTTGCCACCTTTCAAAAATAAAACATTAACAAAATCAGGCAGAAGTTTTTTTGCTTCATTATAAATTTGCTCTGCTAGTATGCTAGTTGGTGCCATCAAAATAGCCTTTTTAGGATACACTAGCAATGCTGCAGCAAGTATCACTAAAGTTTTACCACAGCCTACATCACCCATTACTACGCGTCTTTTAGCTTCTTGGCTTTGTAAATCTTTTTTTATATCTTCTATGGCTAAAATTTGATCATTTGTAGGAGTAAAATCTAAATTTTTAAGCCAAGATGAAATATCAAAAATATCCACTTCATAAGCTTTTTTTGTAGTTTTTTTACCCTTTAATCGCCTTAAATGGTTAAGAATTTCAATATATTTTAAATCTTTGATTATGGTGTTAAAATTTTCATAAAGCATGAAAGAATTATCGTTGTATGCATGTAAATTTAAAAGCAGGTTAATGTATTTTTGCTCTAAATTGAGTGATTTTAGGTTTTCTTCATTGACATATTTTAAAATAAGTTTTTTTATACTTTCATCTTTTATACCATTAATTTGATATCTTGGTATAAGTTCTCCGATATTTTTAACAATTTTTGGATTCACAAACTGCCATGAGCCATTAAAAAAATTCATTTTTGCATTAATACAAATTAAGTTATTGTATTTAAAAACCTTAAAATGCCATTTAGTAGGATGAAATATAACAACACTAGCTTTTATACCCCATTCTATACACTCACAAAGCATAAAAAGTTGAAAATTTTTATTTTGCATACTTGTTATTTTTATATTTTGAGTGCAAAAACCATCTTTTGGAAATTTTGAAATTCGAAAATCATCAAATTTTTTAGGTAAAATCAAAGCCAAATCAATGCAGTTTTTAACTCCTAAAGAATGAAGTAATTTTAAATCACTTTCTTGAACTTTCATTTTCTATACTTGCAAAACTCAATTTTGAAATTTCTTTATGCATTTTAATAAAATCATTTAGCGTATCCAAAGAAGCGTTTTTAATTTTTTGTATTTCTTCTTTTAAATTGCCTAGTTTTAAATTTTGCAAATATTCATTAAGCATAATCTCTAATCTTTTGCCTAAATTTTCATATCTTAAAGGCATGGAGCCTACTAAAAATTGTTTTGCTAATTTAAATTCTTTCTCATTTACCCCATTTTGTGTAAAAATTTCAAAAACTTCTTTAACTAATTCTTTGGCTTCAATAGCACTTTCATTTTTAGTTTGTAAATAACCAAAAATTCTACTATAGTTTAAATTTACATCAAGCATAGCATATGCTGAATATGCTAAACCCCTCTTAACACGCACTTCTTCCATTAAACGCGAGCCAAAACCTCCTTGACCTAAAATAAACAAGGCTATTTTAGCTAAATACATTTTTTCATCATCTACTTGTATATTAAAAGGCGAGCAAAAATAAATATAAGCTTGTTCGGTGCTTTTATAATCAACAACTTCTACACATTTATCGATAAGTTCAAATCTTTTATTTTGATTTAAAGTGCTTTTTTTTAATTGAGAGCAAATTTTTTGTGTGATAGTTTTTACTTCATCTTCTTTTACATCTCCACCAAAAACAAATAAAGCATTATCAAGCACTAAATTTTCATCCATAAAATCTTGTAATTTTTTCAATGTAATTTTTTCTATACTTTCTTTACTTCCATCAAGTCCACTAGCAAAAATTTCCTCTTTAAAAACACTTTTATTTAAAAGTCTTTTTGCTTGATAATCATAATCTGTATTTAAACTTGCAAGTTCTCCTAAAGTTAAAATTTTTAGTCTTTGTAAAATCTTTTCATCAAAACGCACATTTAATAATAATTCTTGTAATTTTTCTATAGCAAAATCAAAATGTTCTTTTAAGCATTTTATGTTTATTTGAAAATGTTCAAAACTAGCTTTAGCATAAAGTTCAATAGCTTGGTATTCTAAATTTTTAAAAAACTCATCATTACTTCCTTCGTTAAAAAACCTTGCAAGCATACTTGCAATACCTGCATCATTTTTTTCTGCTATTTTGCCACTATTTTTGAAAATTAATTTAAAAAAGACTATAGGAAGTTCATTTTCATATTCGTATATAATATCAACATTTACACCATTATGATTTAAATTTAGCATTAAAACCTTTCTAAAATATTATAAGCTGTATCGCGTTTTGCAGGAATTTCTCCTATATCTTTTATAAGCTCTATCATTTGCTCTTGATTCATTCTATATTTTGCACCAGCTGCTGAAACTACATTTTCTTCCATCATAGTTGAGCCTAAATCATTTGCACCAAATTTTAAAGCAAGTTGGCCTATTAATGAGCCTTGAGTTACCCATGAACTTTGCAAATTTTTAAAATTATCCAAATATAATCTTGCCAAAGCTAATAATCTTAAGTATTTATTTGAACTTTGCTTGATGATTTCAGGATGTTTTTTAATCAAAGGGGTATTTTCGCTTTGAAATGACCATAAAATAAAAGCTCTAAATCCTCCTGTTTTATCTTGCAATTTTCTTAAATGCTCAAAATGATCTATAAGTTCTTCGTTGCTTTCAACCGTTCCAAACATCATAGTAGCAGTGCTTTTCATGCCAATATTATGTGCACTTTCATGCACCTTAAGCCAAGTTGCTGTGTCGCATTTGTGTGGGGCTATGATATCTCTTACTCTATCACTTAAAACTTCAGCTCCTGCTCCAGGTATAGAAAAAAGTCCCTTAGCTTGAAGTCTTTTTAATACCTCTTCTATAGAAATTTTAGAAACCCTTGCTATATATGCTATTTCAACTGCTGAAAAACCATGCACGGTGATAGCAGGGTAATTTGTCTTTATATATGAAAGCAAATCTTCATACCATTGTATCTTAAGCTTAGGATGAACCCCACCTTGAAATAAAATTTGTGTTCCACCTATAGCTTGTAATTCTTCGATTTTCTTTCCTATTTCTTCATATTTTAAAATATAGGAATCCTCATCTTTTTCTTTTCTACAAAATGCACAAAAATCACAATCAATACAGCAAATATTTGTATAATTAATATTTCTATCTACTACAAAAGTGGTGATTTTTTCGGGATGAAGTTCTAATTTTTTTTCATATGCTCTTGCACCTAATTCGTATAATGGTGCATTCTCAAGCAAATCTAAAGCTTCTTTTTTACTTAATCTACTCATTTATAACCTTGTTTTTGTGTAAAAGATAATTATAATCACTTAAATGTAAAATAATCTTAAAAACGATATAATCAAATCTTTTAATTTTAGCAGATTAAACTAGGAATATTATGACTTATAGAACTTTACTTAAAAACAATAAAACTTTTAGACTTTTAGCTACTGTTCAATTTATAAGCTATTTTGGCGCATGGTTTTCTCAAGTTGGAGTTTTTACACTTTTAACAAAAGAACTTCAAGCACCAGCAAACATCATAGGTTTTTCAGCTATTTTTGTTTTTCTACCTTCTATTATACTTGCACCAATAAATGGTGTTATAGTAGATAAATTTAAACCTAAAAATCTACTTTTAACCATGATTAGCATAGAAATGATTTCAATTTTTATGCTAATTTTTGTTAATTCGCTAGCTATGCTTTGGTTTTTGTATTTTTTAACCTTTGTGCGTATGGCGGTTGCTTCTATGTATTTTCAAACAGAAATGTCTGTTTTACCTAAAATTTTAACCCCACAAGAATTAAAACTAGGCAATGAACTTCATAGTATCATATGGGCTGTTTCGTATGCTTTGGGTATGGCTGCAGCTGGAATTTTCATTGATATTTTTGGTGTAAAACCTGCTTTTATAGCAGATTCTTTAATGTTATTTTGCGCCTTACTTATACTAAAAACTTTAATTTTACCCGATGAAAAAAATACAACACAAAATAATGTTTTTATACTCATCAAAGAAGGTTTAGTTTATGTTTTTAGTAATAAAAAAATCATTCATTTGATTTTACTTCATGGAGTAGTAGGGATTACTGCATATGATGTTTTAATCACACTTTTAGCAGAATATCACTACGCTCAAATCATTTCTATACCTTTAGCTATAGGATTATCCAATGCAATTAGAGCAGTTTCTTTGCTTGTAGGGCCTTATATTTTAAGTCCATATATCAATAAAAATACTCTAGTTTATTTATATCTTGGACAAGGTATAGGTATAATGCTATGGGCTTGCTTGCAGTTTAATTTTTATCTTGCTTTTATAGGATTAATTACAGCAGGTTTTTGCACCTCTTCTTTATGGAGCTACACTTATACACTTTTACAGAATGATTGTGATAAAAGATATTATGGTAGAGTTATTGCATATAATGATATGGTTTACTTAACATTTAGTGCTATTATTGCTTACTCTACAGGATATTTGTTTAAATTTTATGCATTAAAGTTAAATTATTTTACTTTTGGGTTAGGGCTGTGTTTTATCTTTGCAGCCCTTTATTGGTGGTGGTTTAATAAAAAATATAATTAATTAGCTCTACTATAATAAACCCCGCCTGCTGAAAAGTTTTTATCAAAATATGCAGTTTCAGGAACAAGATCAGATTTTCCAGGATAAATTCTTCCTTCTTTGTTTAAAATTTTATAAAAACGCTCCATTAGTCTTATTTTAAAATCTTGATCAAAATATATCATCATATTTCTTGAAAAAATCACATCAAATTTACCAAGCTTAAATAAAGAATCATCAAACACATTGCAAAGATCAAAACGACATCTACAAGCCAAAGTTTCCTTTTTTAAATGATACATTCTATCTTTTATATCAAAATAACGCGATTTTTGCATAGTGTTTAATCTAGCAACAGAACGCTCTGAATAAATCATTTCGTTGCATTTATCTATCATTTTTTTATTTATATCTATACCAACAATATTCATACCTTTTATAAAATTTTCACTTGCTAAAATCGCTAAAGAATAAACCTCTTCACCGCTTGAACATGGTGCACATAAAACATTTACTGGGCGATCAAGTGATTTTATATAATAAATTACATCTTTTAATTGCTCTAATTCTCTAAAAAAATAAGTCTCACAAACTGTGATAAAATCCATTGTTTCTTGTTTTAAATTTCTTTGAAACTGTACTTTATCGTTTAATTCGCTAAGACTATTTAAACCCAATTCCTGTAAAAATTTTGGTAATTTTATAAATAAAATATCTTTTTTGGTGCTAAGATTATTTCCACTAATTTGCTCTACAACTTTTATAAAATCATTTAATTCATTTTCATTAATTTTAATCATTTCTTTTTCCTAAGAATTTACAAAATTTACTATTTCTTTTTTAAGCTCAATTAAACTCATTGGCTTTAAATTTGGATTTAATTCTCTTGCTTTTTTAGGCATTCCATATACTATAGAATCAGCCTCATTCTCACATAAGCACCTTACTCCAACTTTATAAAGCTCTAATAAAGATTTAGCTCCATCATCTCCCATTCCAGTCATTATCAAAGCTAAAATTTTATTATACTGGCAAAGTTTTGTAGCAGAATTAAATAAAACATCAATACCTGGATTAAAACTGCTTGTTTCTTCAGTTGTATTCAAAACTAAAGTATTATTTCCACTTAAAATCATATTTTTTTGACAAATATAAATTTTATTTTTTACCACTTCTTTATCATTTGCCATAACAACTTCACTTATGGCTTCTTTGTTAAACTGATTTACAAATGATGGTATAAAAGCAGGATTCATATGCTGAGCAATAATCACTCCACAATCTTTTAAATCAACATCATTTAGTAAAAATTTTAGCTGGCTTGGACCACCCGTTGAAGAACCAATTAAAATAAGTTTCATTTTTCACCTTAAAATTATAATATCATCATTATATCAAATTATGCATTTGAAAATATAAGCCAAATTATAGAAAAGAAAGAAAAATTTTAATTAAATATGATAAAATAAAATCTTTAAATCCAAAAAATAAAGTTAAGTTAATGTTAAGAGAAAAAATTTTTATAGCAAGTGATCATGCTGGTTTTGCCTTAAAACAAGAAATACTAAAATTTTTAAATAACAAAAATATAATCTTTGAGGACTTAGGTGCTTTTGATGACAACCGCTGTGATTATCCTGATTATGCACATTTGTTAAGTTCTAGGATTAATGAAAATAGTTTTGGAATTTTAATTTGTGGTTCAGGTATAGGTATGAGTATAGCGGCTAATCGCCATAAAAATATACGCTGTGCTTTATGCAATGAAGCATTAAGTGCTAAACTTTCAAGAGAGCACAATGATGCAAATGTTTTAGCTCTTGGAGCAAGATTAATCGGTGCAGATATGGCTTTTGAAATCATCTTAAATTTCATTAACACTTCTTTTAGCGGGGGAAGACATTGTGTAAGAATTAGCAAAATAGAGGAAAATTTATGATAATAAGCTGGCTTGTTTTAACTATATTAATTTGTGTAAGTATTTATATGACTATAATGCTACTTTATTATAAAACCTTGCTTCATAAAGAAAAAATCGCAAAAGAATTTATAAAAAACAATCTTGATGATACTGAAATTGTTATAAGAAAATTGCAAGTGCAACTTCAAAGAAGCCTAGGTAATATTGACATACTAACAGAAGAGCTAAATAAAAGCAAGGCAGATTTAACCTCCCTTAGAACAAGAAATTCTCAATATCGTATAGAAAATGAGAAACTTAGACAAAGAATTAAAGAATTAGAAGCAAAAATCGAGGCATTATTATGATGAAAGAACAAGATAAAAAATACTTATTAGATAGCATTAGAGCGATTAAGGATTTTCCAAAAGAAGGGATTATTTTTAGAGATATTACTACTTTGTTAAACAACAAAGAAGCTTTTAGTTTTTTAATAGAACATTTAGCTACAAGATATGCAAAAATGAATATAGATTATATAGCAGGCATTGAAAGTCGCGGTTTTATTTTTGGTGCAGCCTTAAGTGCAAAATTAAATTTAGCTTTTGTTCCTATTAGAAAACCAGGAAAACTACCTTTTAACTGCCTAAAAGAATCATATAGCCTAGAGTATGGACAAGATACCATAGAAATTCATACTGATGCTTTCAATAACACCAAAAACGCTAGAGTTTTACTCATTGATGATTTAATAGCCACAGGAGGAACTGCTTTAGCAGCTGTAAAACTCATTCATAGATTACAAGCTCAATGTGTTGAAGCATGTTTTTTACTAGAATTACAAGATTTAAGTGGAGCTAAAGAATTAGCTAATTTAACTAGTGTATATAGTGTATTAAAGGTGTGAAAATATGGAAGAATTTTTAAAACAACTTTTATATGATTATAAAAATTGGGCATATATCATTGTTTTTTTATGGTGCATGCTTGAAGGAGAACTTGCACTTATTTTAGCAGGGATATTTGCACATGAAGGGCATGTTAATCTAGGTTTAATCATTTTTGTTGCTGGTTTAGGTGGTTTTGCTGGAGATCAAATTTATTTTTATATAGGAAGATATAATAAAAAATATATACAAAAAAAATTACGTACTCAAAGGCGTAAATTTGCTATAGCACATTTACTCTTGCAGCGTTTTGGCTGGCCTATTATTTTTGTTCAAAGATACATGTATGGCTTTAGAACCATAATACCTATGAGTATAGGTTTAACTCGCTATAGTGCTAAAAAATTTGCCTTTATTAATCTTATAAGTGCATGGGCTTGGGCGGCTATTACGATATTGCTTGCATGGTTTTTTGGAAAAGAAATTTGGCTTGCAGTAGAATGGGCTGGGGCGCATTGGTATTTTGCCGTGCCTATTATCGCATGTTTTTTACTTGCTTTATTTTTAGGTATGAAACAAATAGAAAAATCTATACTTAGAAAAAGGACTCATAAATGATTTTTAATTTTAAAGAAGAAGATATTAATTCTATTAATGCTGATTTTGAAATAATTTTAATACAAAATAAAAATTTAAATAATTTTTCTCAAAGTCAAGAACTTTTTAAACTTTCAAACTATAAAGGTGAAGGGATTTGCCTTGATTTACAAAATAAAGTTCTTTATAGTGAACTTAAAAGCTTGGATTATGAAGATATAAGACTTGCTTTTGCTAATGCTTATAAAGCATTAAAAAAACTAGACATTCAAAGTGTAAAAACCAAATGCGTTATAGGACAATGCATTGTCAATAGCTTTAATGCTATGATTCAAGGTTTTAGTTTTGGGGCATATGAATTTAATAAATACAAAAAAGAACAAACATCTTCTAGTTTAAAAAATATTTTTATTTCAAAAGATGAAATCAATAACAAAGACTACAATATCCAAGAAGCATATATAGGCTTAAACTATGGACAAGTATTTTCCAATGCCTGTGATTTTGCTAAAAATATAGTTAATGAAATTCCGCAAATTTACACCCCTGTAAAAATGGCTGAAGATGCTCTAAATCTAAGCCAAAATGATTCTAAAATCTCATGTAAGATTTATGAAAGTGATTTTTTAGAGCAAGAAAAAATGCAAGCATTTTTAGCAGTAAATCGCGCCTCTGTTCATCCTCCAAAACTTATACATCTTTCTTATAAACCACAAAATGCAAAAATGAAAGTAGTATTTGTAGGCAAGGGTTTAACTTATGATAGTGGTGGACTTAGTTTAAAACCAGCTGATTACATGTTAACGATGAAATCAGACAAAAGCGGTGGTGCAGCTGCAATGGCTATTATTAAAGGAGCAAGTGAGTTAAACCTTGATATAGAAGTTCATTCTATCATTGGTGCAACTGAAAATATGATAGGTGGAAATGCTTATAAACCAGATGATGTGCTAATCTCAAGAGAAGGCGTTAGTATAGAAGTTAGAAACACAGATGCTGAAGGAAGATTGGTTTTAGCTGATTGTCTTTCTTTTGCACAAGATTTAAAACCTGATTTACTTATAGATCTTGCTACCCTAACTGGAGCTTGTGTGGTTGGTCTTGGAGAATACACAAGTGCAATTATGGGAAATAATGAAGATTTGCAAAATGATTTTTTCAAAGTAAGTAAAAAAAGCGGAGATTTAGCAACTATTTTACATTTTAATCCGCACTTAAAAGAACTTATAAAATCAAATATAGCAGATGTTAGCAATACCTCTTCAAGTCGTTATGGTGGAGCTATTACTGCAGGATTATTTTTAAATTCTTTTATCAGAGAAGAATTTAAAGATAAATGGCTACATTTAGATATTGCAGGTCCTGCTTATTTAGAAAAAGCTTGGGGTTATCATAGTTTTGGTGCAACTGGTGCAGGTGTTAGAATGTGTCTTTCTTATTTACTTTATCTTTCAAGGAATAAAAAATGAGTTTATCAGTAGGAATAGTAGGACTTCCAAATGTTGGAAAATCTACAACTTTTAATGCACTAACAAGAGCACAAAACGCTGAAAGCGCAAACTATCCATTTTGCACTATAGAGCCTAATAAAGCTATAGTTCCTGTCCCTGATCATCGCTTAAAAGAATTAGCAAAAATAGTCAATCCACAAAAAATTATACGCTCAAATATAGAATTTGTTGATATAGCAGGTTTAGTTGCTGGTGCTAGCAAAGGTGAAGGCTTGGGAAATAAATTTCTTTCAAATATACGCGAAACAGAAATGATTTTGCATATTGTGCGTTGCTTTGATGATGAAAATATTACTCATGTTGCAGGTAGTGTTAATCCTGTGCGTGATGTGCAAATTATCGAAACAGAACTTATATTAGCAGATATTGAACAACTTAGCAAAAAAATTGAAAAACTCTCAAAAGGTGTAAAGGCTAATGAAAAAGGCGCAAAAGAAAGTTTAGCTTTAGCCAATGAACTTTTAGAACACTTAAATCAAAACAATAGCGCAAGTTCTTTTGCCAATAAAAACGAAGTTTATCAAGCTCTCATAAAAGAATTAAGATTGCTTTCTGCCAAGGAAGTAATATATGGAGCTAATGTGGATGAAAATTCACTTCTAGAGGACAATGATTATGTAAAAGATTTAAAAGAATTTGCAGCAAAATCAGGCCATGAAGTTATTAAACTTTGCTCTAAAATAGAAGAAGAAATGATTGCATTAAGTGATGAAGAAAACTATGAATTTTTAAAATCTTTAGGAGTTGAGCGTAGTGGGCTTGAGGTAGTTATACGCACAGCATTTTCTAAACTTAATTTAATTAGCTATTTTACCGCTGGAGAAATTGAAGTTAGATCATGGACTATACAAAAAGGATGGAAAGCACCAAAAGCAGCTAGTGTAATTCATAATGATTTTGAAAAAGGTTTTATTAAAGCTGAAGTTATTTCCTATGAAGATTATATTCATTATAAAGGTGAAAGTGGTGCTAAAGAAGCAGGAAAACTACGCCTTGAAGGTAAAGACTATATAGTTGCAGATGGCGATGTAATGCATTTTAGATTTAATGTTTGATTTTAATCAAACATTTTTATTTAAAAGCAATAAAAGTTTCAAAATTTACCCATTTAAAAACGCTTTCTATTTTTGAAAAGCCAGCTTTTTTAAGCATGGTAATATTCTCATTTTGAGTATAAGGAATAAGCACATTTTCCAAAGCTTGTCTTTTACTTGAAATTTCTAATTTAGTATAGCCTTGCTCTAGTTTGTATTGCTCATAAATTTGTATCATTTTATTGGCTATTATCGCATCTTCATAAAGAATTTTTTCACTTAATACAAACATACCATTTTCATTTAGATTTTTATAAATTTTATCAATAAGTTCTTGTCGTTTTGGTGGGCGGATAAATTGCAAAGTATAAGTAGCTATAAAAGCATCATTTTTAAAAAAATCAAACTCATCTAAATTTTTTTCAAAAAAATCTATCTTAGCTCCAAAAGCTTTACTTTTGCTTTTTGCAATCTCAAGCATAGCTCTTGCTTCATCTACTCCGCTTAAGCAAAAATCCTTTCTTTTTTCAAAAAGAGCTAACAATAAATTCGCAGTAGAACAGCCAAGATCGCAAATTTTAGCATTTGCAGGCATAAAATGATACAAAAGTTCGCTAATTAGCTTTAAATTCTGCGTATAAAAAGGCACAGATCTTGAAACCATATCATCAAAAACGCTAGCTACGCTTTTATCAAATTCAAATTGTTTGTTTAATTCTTTTTTAAAAATTTCATCTTTCATCTACAACCCTTAAAATTTCTTTTGCTTTTATAATATCTTTAGCAATTTGCACTTTTAATAAAGATAAATCATCAAATTTCTTATTAGCTCTAATATAATCTACAAAACTAAGTTCTACAAATTTTTCCTCAGTATTTTTGTAATTTTCATCTAAAATGTGTGTTTCTAATGAAAAATGATTATCACTTGATCTAATACCTAAAAAACTAACGCTATTATAAGTTTTATCTCCAATTTTAATCAAACTTGCATAAACCCCATTTTTAGGCAAGAAAAAATCTTTACTTTGTAAATTTAAAGTTGCAAAAAGCTCTTTTGCCCCTATTCCTTGGCCTTTTATGATTTTTGCTCTTATATTATAAAATCTACCAAGAAATTCTCGTGCTTTTTTTGCTTTGCCATTTTCAAGCAAATGCTTAATCAAGCTTGCATGCACGCTTTGGTTTTGAATTTTAAACTCATCTACTATAATGGTTTTTAAAGAACAAAGTGCTTGTATATCTTTAGCTTCCCATTCTCGATTTTTACCAAATTTAAAATCATAACCAACGATGATTTTTTCTAAATTAGGAAATTCTTTTTTTAAATAAGTTAAAAATTCCTTACCATTTAAATTTTTAATCTCTAAAAAATCACAAAAAATCAAAGGATGTTTTGCCACATTCACTCTAAATTCCTTAGGTGTTAGCTCATTACATTCTGTTTTATAAATAATAAAAATTGCCCCATTTTCATCTAAATGTTTAAAAAGCTCAAAATGCCCCAAATGCATACCATCAAAGCAACCTATGGCTAAATTAGTGATTTTATTTTTTTGTATAGGCATAGAAAAACTCAACATTACCTTCTTTTCCTTTTAATTGCGATTCTTGACTAACTTGCAAAATCCATCCAAGTTTTGCACAAGCTTTTTCAAAATTTGCTTTAGCTAAAATAATAGCCTTTGGATCTTTTACAACCCCATTTTTATCGCGTTTAGCATTTTTACCCACTTCAAATTGGGGTTTAAAAAGCAAGATGATAAGATTTTTAGCAAGTTTGTCTATATGAGAGATTAAATGCATTAAAGAAATAAAACTCACATCACAAGTAATCACATCGTATAAAATTTCACTTTTAAACTCACGCAAATCAGTATTTTCATAAATTTGGATATTTTCTAAATTTCTTAAACTCTCATGAAGTTGGTTAGAACCTACATCTAAAGCACTAATATGTTTAGCCTTTTTTTGGTGTAAAATTTGCACAAAACCCCCAGTTGATGAGCCTATATCTAAGCAAATTTTATCTTTGATGATAAATGCATGCTCTTGTAAAAAATGTTTGAGCTTAAAAGCAGCCCTGCTTACAAAAAGCTCTTCTAAAAGCATGAGTTTTAAGCTCTCATCTTCTAAGGGATTTTGAGTTGTGATTTTAAAAGAGCTTTTTTTAAACTCATTATTAAGTAAAATTTGTTTATTTTCTATAAGCTCACAAGCTTTATTGCGTGAAATGTTTAACTTTGTACTTACAAAAATATCAAATCGCATCATCACTGCCTAAAAGGGCATTAAATTCACTCTCATTAATACATTTAACCCCTAAACTTTGAGCCTTTTGTAATTTTGAACCCGCTTCCTCTCCATATAATACAAAATCAGTTTTTTTAGACACACTTGAACTTACTTTTGCACCAAAACTTTCGATTAATTCTTTAAAATGATCGCGTGATTTGCTTAAAGTACCCGTTATAACAAAGGTTTTCTTAGAAATATTTTCATTCAAAGCAAGCTCTTTTTTCTCATCTTCTAAATGCAAAATTTCATAAAAATGTTTAATGCGATTTGCATTTACATGGGCAAATTCCTCTAAGCTTTTAGCCATTTGTGTGCCAAAACCTTCTAAATTTGCATAAGTTTCATAGCTTTGCATAAACCATTCAAAACCAAAAGCTTGAGCTAGTTTTTTAGCCGCTACTTCGCCAATATGCTCTATACCCAAAGCATTGATAAATCTTGATAAAGAGCATTTTTTAGCATTTTCAATAGCATTTAAAAGATTATTGATTTTTTTCTCTTTAAAGCCTTCCAAACCTTCAAAATCGCTGTATTTTAAGAAAAATATACTTTCTATATTGGTGATTTTTCCTTCTTTAAATAAAAGCTCGACAATGTTTTCTCCAAGGCCGTCTATATTTAAGCATTTTTTAGACACAAAATAAATGATAGAATTTACAAGCCTTGCTTTGCAATCTAAATTTTGGCATTTTAAAAAAGCACCCTCATCTAAAAGTTCGCTAAAGCATTCAGGACAAAGAGTTGGCTTAGCGATTTCACTTTCTAAACCATCGCGTCTTTGGGTAAAAACTTTAGTGATTTTAGGTATAACATCACCGCTTCTTATCACACTTACACTATCGCCTATCATTACTCCAAGTCTAGCTATCTCATCAAAATTATGTAAAGTAGCAGATTTTACTATAACCCCATCTAAATTTACAGGTTCCAAAACCGCCACAGGGGTAATCACCCCACTTCTTCCCACTTGCAAATTAACCCCAAGTAAAGTGGTGGTTTTTTCTAAAGCTGGAAATTTAAAAGCAGCCATAAATTTGGGAAATTTCACCGTATAGCCTAAAAGCTTACAATGAGCTAAATCATTAACCCTTACAACCATACCATCCATCATCATAGGCTTTTGATCTCTTTTTTCTAAAAGCTCATGATACTTTTTTATAACCTCATCTAAAGTTTTCACACAAAAAACAAAATCATCTTTTAAAAAACCAAGACTTCTTACAAACTCCATCACTTCAGAATGTTTGCTAAATTCTAAAGAATTCTCCCCCACTCCCCAAGGATAAAATTTCAAATTCCTTTCTTTGGTAATGCTTGTATCAAGCTGTCTTAAAGAGCCACTTGCTCCATTGCGTGGGTTTGCAAACAAGCTTAAACCCTCTTTAGCTCTTTTTTCATTGATTTTTTCAAAATCTTCTTTTAAAATCACTACTTCACCGCGAATTTCTATCTTTTTTTTATAAGGTATGGTTTTTGGGATATTAGCAATTTCTCTTACATTTAAAGTAACATCCTCACCTACTTCTCCATCACCCCTTGTAGCACCGCTAATTAACACACCATTTTCATATGTTAAATTTAAGCTTGCTCCATCAAATTTAGGCTCTATAAAAAAATCAAACTCACATTTAGCTCTTTTTGCCCAAGCTCTAAGCTCAGCTTCATCAAAAACATCTTCCATAGACCACATTTTTGCACTATGTGTAATTTTATAAAACTCACTTTGTATAGTTGGGGCAATATTTTGTGTTGGAGAATCTTTGGCAATTTTTTCAGGATATTTTGCTTCAAATTCTCTTAATTTTCTAATAAGTTTATCATACTCCTCATCACTTGCTAAAGGCTCATCATCTTCATAATAAGCCCTCATCCATTCATTTGCTAATTTTACTTTTTCTAAATACTCTTGATAAATCATCATTACTCCAAAGAAAGTTCATCCATAGCTTTTGCAAGTTCAAACATTTGTTTATGTTCATATACATCATGCACTCTTATAATGCTTGCTCCGTTTTTAAAAGCTTCTAAATGCAAATAAAGCGTGCCAGCTAATCTTTGCTCAACGCTTGAGTTAAAATACGCATTTATCACACTTTTTCTGCTAGCTCCAATTAATAGTTCTTTTTCAAAGCGTAAAAAATGCTCTAAATGCTTAATTAGCATCATATTATGCCATGGGCTTTTTCCAAAACCAATACCAACATCTAAAATCACATCTTTTAAACCCAATTCACTTAATCTTTCTAATTTTTGTGCAAAAAATTCATCAAGCTCGGCTAATACATCTTCATAGTAAGGATTATCTTGCATATTTTGTGGGGTATTTTGCATATGCATAAGTATATAAGTAGCTTTGTATTTTAAAGCAAGTTTAGCCAAATTTTCATTTTTAAAACCGGTAATATCATTAATAAGCTTAAAACCTTTGTTTAAAGCATATTCTAAGCAATACTCATCAAAGCTATCTAAACTAAAAATACATTTTTCATAAATTTTTTCTTTATAAATTAAATCTAAGGCATTTTTCAAACGCTTAAATTCTTCTTCCTTTCCACAATACACACTCCCAGGCCTTGAAGATACCGCACCTATATCTATATAATCAGCTCCTTGAGAAATAAAAAGTTCTATTTTTTCTAAAAGTGCGTGCTCATCTACCCTGCTTTTTGCATTAAAGCTATCTGTGTTTATATTAATTACACCCATGATTTTTGCTTTTTTTGCTTTATTAAATTTTTGCTCTAAAAATAAAGCTAAATTTTTTAAACCAAAATCTTGCAGCTTTTCTTTTTGGATGAGTTTTTTAATTTGTTCTTTTGTAACCATTAGCAAAGCATTGGTATGTTCTTTACCCAATATAACTTCTTTATGCGTTACAAGTTCAGCTCCAATTCTTAATGCATCTTGCTTGAGTATATTCACAGCAGGTGCTCTTAAATTTTTGATGAGAAAAAAATGAATTTGAGTTTTTTTACTCATGATTTTTTCACCCATTTTATGGGGTTTTATAAATTGAGTTATTGATTTAAAATCAGTATTTGGGTTTATTTTAATGATTTTCATTTTTTCTCTCATATATAATCAAAGCTATCACACTTAGTAAAATAGCTGGTTTTGCATTTAATTTTGCCAACTCATAAGCTTTATAAAAAAAATCAATTTCTTCATCATTTAGTTTTAAATCTTGTTTTAAACATTCATAGCTTAATGTGCTAATTAATTCTAAGCACTCTTGTTTGTCTATATTTTCATATTTTTTTAACAAAGATAAAATTCCTAATAAGTCTAATTTCTTAAGATCAAAATCCAAAACCATTTTTTCTTTTTGAATTTTATGTTTTTCTACGATAAATCTTGAAAGTATAGTGGGTAAAAAAACATTTTTAGATGGTGCAACAATGATGAAATAAATATTCTTTGGAGGCTCTTCAAAAAGTTTTAGTAGAAAATTTTGTGCTTCTTCGCGAAAACTTTTTGCTATGATTACTATAATTTTTTCATTTGCTTCTGCTATATAACTTTCTTTCATAATAGCTCTTGCAGTAGCTTGAGCATTTTTATCATAGCTTGTATCGTTTAATCTTAACTCTAAATCAGGATTCTTAGGTATAAAAAATCTTATTTTTTTTTGCCCATATTCTTTTATAAGTTTTTCTTGTATAAATTCAAAATCATTATGGATAATGATTTTATTTCTAATACTCAAATTTCTACCTTAGAAAAAAGAACTGCGTCTAAACTTTTATCAAAAATTTTATATAAAGAAATCAGTTTATAATCAAGATCTTTATCCAAAGAAGATAAATAAAAACTATTTTGCAATTGCTCATCAAAAAGCCAAAGCAGGCTATCTTCTTTTGATTTTGCAATTTGTGCTTTAGGATCTGAATTTTTTCCTATATAAAAATACACATAACCATTAGGAAATGATATGCTTAAAAGATCATTAAGCAAAGCGATCTCCTCTTGAGTATTATAGTTTTTGTTGCAAATTCCTTTTAAAGAAATAAAAGGAAGCATAGGTCTAGTAGCTTTTTTATTAATTTGACTCAAAAAATATTCTTCATACCAAGCTCTTTGTTCATCTGTGATAATTATAAATGTATAACCTTGTAAAAGTAAAGAAAGTTTTGAGGCAACTAAAGGCGACCACTCTAATCGCCTTTCTTCTAGCCAACTCATATAAGCACCATTTTGCCTAATTTGCTCTAAACTAAATTTTAAAAAATTATTGCTCATTATACATCTAACTTATACACTTCGTGCAATACTCTTACAGCTAATTCTCCATATTTTTCATGCACAATTACTGATATTTTAATTTCACTAGTTGAAATCATTTGTATGTTTATATTTTCATTTGCTAAAGCTTTAAAAGCTGCAGAAGCCACCCCAGAATGAGACTTCATCCCAACCCCTACAACAGAAACTTTAACAACAGCACTATCTGTTTCTATATTAGCATTTGCTCCTAAAACTTTTTTCATAGCATCAGTAGCCAAATCAAGCTCGTTTTCAGGCACGGTAAAACCTAAATTAGTCGCTCCATCTACTCCAACATTTTGAATAATCATATCCACATTGATATTCTCATTTGCTAAAGTTCCAAAAATTTCAGCTGCTATTCCTGGTTTATCATCGATATTTCTTAAAGTAACTCTTGCTTGGTTTTTATCAAGTGCTATACCACTAACCAAAGCTTGTTCCATATTTTCCTCCTTAGTAATAATCGTCCCTTCATTTTCATTAAAACTACTTCTAGTAACTAATTTTACATTTAATTTTTTAGCAAGCTCTACTGAGCGATTTTGTAATACTTTAGCCCCTAAACTTGCAAGTTCTAACATTTCCTCATAAGAAATTTTATCAAGTTTTTTGGCCTTTGGTTCAATCCTAGGATCTGTTGTATAAACCCCATCAACATCTGTATAAATTTCACACAAATCAGCATCAAGCGCTCCAGCTAATGCTACTGCACTTAAATCGCTTCCTCCACGACCCAAAGTAGTAACATTACCCATTTTATCAATGCCTTGAAAACCCGCAACTACTACAATATATCCTTCATCTAAAGCTTTATTAATATTTGTAGTATCTATATGCTCAATTCTTGCTTTGGTATATACATCATCTGTAATAATTCCAGCATTACGCCCTGAAAATGCCACCGCTTTTAAACCCATCTCATTTAAAGCTATAGCAAGTAAAGACGAAGTTACGCGTTCACCGCTACTTAAAAGCATATCCATCTCACGACCTGATGGGTTTTTGCTAAAATGATGTGCAAAATCGATTAATTCATTTGTCACTCCACTCATTGCAGAAACAACGACTACTAATTTATCACAATTTTTTTTACTTTTTGCAACTCTTTTAGCAACTTCATCTATTCGCTCAAGCGTTCCAACGCTTGTTCCTCCATATTTTTGAACGATCAGCATTAAATATACCCCTTTTCTTTAAAGTATTTTAAAACCTTAACATAAATAGGTTTTTTAAAATGATTTATAGTATTAAAAACCTCATTTAATGATATAAATTTAAAAGCATTAAATTCAGGATGTTTGGTATTTAAATTTATTTTTGCACTACTTTTTAATTTTACTAAAAAATATTTTTGATTTTGCCCATCATAAGGATACATTTTTTGTGCAATTTTTGCTGGAAAATCATAACTAATCCATTCTGGATATTCAGCTAAAATCTCAACCTCATCTGTGCCAATTTCTTCTTTTAATTCTCTAAAAAGTGCGTTTTTAGGGCTTTCACCCTCATCAATACCACCTTGAGGAAATTGCCAAATATCCTCCATATCATTACGCTTTGCAATAAAAAATTTACAATCAAAAGGATAAGCAGGTGATAACACAACAACAGCAACATTTGGTCTGTATTTTTTTTCTTCTTTCATAATTTTCTTATCCTTTGATATTTAAAATGTTATAATTTTAACAAAAAAATACCAATTTGTTATTAATATAAAGAAAGTTTATGCATTTATACATTCATATACCATTTTGCGAAAGCAAATGCTTTTATTGCTCTTTTACTTCGCTTAAGAAAAAAGACTTTGAAAAAGATTATCTAAATGCATTAATGCAAGATATAAAACATCAATTAAATTTTTTCAAAGTTGATAAAAATTCTTTCAAAAGCATTTTTATAGGTGGAGGAACCCCTAGTTTAATGGAGATTAGTTTTTATGAAACAATCTTTACTTTTTTGCAAGATTATATAAAAGATAATAGCGAAATAAGCATAGAAGCAAACCCTAGCTCAAGCAATCTTTCATGGCTTAAAGGTATGAAAGATTTGGGTGTTAATCGCATATCTTATGGCGTGCAAAGTTTTAATGAGCATAAACTAAAATTTCTTGGACGCAATCATGATCAAAAAAGCATTTTTATGAGTATAGAAAATGCAAAAAAAGCCGGATTTGATAATATTAATTTAGACTTAATTTACGATACAAAATTAGACAATACTAAAATGCTTGATTATGAGCTTTTAAATTTAGCATTGTTAAATATTTCTCATGTAAGTGCTTATAATTTAACCATAGAAGAAAAAACAAGATTTGCGAAAAAATTTCACTTTAAAAAAAATGCTCCAAGATTAGCAAAATACTTCATAAAAGGTATTGAAAATCTTGGGTATAAACAATATGAAATTAGTAATTTTGGACAAATTTGTAAGCACAATCTTGCTTATTGGCAAGGCAAAGATTATATAGGTTGTGGTTTGAGTGCTGTAGGATTTTTAAAAAAGCAAAGATTTTACACTAAGAAAAATTTAAAAGATTATATAGCAAATCCTTGTTTTAGAGAAGTAGAAAATCTAAATTTAAAAGACTTGCATTTAGAGCATATTTTTTTAGGCCTTAGAAGTATTGTAGGGGTAGATGAAACAAAGCTAGAGCCTTTGGAAAAAGAAAAAGCACTTTTTCTTAGCAAAAAGGGAAAATTAGTTTATAAAAATGGAATTTTTTATAATACTAATTATCTTTTAAGCGATGAGCTTGCTTTGTATATTAATACTTAAATTTCAAAGCCCATTTAACAAGTAAAATCAAAACAGGAACTTCAATCAATGGCCCTATAATAGCAGCAAAAGATTGCAATGAGCTTATACCAAAAGATGCAATGGATATAGCTATAGCAAGTTCGAAATTATTACCACTAGCACTAAAACTAATAGCTGTATTTTTTTTATAGTTTAACCCTAGTTTTTTACTTATAAACCAAGAACTATAAAACATTATCACAAAATATAAAAACAAAGGAATGCAAATTTTAAACACATCTAAAGGTAAGTTAAAAATATCACTTGATCTATAAGAACACATGATGATAATAGTAAAAAGTAAAGTAACAAGCGTGATAGGACTTATCTTAGGTAAGAAATTTTGATCAAACCATTCTTTGCCTTTTAAACCAATAAAAACCACCCTGCTTAAAATTCCTAGTAAAAAAGGCAAACCAAGATAAATTGCTACATTTTGTAAAATGTCACTTATTTTTATCTCCAAATCATTTTCGAAACTAAAACCCAAATAAGAAGGAAAAAATTCTAAAAACAAATATACATAAAAGGCAAAACATAAAATTTGAAAAATCGTATTAATACCTACCAAAGCAGCAGTGTATTCCTTATTAGCTTTAGCTAAATCACTCCAAACTACTACCATAGCTACACAACGAGCTAAACCTATAATGATAATACCTTGCATATAATCAAGATCATTTTTTAAAAATATCCAAGCTAATATAAACATCAAAATAGGACCAAAAATCCAATTTAAAAACAAAGAAAGTATTAAAGCTTTAAAAGAATGAAAAATCTTAAAGATTTTTTTATACTCAACCTTAGCCAAAGGTGGATACATCATTAAAATTAAGCATATCATAAGCAAAACATTATTTTGCTTATAGTTAAAACTCTCCCAAAAATTTGCAATATTAGGGAATATAAATCCCAAAAACAAACCCAAAGCCATAGCTATAAAAATCCATAAAGTTAAAAATCTATCTATAAAACCAAGCATTGAAAGTTCTTTGTATAATTTTTAATTTGAGATCTACAACTATTGTGAATATAAATAAAAGCTATTTTCATATCATTCCTTAGAACACTCACAAGAAAATCTTTTAAGCTCAGGAAGTTCTAAAGAAAGATTATTGATATTTTTTAATACATCTTTGCAAAAATTATTTAAATTCTCTTTTATACCATAATATCCCCAAACCCCTTGTCTATCTACTTCTAAAAAATTAGCTTCTTTTAAAATTTTTAAATGTCTTGAAAGCCTTGATTGACTCATATTTAATGAGCTTTGCAAATCACACACACAAAGCTTTCCATGCTTTTGCAAAAAAGCCAAAATTAAAACTCTACTCTCATCATTAATCGCACCGCTAATTTTTAAAAACTCTTGCATAAAAATCCTTATATAAAAAACATTAAAAGTCCAAAACTAATTGCAATAAAAACTATCATACTAGCAAATAAAAATAAAAAGTTAAATTTAAATATTCTTTTTAATAAAACAAGCTCAGGCAAAGAACATCCTGCTCCTGCTATTAAAAAACTCATCATCACCCCTAAAGGAATTCCACTAGTGGTTAAAGCCAAGGCAACAGGTATCATAGCAGTGCAATTCATATAAAGCAAAACCCCTATAAAAGCTGCTATAAATACACCTAAAATTCCATAATCTTTCATATAAATTTGAAAAAAATCTTGCGGAAAAAATCCGTGTATAAAAGCTCCTATAGCCATACCTATAATAATATAAGGCAATATTTTTTTATATTCTTTAAAACTTTGTAAAAACAAAGTTTTGATTTTATTTTCTTTGTTTTTGCTTTTAAAATTTAAAATTTTATTTATCTTGGAATTTTTAGCAAAAACCAAACTAGACTTTTGAGAATATGA
Organism: Campylobacter peloridis LMG 23910; assembly: GCF_000816785.1. Taxonomy (NCBI): domain Bacteria; kingdom Pseudomonadati; phylum Campylobacterota; class Epsilonproteobacteria; order Campylobacterales; family Campylobacteraceae; genus Campylobacter; species Campylobacter peloridis. The sequence goes on along the minus strand of NZ_CP007766.1, from coordinate 748,685 downwards.
GCTTTGAAAAGCATTACTAGAACAACAATTTGATTTTTGTTCTAAATCATTTTTTAAAAAATCTTCATTAAAAAAATTTTGAGTATTGATTTTAGAAATGCAAAAAGCAAGCAATAAAATCACACAAAATAAAAATCCCACATAAAATAATGAAATTTTTAAACCAAAACTCACCACAAACATCACCACTATAATAGGATTAATTAAAGGTGAGGTGATTAAATATGCTATGCATACTCCAAGTGGCACTTTTGCTTTTAAAAATGCATTTAAAAGTGGTATGCTTGAGCACGAACAAAAAGGCGTTAAGCTGCCTAAAAGTATAGCTTTTACATAGCTTGCAAAAGAATCTTTTTTCAAATGCTCATTGAAAAATTTAGCATAGCGCTCATTAACATAAGCAATTAGCATATTTACCAAAACAAATAAAACAGAAATTTCAATAAATAAAATCAGAAAATCTTTTAAAATAAAAACTAATTTTTCCATATATTTCCTTTCTTTTTATGATTATAATAAAATTATATAAATATATCAAGATATATTGATATATTTATATATTAAAAGTAATAATATTTTTAAGTATTTTTATGTAAAATGTAAACTATACATTTATCAATGAAAGAAGAAAAAATGAGTTTTGGTGAAATTTTAGTTATTTTGGTTGTAGCTATTTTGGTTCTTGGACCTGAAAAACTACCTTCGACTATAGTTGAAATTGCAAAAATTTTAAAAGCCATTAAAAGCAATATTGATGAAGCAAAAGCAAGTATCAATAAAGAATTAAAAATAGCAGAATTAAAAGATGAAGCACAAAAATATAAAGATGAATTTTCACAAACCAATGAAAATATTAGAAAAAAATTAAGTTTTGAAGAATTTGATCAACTTAAAGAAGATATTTTAAATAACACTAAAGAATTAAAAAGCGAAATTAATGATTTAGAAAAAGATATACAAGAACTTTCGCATATAGAAGAAAAAATTCAAAAAGATGAAAAAAATACTCAGAAAATGGAAAGTTAAAAATGTTTGAAGAATTAAAACCCCATTTAGTAGAACTTAGAAAAAGATTATTTATAAGTGTTGCTTGTGTTATTGTAATGTTTTTTGTATGTTTTAGCTTTAACAATTATATTATAGATGTACTAAAAGCTCCAGTGGAAGCAGCCTTACCTGAAATTTCAAAACAAATGACCTTCGTTGAGCTACAAGAGCCTTTATTTACTGCGATGAAGGTTTCATTTTTTACAGCTTTTTTGATTTCTTTGCCAGTTATTTTTTGGCAATTTTGGAAATTTGTAGCACCTGGACTTTATGATAATGAAAAAAAACTAGTAGTGCCTTTTGTAAGTTTTGCTAGTATTATGTTTGCTCTTGGAGCTTTGTTTTGTTATTATATAGTCATACCTTTAGCTTTTAAATTTTTGATTGATTTTGGGGTGCAAACTCAAGATTTTAAACCTTTAATTAGCATAGGTTTATATGTAGGATTTTTTACCAAACTTGTAATTGCTTTTGGCTTAGCGTTTGAAATGCCTGTTATAACCTTTTTCTTTGCTAAGCTTGGGCTTATTGATGATAGCTTTTTAAAAAAACATTTTAGAGTTTCAGTTTTAGTGATTTTTGTCTTTTCTGCAATGATGACTCCACCTGATATCATTTCTCAATTTTTAATGGCCGTGCCTTTGTGCGGACTTTATGGAATTTCTATTTATATAGCAAAAAAAGTCAATCCTAGCCAAAAAGAAAATGATGAAAATGACTAATAAAGATCTTTTGCTTTCTAGTTATGATTATAACTTACCAAATAATCTTATAGCAAATTTTCCTATCTTACCTAAAGAAAATGCCAAACTTTTAGTTTATGAAAGATATAAAGATCAAATTTCGCATTTACACTTTAAGGACTTAGTTAAAATTTTACCACCTTGTGTTATCGTTTTTAACGATACTAAAGTAATTAAAGCAAGAATTTATGGAAAAAAAGAAAATGGTAATAAAATAGAGCTTTTCATTAACCACCCTTTAAAAAATAATGATTTTTTAGTTCAAATTCGTGGTAAAGTTAAAGAAGACCAAGAATTGTATTTTGATAATTCTTTAAAAGCTAAAATTAAAAAATTACGCAATGATGGCACAAGAGAGGTAGAATTTTTCATTAATGAAAAAAAATTAAACCATCATGAAGTTTTTGAAATTTTAGAAAAAATAGGCCATGTTCCTTTGCCACCATACATCAAAAGAGCCGATGAAGAACAAGATAATATAAACTATCAAAGTATTTTTGCCAAAAATCAAGGAGCAGTAGCCGCACCTACTGCAAGTTTACATTTTGATGAAACAATGATAAAAAAACTTAAAGAAAATCATGATATTTATACTATAACACTACATGTAGGTGCGGGAACTTTTAAAGGTGTAGAGTGTGAAGACATACGCGAACATAAAATGCATTCAGAATTTTTTTATATTGATGATAAAACTTGCACTTTGATTGATTCTTCTAAAAAAATACTAGCCATAGGAACAACCGTGACTAGATGTATAGAGTATTATTTTAGACAAAAAAGAAACGAAGGTTTTTGTGATTTATTTTTACATCCACAAAATACTCCACAAAGAATTGATTATTTACTTACGAATTTTCACTTACCAAAATCAACTTTAATTATGCTCGTAGCCTCCTTTATAGGTAGAGAAAAAACTTTAGAGCTTTACCATGAAGCCATAAAAAATAACTATCGTTTTTACTCATATGGTGATGGAATGTTAATTATCTAATTTTTTTTCTTAATATATTTTTTATCAATATAACCTAAATCTATTAGCTTTTCATAAATTTTAGCTAATATAGGCCCACCAGTGCTACTACCACTTTTTCCATGTTCGATTAAAACTACTACTACATATTGAGGTTTTTCATAAGGAGCATATGAAGTAATCCAAGCATGTGATCTTAAAAAATATTCTAAATCTTCCTCTTTTATACGCTTTTTTTCACTTTGAGAAATTCCAACCACTTGTGCTGTTCCTGTCTTAGCAGCTATAGTTATAGGAGAATTTTTTAAATATCTAGCAGTTGTTCCTCCTTGCTCATTAGCTACTTCATACATAGAACGCCTTAATAATGGCAGTTTTGCTAATTCAAAAGTAGTAAAAATACTTTCATTATTTTCAAAATTTAGCTTAGTTATATTATCATCAATACTTTCTATAAAATGCGGGGTAATATTTTTAGCCGTTGCTATCATAGCCGTAAATTTAGCTACTTGCATTGGAGTAACCAAAAAATCACCTTGTCCTATGCTAGTATTTAAAGTTTCACCTTGATACCATGGTTGATTATATTTTTGTTTTTTCCATGCTTTATTAGGAACTGTTCCTATAAATTCATTAGGCAAATCAACTCCGGTTTTAAAACCAAAACCCATTCTTTCAAAAACAGAACTAATAATATCAATACCAACCTCTAAAGCACCTTTATAAAAATACACATCACAACTTTCTCTAATCGCATCATTCATATCCATATAGCCATGACCTGTAACCTTCCAACATCTAAATTTCCTACCCCCAAGTTCAAAATTAGAATCGCATAAAAATTTACGATGTTCATCAAATTTTCCACTATCTAAAAAAGCTAAAGCAGTTCCCATTTTAATCACTGAACCAGGTGGATAAAGACCATTGATTAATTTATTAGTAAATGGATGATTTAAGTCATTAGAAAGTTTATCCCATTCCTCTTGAGAAATTCCAGTAACAAAAGGATTTAAATTATATTCAGGAAAGCTTCCAGCAGCCAATATAGCACCATTGTTGACATCCATAATAATAGCAGCACCAGCTAAATCTTTAAAAATTTGAGTAATAAACTCTTGCAATTGTAGATCAATAGTTAAGGTAATATTATGCGTTTGTGGTTTTTTGTAAGATAACTCTTCTATTTCTTTATTTAAAGCATTGACTTTGCTTATTTTTTCACCTTTGTTTCCTTGTAAAATACTATTATAGTATCGCTCAATACCACTGCGACCAACATAACTAGTAAGTCTTGCTATTTCATTTTCATTCATATCATTTAAATTTGCCTTGCCAACATAGCCTATAACATGACTTGCTAAAGAATCATAAGGATAGTATCGTTGAGTTGTTGACTTAACTTGCATATTTTCTCTTAAATTAAGAATGGTAAAATACTTAATCATAGCATCATATTCAATAAAAGGAACAACTTCTATATAATCTTGATTATAATAAGAATCAGATTTTATATATGTTTTTTTAAGTTTTGTTATGTTTAAATCAGGAAAATAATGTACTATGGTTTGTAATTCTTGTTCTAAAATATTTCTATTTTTCTTTTTAATATACAAATAAGGCTTAATAGAAATGGAAAAACCTAATTTATTAACAGCTAAAGGTTTTCCTTTTATATCTAAAATTTGCCCGCGAACTGGGGCTATTAGTTGGGTTTTTATTGCATTTTGTTTTGCAATTTCTTCATAATATACATTTGATTTAATACTAATATAATAAACCCTAGCTAATAAAAGTATAAAAAAACAAGCTATAAATCCCATTACCAAACGCATTCTCATAGCTTGACTCTTCCTTTAAAAATAACAAAACCAAACACAGCCTCAAAAGCAATAAACCATAAATATTCTATGCCAAATTTTATAATTGCAGAATTATCCAAATAAGCCAAAAAAACATCAAATATATATATAAAAACATAAGCACACAAAGTATAAATCATCAGCAAATAATCACCGAATTTTAGTTTATTACTAAACCAATCTGCAAATACATGGTAAAAAACAAAAAAAGCTATCCAAGAGCTAAAGAGATAAAATCCATGGATAATATCTATAAAAAGTATATAAAATAAAGAAAAATACCATCTAAAATCAAGCTTATTTAAGGTTTTTTCTTTTTCTTTTAAAAGAATAATCATATAGCAAAAAAAAATGCCAAACAAAGGTGGAAGCCAGTAATAAACAGAAGATAAAACTTGATAAAAAATCAAAGATAAGTAAAAAAACAAATAAGAAAAATCAAATCTATTTTTTGTAAGATTTTTAGTTTTCATTTATGCCTAAACTTTCTAAAATAATTTTATTTTCTAATTTATCAATTCCTTGTTTTTTTAAATTTGAAACTAAAATCGCATCTTTATAAGTGTTTAAAAGTTTTGCTTTTTGACTTTGATTTAATTTATCGCTTTTAGTAAATACGATAATCTTTTTTTGATCAGCTCTCAAAAAAGAATTTAAATACTCATCCAAATTTAAGTCAATATCTAATTGATAATGCCTAGCATCAATTAAATGAACAAAGAGTTTTATACTACTTCTTTCTCTTAAAAATTCATCTAAATTTTTATTCCAAATTTCTTTTGTTTTTTTGCTTACTTTTGCATAACCAAATCCAGGTAAATCAACAAAAATAACCTTAAATTTATCCTCATTATACTTACAATCTACCTCAAAAAAATTAATTAATTGTGTTTTTCCTGGAGTTGAAGAACTTTTTGCTAAATTTTTATTTTTACAAAGTGTATTAATCAAAGAACTCTTTCCAACATTAGATCTACCTAAAAAAGCGATCTCTGTAAGAGCTAAATCAGGAGCATTATCAATTTGAGAAGCCGATGTTAAAAATTTAGCATTCGTTATCATTCTTTCACTTCAAATACAAATTTTGCGGGTTTTTTATCTTTACTTACAACCCTATAAGTCATGTTTTTTCTATCAACAATTATTTTATCTCCAAAAAGTTGCTTATTAGTTTGAAGTTCTATAATTTTTGCATTACCATTAATCTCATAGATATCTTTTTTAACTTCATATACAAATTCATCACCACTACCATGATAAATTTTATCATTCATAATTATCTTAAATTTAGCATCTTTAGTAGCCACATATTTTATTGGTTGTTTATTTTTCATATAAATAACTAATTTTTGAGAATTTAACACATCTTTAGCTTTTTTTACTTCAACATCACCACTTAAAACGCTTATTTGGTTTTTTTCATCCAAATAAAAATCTTTAGCATGCACTTCAATTTTTTGCGCTGCCATAGTAAATACTTTCAATAAACATAAAATTATTATTGTTCTAAAAACCATGCTTTAATTCCTTGAATTTTTAATTGTTTTTGATTTATATCATATAAAAAATTATCCCCAAATATCTCATTTAAACCAATATAAGCTCTAAATTGATTTTTAGAAAATAAAAATTTTTTTTGCATATCATAAATAGCCTTTTGAGTTAAAATAGTAGTTTGATTTTGATCTATATAAGTAACATTTCCTTCCAAAATAGACATTTTTTCATTTCTAATTAATAAATTAGAACTTAAATTATAATCAACCCCTTCTACTTTAAAATCATTAAATATATCCTTATCTTGATACTTCACCCAACGACTAGCTTGATAACTTGCTTTAGTGCTACTTGCATTTAATTCATAATCTAAAACATCAAAAGCTTGCATATTTGCAACATCAACTTTTTGAGGTTTAATGGTAAAAAGATAAGGATCTTGAGTGCTTAAAATTACCATAACAAAGGCAAATAAACTCATCAAAATAGCAAAAATTCTTATTGCCAAAGTTTATCCCATTGTGCTTGCATATTATTGTGCTCGATTAAAATTTCTATCATTTCACTCACTGCACCATTGCCACCTTTTCGGTTTAAAACTTTATCAGTTTTTAAAGCCTTATGTGCATCTTTTGGTTTAAAACTATATCCAACTGCTTCAAGTAATTTCATATCATTATAATAATCCCCAATAGCAGCACATTGTGAAAAATCTAAATTTAATTTTTCCAAAATTTCTTTTGCACAAGTTAGTTTATCGCTAATTCCTTGATAAACTAAATCAATTTTTAAATCTCTAGCTCTAAAATAAACACACTCGCTTGTTCTTCCTGTGATTATAGCAACCTTTTTTCCAAGTTTTTGCCAAGCTTCAATAGCTGCACCATCTTTTACATTAAATTCTTTTATTTCACCATAATTTTGAGTGTAGATGATTTTACCATCTGTTAAACAACCATCTACATCTAAAAAAATAAGTTCTATCATATTTACTCTCTTACTATAAATGCTCCTGGAAATGCACCACTATCAGCAAAATCTCTTGCTTCTTGCTCACTTCTAAAGCCTTTTAAAAATACTCTATGCAAACCATCTTTAGCGCTTGTTTGTATAGTTGAAGTGTAAGAATTATATTTTTTATATCTATTCGCGATTAAATCTGCACCGCTTTTATTTCTAAATGCACCAATTTGCACCATAAAATTACCACCTTCAAAGATGTGTCCACTATCAACTATAGCTCCACTACTACCTAAATTTGAATTAGTATGAACTGAGCCTGAATTTGCACTAGTTCCAAAACCAATAACTTCAAGTCTAACAGGTGCTATTCCAGAATGAATCATATCTATATCTCTTGCTGCAACATTAGATAAATCAATAATCCTGCCCGCAACAAAAGGTCCTCTATCATTGATTCTAACCGTTGTTTGACGATAATTTTTTAAATTAGTAACCTTAACTATAGTATTCATAGGTAAAGTTTTATGAGCTGCTGTATAGGCATTTTGATTATATGTTTCTCCATTTGATGTTTTTTTACCATGAAAACCAGGGCCATACCAACTAGCTATTCCATCGGCTGTTTCACCTACTTCTACCACGGTTGGATAGTATGTTTTACCATTAATAGTATATGGCTTCATTGTGCCTTTTAAGCCCGTATTGTTATGTTTTACACTTTTAAAATCTCTTTCTGGATAATACACGGTTGGTGAGCTCATAGGAACAACACTACAAGCACTAAATAAAACACCTATACAACTAACGACTAACGACTTTTGTATGAGTGGTTTTTGACATTTTTTGAGTGGTTGTAATTTTTTCATTCTTATTCTCCTTAATTTTTAAAACTAATTTTTGGTTGATATTAATTAAGTTTCCTTTAATTTTATTATATTCTTTTATACTTTCTACGCTAATTTTGTGTTTTCTTGCAATAGTATATAAACTATCTCCTTGTTTAACTATGTATATTTTTGTATAAGGTATGGTAGTATCAACTTTAGCTAATTTTGCATTAGCTAAAGCTGCTTCAAAAGCTACACTCTTGCTTAATGGAATATACATATAATAATCTTTCTTATCAGGTGGAGTAAAATCATAATTAAAATGCGGATTATAGCGTTTAAACTCACTATAAGACATCTTAGCTATTTTAGCAATATCTTTTAAAGAAACACTTGCAGGAATTGGTATTTTTTTAACTTCACTTGATAGAGCATAATTAAGTAAAGCACTATCTTGTGAAATCAAAAAATCGTTATTATTTGCTAAAAAAGCCATAGTTAAAATTTTTCTAATAAACACTCTAGTTTCTAATGGTAAATATTTTTCATTTGGATCAAGCAATATTTTTAAATCATCACTTTTTGCTTTTTTAATAGCTTGTCTTAATTTACCATCTCCACAATTATAAGCTAATATAGCTAAATACCATTTTCCAAATTGCTCTTTTAGCTGTTTTAAATAAGCAATGGCTGCATAGGTTGATTTAACTAAATCCTTTCTTTCATCTACATATGGATCAACCCTTAAACCTAAAGTTTGAGCAGTTGGTTTCATAAATTGCCATACACCTACTGCTTTAGTTTTAGATATACTATGTGTTTTTAAGCCAGATTCAACAATAGCCAAATATAAAAACTCTTGTGGGATATTTTCTTTCTCTAAAATTTTACGAATAATTGGAGTAATTTTATAAAATTCTCTCATGGTATCAACTAAGGTTCTAGAGTGTATATTTATAGAAGATTCTTTAAATTCTAAAAAAACCATATCGCTTAAATAGCTTGGGTTAATATCTAAATTTCTTAAAATTTGAGCTTGCTGAGTATAATGTTCTGGGGTAAATTGTAAGGCCTTGGCATTTAAACATAATATTATTAATATAAAAAATAAAAAAACTTTTTTCATTATATACCTTGAAAAAATAAACGATTAGCATTAAAATTAGTAAGTTTGATTACTTCATTCTTAGACAAATTTAAAAGTGTAGCTATTTTTTGAACTACAAAATGCGTTAATATAGGATCATTTACCTTGCCACGATGTGGTTCTGGAGTTAAGTAAGGTCCATCTGTTTCTAAAACAAGTTTGTCTTTTGGAATTTTAGGTAAAATTTCTACTAATTTTTTCGCATTTTTAAAAGTTAGCACCCCACCTATGCCAAAATAAAAACCACTATTTGCTAACTCAAGTAAAAGCTCACTTGCATTAAAACAATGCAAAACACCACCTTGTAAATCTTTGGCATATTTTTTTAAAATCCAAAAACTATCCTCATTAGCATCACGAACATGAACAATTAAAGGTTTTTTATATTCTATAGCAAGTTCAATTTGGGCTATAAAAATTTCTTTTTGTTTATTTTTTATATGTAAATCATCACTTTTCAAACGATAATAATCAAGCCCACATTCTCCTACAGCTACACATTTTTTATCATTAATAAATTCTTTTAAAACATCCAAATTAAAATCATCTATATCATAAGGATGTACCCCACAAGCAAAATACACATTCTCATACGCATGTGCAATCTCTCTTGCTCGTGGCAAATCATTAATATCAGCCCCAGGAATGATGATTTTATCCACCCCACTAGCAAAAGCATGTTTTAACATTTCATCTAAATAACCAAAATATGCTTGATGATCTAAATGACAATGTGTATCTATGATTTTTTCATCAAAATCACAATCTAAAAACATACCTCTACCCTATTTCTTCCATTTGCTTTAGCTAAATCCAAAGCATTTTGAGTCTTATTGTATAGTTCTTCAACCTTACTACCTTTTTCACCAAATGCAACACCTATAGAAACACTATAATCTACTTCATCTAAAGCAATCAATGCACTTTCTTTAGCAATACTTACTCTTATATTAGAAAATACTTTTAAAGCTTCCTTATTACTAGTATTTTTTAACATTACATAAAATTTTCCATCTTCGATTTTAGTAGCTAAATCCATACCACGAATTTGATCTTTAATTTTTTTAGCTGTATGTTTAATAATCCCATCACCACAATCATAACTTATTTCATAATTAATTGTGGCTAAATTATCTATATCGATCAAAGCTAAAGCCATTTCTTCATTTTCTTGCATATCCTCTAAATAGTCCAAAAATCTTCTCTCAAAAGTAGAATAATCATCAAGTCCAGTTAATAAATCTTTATCTAAACTATATTCATTTAGCAATACGCATTTTTGCATATAATCTAAGCAATTATTTACTCTACAATTTAATGATTCTTTTTGAAAAGGCCTAATTACATAATCATTAACCCCTTTTCTAAATGCTCTAGCTTCCAATGCATCATCTTTATCACCAACCATAATTACGCCAAGTTCTATTTTAGAATATTTCGAGCGAATTTCTACAAGCAAATCCTCTCCATTGATAACTGGCATAGTTGCATCGCAAATTACCAACTTAGTATCTGGGTGATCACTTAAATAATTTAATGCTTCTTCTCCATGTGCTGCAGCTAAAACATTAAAAAGCTGGTTGTTTAAATTTTTCTTCATTTCTGCACGCAAAGTTACATTTGCTATGGCTAAAATAATTTTTGTTTTATAATTTTTTTGCAGCATTCTAATAGAATTTAACATCTCATCAATACAATCTTCACTATCTTTTTGGATATAGTGTATGATGTCTTTTTCCATAAATTTTTTACGTGTTTGCCCATCACTACTTCCTGTTAATACAATAGCAGGAATATTTTTTTCCAATACCACATCCACAACCTCACCATCTGGTGCATCTGGCAAGCAAAGATCAACAAAAGCCATAAAATAATTATTTTTAACTAATTCTTTGGCACTATTCATATCAAAAGCTACATCTACTTTTAAACCTAAAGTATTTTCTACTTTTTTTGCTAAAAGTTTAGTTAGCATTTTATTATCATCGATAATTAAAATTTTTTCTTCCATATTCAACTCACTTTTACTTTTTTTGAAATTTTAAAACGATAATTATATCATATAGTTGTTTATTTTTTGTTTTAAAGTAAAGTTCTAGTAAATTCTAATGCTTCTTGCGTGATATTTTCCCCGCTTACCATCCTAGCTAATTCTTTTACTCTTTCTTCTTTTTCTATTTTTCTCACTCTACTTTCATTAGCAATTTTTTCTACCAAAAAATGATTATTAGCTTTTGATGAAAGCTGTGGTAAATGCGAGATTGCAAAAATTTGATAAAACTTAGCAAGTTCTTTTAAAACTTCAGCTATACTCATAGCTTCTTTACCACTTAAATTAGCATCAATTTCATCTAAAAATATAATTCCGCTAGCTTTATTAATCACATTGCATTCAGTAGCAATAAAAGAAAGTCTTAAACGATTTATCTCTCCTGAGCTTAAATTTTTTAAATTTGCTTCATTAATATTTAAGCTAATTTCATCTTTGCCTAAAATATTTAATTCACACTCTTTAAGCTCTAATTTTATTTCTTTCATATAGAGTTTTTGAAGATAAACATTTAGCAATTTTTCCAACTCTTTTAGTTTATTTTTACGCAAACTACTTAATTTTTCACTTTTTTCATCTAATTTTTTTTTAGCACTTTGAACTTTTTCTTGTAATTCTTTTTTTTCAAAACTTAAATTTTCATAATGGGCTAGTTCTGTTTTTTTCTTTTCTAAAATTTCTAAGGTATCTTCAATACTTCCATATTTTGTGATTAAAGAAGAAAGCTTTTCAATTCTATCAAGAACCTCTTCTATATCAAAATCAATATCATCAAAATTTTGATTTTCCCAAATCACTCTTAACTCGTTTAAACATTCTGAAAAAAAAGAACTATCAGCTTCGCTAATTTGCAATGCATCAATCACAGCTGATTCTAACTCAAAAATTTTACTTGCCCTATTCCATGCTGCTTCAATTTTATCTTTTTTAGAAAGTCTTTTTTTAAGACTCATTAATTCCTCAAATTCACCAATTTTTGGATTTATATTTTGAATTTTTTGTATTTCAAAATTTGTAAATTCTTTTAATTCTTCAACTTTTTTTTCTTCCTCTTGAATTTTTTCTAATTTCTTTTTATTTTCTACAAATTCTTTATATATATTTTTAAATTCGTTTTTAAAAGATTGAAAATTTTTATCCTCTTTTGTTTGCATAAAATCAAGTAAATTTAAAAATCTTTCATTTGAAAATTCATTATTTTCTTTTGCTGAAAGGTATTTTACAAACTTCTTAGAAAGCAAAGCTAAATTTTTCTTTGAGATAAATTGGTTATTTATAAAATAACGCGTGCTTTTATCTTTTAAAAGTTTAAATGCATTTATTTCTTCATTTTCTATACCAAATTCATCTAAATCAAGTTTATCATTAAGTAAAATTTCAACCATCTTAGCCTCACTCTCACTCAATGCAAAGGCAGATAAAATAGCCTTAAAAAGCACGGATTTTCCAGCTCCACTAAGCCCACTAAAAACGGTAAGTCCAGCTTCTAGATCTAATTTTGCTTGCTTAAATCCTAGATTATCTTTAATTAAAATACTTTCTATCATTATTTACCCCAGTTTAATTTTTCTTTTAAAACTTGAAAATAATCTCTATCTTTTTTATGGATGAAACTTAATTCTTTTTTACTAAGTCCTATGAGAATTTTATCATATTCTTTTGGATCAATCACTTCCTGCCCATCCAAATATAGCAAGCAATTTTCTACTTTCAATTCAAGATTAAAGCCATATGGTAAGACTATAGGTCTTTGAGTTAAAGAATGCGAACAAACAGGAGTTAAAACAAAAATTTCACTTAAAGGATGTATTATAGGACCACCTGCACTAATATTATAAGCAGTAGAACCACTTGAACTAGCTATGATTAAACCATCTCCATAATAAGCATTAAAAAGTTTATTTTCAAAAAATACCTCCACATTTGCCATTAAGGCATTATCACGAGAAAAAACCGCATCATTAAATGCATATTTTTTTATAATTTTATTTTTTTTAGTCAAAATAATTTGAAGCATTTTTGCTTGTTCTATTTTAAAAAAACCTTTAAAAAAATCATTAAAAAAATTTTCTACTTCATTGAAGGAAAGAGCTGTTAAAAAACCTAAATTTCCAGCATTAATACCCAAAATAGGCTTTTTGATTTGATAAACTTGCCTGCATAAAGATAAAAGAGTTCCATCTCCACCTAATGAAATCAAAAAATCCAAATCTTGTAGTTTTTGGGTGTTAATTTTTTCTTGTTCTAAAATAATAAGTTCTATATTTTTGCGTAAAAAAACTAAATTTAATGCTTGTATTTGCTCATTTAAATTTGTATTTTTTCTACAAAATAGACCAATTTTTTGAATTTTTTCTATATTTATTTGCTTTTTCATATAAAAATTATAACAAAACTTAGCTAAGCAAAAGAATAAAATACTATAATAACAAAATTAAACAAAATTTTAAGCGAAGGAAAAATTTTGAGAACTCATTATAATACAGAGCTTAACATACAAAATGTTGGCGAGGAAGTAACATTATGTGGTTGGGTAAATTCTTACCGCGATCATGGAGGAGTAATTTTTATCGATCTTAGAGATCGCAGTGGGCTTATCCAGTTAGTTTGCGATCCTGCAGACAACCAAGAAGCACACAATATCGCTTCATTAGTAAGAAATGAATATGTTTTAATAGCTCAAGGAAAAATACGCCCTCGCGGGGAAGGACTTGCAAATCCAAAATTAAAAACCGGCGAAATAGAAGTTGTTATAAATAAACTTACTATTGAAAATGAAAGCGCTGTAGTTCCTTTTGCAATAGGCGATGAAAGTGTTAATGAAGAATTAAGATTAAGATATAGATTTTTAGATTTAAGAAGTAAAAAACTTTATGATAATTTCGCATTAAGATCAACCGCTTGTATAGCAACAAGAAATTCTTTAGCAAAAATGGGATTTTTAGAAGTTGAAACGCCTATTTTAACTAAAGCTACACCAGAAGGTGCTAGAGATTATCTAGTTCCATCACGCGTTCATCAAGGTGAATTTTATGCACTACCTCAAAGTCCTCAACTTTTTAAGCAACTCTTAATGTGTTCAGGATTTGATAGATATTTTCAGATTGCTAAGTGCTTTAGAGATGAAGATTTAAGAGCAGATCGTCAGCCTGAATTTACTCAAATAGATATAGAAATGAGTTTTTGTGAGCAAAAAGACATTATAGCTATGGCAGAAAATTTACTCAAAGATATTTTTAAAGCTTGTGGCAAGGAAATTAGTATTCCTTTTAGACAAATGAGCTATAAGGAAGCTATGGAAAATTATGGATCTGATAAACCTGATTTAAGATTTGATATGAAATTTATCGATGTAATTGATATTTTTGCAAAATCAAACAATGAAATTTTTGCAAATATTGCAAAAGATACAAAGAAAAATCGTATTAAAGCTTTAAGAGTTCCAAAAGGTGATACAATTTTTTCTAAACGCCAAATGCAAAGATTTGAAGAATTTGTGCGTAAATTTGGCGCAGCAGGACTTGCATTTATACAAATGAAAGAAGATGGTCCTAAGGGTCCACTTTGCAAATTCTTTAGCAAAGAGGATTTAAACACTTTAATCCAAAGATGTGAATTAGAAGTTGGAGATGTTGTATTTTTCGGTGCAGGAGCTAAAAAAACCGTGCTAGATTATATGGGTAGATTTAGGTTGTTTTTAGCTGATGAAATGAAAATTATTGATGAAAATAAATTAGAATTTTTATGGGTTATTGATTTTCCTATGTTTGAGCAAAATGATGATGGGAGTTATTCTGCGATGCACCATCCATTTACTATGCCAAAAAATATTGATGAACAAGATTTAGAAGAGATTAATTCTATTGCACATGATGTTGTTTTAAATGGTGTAGAATTAGGTGGTGGTAGTATAAGAATTCACAAAAGCCCTATCCAACAAAAAGTATTTAAACTTTTAAATATTGATGAAGAAGAACAAAGAAAGAAATTTGGATTTTTACTTGATGCATTAAGCTTTGGAGCACCTCCACATGGTGGTATAGCTATAGGTCTTGATAGACTTATCATGCTTTTAACAAAATCTTCAAGTATTAGAGAAGTTATAGCTTTTCCTAAAACACAAAGGGCACAATGTCTTATGACTCAAGCTCCAAGCGAAGTAAGCAATGAACAAATGAGAGAATTAGGTATAAGATTAAGGGAGAATACTAAATGAAACAATTATTTTTAATTATAGGTGCACCAGGTAGCGGCAAAACAACTGATGCAAGCATTATAGCTACAGATGATGTAAATATTACTCATTATTCTACAGGTGATTTGCTAAGAGCAGAAGTGGCTAGTGGAAGTGAACTTGGAAAAACTATTGATAGTTTTATTTCTAAAGGAAATTTAGTTCCACTAGAAGTAGTGGTTAATACTATTATCACTGCTTTAAAAAATGCACCAACTAACACTATATTAATCGATGGCTACCCAAGAAGCGTTGAGCAAATGCTTGAATTTGATAAGGTATTAAAAAATCAAAACGAAGTTAAACTAAAAGGTGTTATAGAAGTTAAAGTTAGCGAAGAAGTTGCTAGAGAAAGAGTTTTAGGGCGTGCTAGAGGTGCTGATGATAATGAAGAAGTTTTCAATAATAGAATGAAAGTTTATCTACAACCTTTAAATGAAATAACTAATTTTTACGCTAAAGAAAACATTCATCATGTAATCAATGGTGAAAGAAGTATTGAAGCTATCGTAGCTGATATGAAAAATTTAATCAATGATTTATTAAAATAAAGGATAAAATATGGATATTAGTAAAATTAAAATTGGAGAAGTTCCAAATAAACTCAATGCTGTAATTGAAATTCCTTATGGTTCAAACATTAAATACGAACTTGATAAAGAAAGTGGAGCCATTATGGTTGATCGCATAATGTATTCTGCTATGTTTTATCCGGCAAATTATGGTTTTATACCAAATACTTTAGCAGATGATGGTGATCCTATTGATGTTTTAGTTTTAAATGAATACCCTATCCAAGCAGGTGCTGTGATTCCTTGTCGTTTAATAGGTGTGTTATTAATGGAAGATGAAAGTGGTATGGATGAAAAATTACTTGCTGTTCCTGTAAGTAAAATTGACCCAAGATATGATAATATTAAAACTTTAGATGATTTACCAAAAGCAAGTTTAGATAAAATCAAAAATTTCTTTGAAACATACAAAATGCTTGAACCAAATAAATGGGTAAAAGTAAAAGAATTTGCAGGTATTGAAAAAGCAAGCGAAATTTTAGAAAATTCAATAAAAAATTATAAATAATCAAAGTCCTTTTAAAAAGGGCTTTATAAAGGATAAAAAATGAAAAGTATTATTGCTTTTGGCGTGGCTTTTGTTGTTTTAATAGGAGCTAGTATTGGTTTTTACATGTGGTATTTTGATGATAGTTCAAGTTCTTATGTATATGATTATAAACAAAATAATTCTTATCAAAACTATACTCCATCGACTAATTATTATAGTCAAGAAAATAATAATATAAACAATAATACTTACGAAGAATATAAACCACAACAAGAAAACACTAAAGAAGAACCTATACAAAATGATCTTATTGCGGATGAAAACACTACAATAAAAGATACACAAGAAACTTCAGCAAAAAAAATTGATTTAGCAAGTGATACAAAAGAAGCAGTACCACCTAAACAAGAACAAGAAAAATCTATAAAAAATATTCCAGCTAAAAAAATAGAACCAGCGCATAAAACACAAAAAAATAACTACAAAAATACCATGCAAGAATACATTGCTAAAGGTAAAACCAGCAGATATGAACCAAGACTAAGTGATGATTTTGTTAAAGTTTATGTTTTAGATGGAAAAAGCTTAAGTGACTATAGAATTAATATGCTAAAAGAAATGATAAATCCAGTTAAAAACAATTCTCAAGATTATAATTTGACTATTTTTATTGATATGTTATCAAATGATAATATGAAACTAAGCATTTATAATAAAGACATAGTGTTTGCTAAGAATAAGAAAAAATACAACTATGTGGATATAAAAATCTCCAATTTGCAGTTTTTATTTGAACGCAATGGCTATAATGAATATAGCAATGAAGCTATGCTTGAAAAAATTAATGAAAATTTAGCTAGAGAAGATATAATCAAAAGAGTAAAAATTCAAGGCTATGCAGATGATAGAGGAAGTTCTTTTGCAAATTATATGATAGGTTTAAACAGAGCAATGAATGTTGCTAAACATTTTTTTGGTTTTAGTGAAGTAATAGAAATAGAGTCTTTAGGAAAAGATACTTATCCTATCAAAGATAAATCTGATTCTCAAAGACAAAACAATCGTAAAGTAGAAATTAGTTTTTATAACTAATTTCTAAAATTAAATTCTTCTTTAACAATTTTAAGTTAACATAACAATTTATTTTCATTCTCTTAAGGTAATAATTATGTATGATAAATCATTAGAAGAAAAATACTATAAAATCTGCGAAGAACGCGGGTATTTTGAAATCAATGGCAATGAAAAAATTCAAGAAAAAGGTAAAAATTTTTGCATTATGATGCCCCCGCCTAATGTAACAGGGGTTTTGCACATAGGTCATGCACTAACTTGTACTTTGCAAGATATCACCACGCGTTATAAAAGAATGGATGGTTATAAAACCCTTTATCAACCAGGACTTGATCATGCAGGTATTGCAACGCAAAATGTTGTTGAAAAACAGCTTTTAGCTAAGGGTATTAAAAAAGAAGATTTAGGTAGAGAAGAATTTATAAAAAAAGTTTGGGAATGGAAAGAACAAAGTGGTGGCACTATAGTAAAACAAATGCGAATTTTGGGTATTAGCCCTGCTTGGAGCCGTTTGCGTTTTACTATGGATGAGGGTTTAGTAAATGCTGTAAAAAAAGCCTTTGTTGATCTTTATGAAAAAAAATTAATCATTCGTGGAAATTACATGGTAAATTGGTGCACACACGATGGTGCGCTAAGTGATATTGAAGTAGAACACAAAGAAAATCAAGGCAAATTGTATTATTTAAAATATTTTTTAGAAAATAGCCAAGAATACATCATAGTAGCTACAACAAGACCTGAAACTTATTTTGGCGATAGTGCTGTAATGGTAAATCCAAACGATGAAAGATTTAAACACTTAATAGGCAAAAATGTAATCTTACCTTTGCTTGATAGAAAAATTCCTATCATAGCAGATGAACATGTGGATATGGAATTTGGAACTGGCTTTGTAAAAGTAACTCCAGCACACGATCACAACGACTATGAAGTGGGTTTAAGACATAAGCTTGAATTTATCACTATCTTTGATGAAAAAGGTATATTAAATGAGCATTGCTTGCATTTTAAAGGCTTAGAAAGATTAAAAGCAAGAGATATAATCATCAAAGAATTACAAGAAAAAGGTTTTGTTGAAAAAATAGAAGATTACACCAACCAAGTAGGCTATTGTTATCGTTGTAAAAATGTGGTTGAACCCTATATTTCTAAACAATGGTTTGTAAAAAATGAAATTGCAAAAGAAAGCATAAAAAAGGTTAATCTTGGTGGGAGTAAATTCTACCCTGCACATTGGATTAATAGTTTTAATGCTTGGATGAGGGATTTAAAAGATTGGTGTATTTCAAGACAGCTTTGGTGGGGGCATCAAATTCCTGTTTATTATTGTGAGTGCTTGCATGAATGGGCTAGTGAAAAAACCCCTGATAAATGTCCAAAATGCCAAGGCACAAATTTCAAACAAGATCCTGATGTTTTAGATACTTGGTTTTCATCAGGCCTTTGGGCGATGAGTACTTTAGGCTGGGGTAATGAAAACTGGGGCAAAGATAAACTTTGGCATGAAGAGGATTTGAAAGATTTTTATCCTAATTCTTTATTGATTACTGGTTTTGATATTTTATTTTTTTGGGTTGCTAGAATGATGTTTCAAAGCACTAATGCTTTAGGTGAGCTTCCTTTTAAAGATATATATTTACATGCTTTGGTTAAAGATGAGCAAGGTAGAAAGATGAGCAAGTCTTTAGGCAATGTTATTGATCCTGTGCAAAGTGTAGAAGAATACAGCGCGGATATCTTGCGTTTTACTTTAGCTTTATTAGCCATTCAAGGAAGAGATATAAAACTTAGCAATGATAAATTATTACAAGTTAGAAATTTTACGAACAAACTTTACAATGCAAGTAAATTCTTGCTTTTAAACGAAGAAAAATTTGAAGACTTAGATAAAAATAAAATTCAATCTAACTTAGCAAAATACATGCTTTCACGCTTTGGACTTTGCGTAAAAGAAACAAGAGAAAATTTAGATAATTATCGCTTTAATGATGCAGCAAATACCTTGTATAGATTTTTTTGGGATGAATTTTGCGATTGGGGTATAGAGCTTAGTAAGGCTGAAAAATCAAGCATAAAAGAACTTGGAAGTATATTTAAAGAAGCATTGAAGTTGCTAAATCCTTTCATGCCTTTTATTAGCGAGTATTTATATCATGAACTTAGCAAAACTTCCATCCAAACTCATGATTCTATAATGATTTCAAAATATCCTAAATTCAATGCTAGAGATGAAAAAATAGAAAAATTATTCAATATCATCATAGAAAGCATAGTAAGTTTGCGCCGTGCAAAAAGCTTGGTAGATCTTGCAAATGCTAAAATTCAAAAAGCTTGTATAAAATTAAATGATGTAAATTTAACAGCTGAGCTAAAAAATTACACTAATTTCATCTTAACACTTGCAAAATGTGAAAATATAGAATTTATAGAGCATAAACTAGAAAAATCCATTAGAGATGTGAGTGAAAATTTAGAAGTTTTTATCCCTACTCAAAATCTTGATTTAAGCGGGGTTTTAAATAGATTAAATTCGCAAAAGACAAAGCTTGAAAAAGAATTTAACAAACTAAATGCTATGATGCAAAATGAAAAATTTGTAGCCAATGCACCTACTTTGGTGGTTGAACAAAACAAAACTCAACTAAAAAGTATTAAAACTCAGCTTGAAAAAATCAATGAAGAACTTTCTAATTTAAAAGGCTAAAAGTGATAAAAATACAAAATCTTAAAAAATACTATGGAAAAGAACTTGTTATAGATGATGTTTCATTAGAAGTTAAAAAAGGTGAAATTTATGCTCTTGTTGGACATAGCGGGGCTGGAAAATCAACTTTACTAAGATGTATTAATGGTTTAGAAAATTATCAAAGTGGTAGCGTACAAGTTTTTGGTAAGGAAATAGCAAATTTAAAAGAAAAGGAATTAAGAGTATTTAGAAAAGACATAGGAATGATTTTTCAGCATTTTGCGCTTATGAGTAGAAAAAATGTTTTTGAAAATGTAGCTATGCCTTTAGAAATTCATGATTTTGAAAAGGGAAAAATTCAAAAAAGAGTGAATGAACTTTTAGATCTTGTAGGGCTTTTAAACAAAAGCAAAGCCTATCCCAAAGAACTTAGCGGGGGACAAAAACAAAGAGTTGCTATAGCTAGAGCACTTGCTTTAAATCCTAAAATTTTACTAAGCGATGAGGCTACTTCAGCACTTGATCCAAATACTACAAATAATATCTTAGAGCTAATAAGCCAAATTAATAAAGAATTTGATATAAGCGTAGTATTAGTAACTCATGAAATGGAAGCGGTTAAACAAATAGCGCAAAAGGCTGTGCTTTTAGAGCATGGAAAAATTATTGGTAAAGGAAAAATAGAAGATTTATTTTTAAAGCCTAGTGAAAAAATGCGTGAATTTTTAGGCGAGAGTGAATTTTTACCACAAAATGGAGTTAATGTGCGTTTATATTTTTGCAAAGAAAAGGCAAACCAAAGCATCATCACTCATATGGCTAGAACTTTAAATATTGATTTTAATATAGTTTGGGGTAAAATAGAAAAATTAAACAACAATGCTTTGGGAAATTTAGTGATTAATATAGAAGCTAAAAATCAAGAGCAAGTTTTAAAATACCTACAAGAAAATGGCGTAATATGGGAGCTTGTGTAATGAATTTAGAAGTAATTTTAAGAAATTTTGAAAATATACTATATCCAGCTTTATTAGAAACCCTTTATATGAGTTTTACGGCTACTTTTTTAGCGTTTTTAATTGCACTAATCCCTGCTATAGTTCTTACCATCACAGATAAAGGTGGTTTATGTGAGAATAAAAGCGTTTATAGTGTATTGGATTTTATTATTAATATTTTAAGGTCCTTTCCTTTCTTAGTTCTCATTGTAGTTTTAAGTCCTTTTACAAAATATCTTATTGGCATTAGCATTGGAACGACTGCTACTATAGTTCCACTTACCATAGGAATTGCACCTTATTTGGCTAAAATGATAGAAAGTGCTTTTAAAGAAATTGATCCAGGTATTATAGAAGCGGCAAGATCTTATGGAGCAAGCAAAGTACAAATTATTTTTAAAGTGATGTTTAATGAAGCTTTACCAAGCATTATAAATGGTATTACTTTAATTTTAATCATTGTTATTGGCTTTTCAGCTATGGCAGGAACCGTTGGTGGTGGTGGCTTGGGTGATGTTGCAATTCGTTATGGATATGAGCGTTTTAGAACTGATATCATGATACAAACTGTTATTATTCTAATAGTATTGGTTCAAATCATACAATTTATAGGAAATTTGCTTTATAAAATCACTAAAAGATAAATCATGAAACATGAGTTAGGCATTTTACTTGCAGCAACTAAAAATTCAAGCTTTACCATAGGAACTTTACTCATCAATATCATGGATGTCATGGGTGAAAAAGTAGATGTATTTTATATTCTACACGATGGTTTTAGTTTGAATGATCAAAATATTATGCAAAAAATTGTTAAAAACAAAATAATTAAATTTATTTCATTTACTCAAGAGGATTTTTTAGCCACTCTTGAAAAAAATAAAAACGATATTGCTGATTTATTTTTCTTAAAAAGATGGACTCATATGGCTTTTGCTAGATTTGAAGCTTTTAAATTTTTAAATGAATGTAAAAATATTATTTATCTTGATTTTGATGTTTTACTTTTAAAAAGCATTGATGAACTTATTAAATTAAGATCTAAAGGCTTTCATTTTGGTGCAAGATTAGGAAAAACATTACTTCAAATTGCATTGCCTTTAGAAAAAAAATATCCTAATAAATGTGTTTATCAAACTGGAATTTTAGTTTTTACTGATCTTATACCAAATCCTTTGCAATGTTATCAATTTATTTATAAATATCTTTATAAAAATACTAAAAACTGGCAAGATCAAGGTATTTTTTCTCTAATGATATATGAAAATAATTTTAAAGTTAAAGATTTAAAAGATAAATACACAGGAAGTACTCATTATCTTACAAACCTTATGCAAAATGCCTCTATAGTTCATGCAAGTGGAGTAAATAGTCGTTTTTGGAATAGTAAATTTTGCAATCAAACATGGCCTAAATGGCAAGAATATTATAATATTTGGGTAAATTTAGGAGGAAGCAAATATACTGGCTCATTTAATAAAGATAACAAACAATCAAAACACCGCATAAGATATCATCTATCCTACAAGCTAGGTTATGCTTTTATAGAATGCACTAAAAACAAGAAAAAAATTCCTTTGTTACCTTTTACTTTATTAAAAATTTATTATAAACACACAAAATTTGCCAAGCAATATCAAAAAGATTTAAAAACAAAACCTTATCTTAAACTACCACCTTTGTCAAGTTATGATGATTATAAAAGCGAAGGAATTAAAAGTATAAATACTTATTCCTATAAAATAGGACAAGCTCTTATAGATGCTCAAAAAAACTGGCATAAAGGAGGATATTTTATTTTCATAAAAAAACTTAAACATTTTGCTAAAGAATATAAAAATAAACAAAAATAAAACTTTATTTATCTCATTAATAATTCTATAATATAATGCAATATTATTAAACCACAAAAAGGAGTTTTCAAAATGAAATTGTTAAAGATTCTTGCAGTAAATGCAATTTTAGGTGCAAGTTTATTTGCTAATGAAGTTATTTTAGTAGGTGCAACACCTGTTCCACATGCTGAAATTTTAGAGCAAACCAAAGACTTGCTAAAAAAAGAAGGTTATACTTTAGAAATTAAAGAATTTAACGATTATGTCTTGCCAAATCTTAGCACAGATAATAAAGAATTAGATGCAAATTTCTTCCAACACCAACCCTATTTAGATGAATTCAATGCCAATAAAGGTACAAAACTTGTTAGTGTTGCAAAAATTCATATCGAACCTATGGCAGTTTATTCTAAAAAATATAAAAACATCCAAGATATTCCACAAAATGCTAGTATAGCAGTTCCTAATGATCCAACTAACGAAAGTAGAGCTTTAGATATTATTGCTAATACTAAGCTAGTAAGCTTTGAAAATGTTGCTTTAAAAACTCCGCTTGATATTAAAGAAAATCCTAAAAATATCAAATTTAAAGAATTAAAAGCAGCACAGCTTCCAAGAGCTTTAGATGATGTTGATTTTGCAGTGATTAATTCAAATTATGCTTTATCAGCAAATTTAAACCCAGTAAAAGATTCTATTTTAATAGAAAGCAAAGATAGTCCTTATGCAAATATCTTAGTAACTACTCAAGATAATAAAGATAATCCTAAAATCAAAGCTTTAATAAAAGCTTTACAAAGCCAAAAAGTAAAAGATTTTATCAATGAAAAGTATCAAGGTGCTGTAATTCCTGCATTCTAATATAAACCTTGAGTTACAAACTCAAGGTTATTTATTTTTAATAAGCTCTGTAGTAATCTTAGCTATTTCTAATTCTTCCTCGGTTGGAACAATTAAAATTTTAATCTTAGAATCTTTTTTACTAATTTCACCATTTCTAAGTTGTGTATTTTTATCTAAATCTATATCAAAACCTAAATGCGCTAGTCTTTGACAAACTTTTTCTCTAACTATGTTATCATTCTCACCAATACCAGCTGTAAAAATCAATGCATCCACTCTAGGTAAAATAGCAAAATAAGAACCTATATATTTACTCAAACGATAGCAAAACATATCAAGAGCAAGTCTTGCTTTTTCGTTATTTTGTTCAATTTGCGCTTCAATATCTCTAAAGTCATTAAACCCACAAATTCCATAGACACCGCTTTTTTTATTCATTATAGTGTCCAAATCAGTTGGATTTAAATTTAATTCTTTTGCTAAAAATGGCAACACAGCAGGGTCAATATCTCCACATCTAGTTCCCATAATCAAACCTTCTAGTGGAGTAAACCCCATGGAGGTATCTATACATTTTCCATTTTCTATAGCACAAACACTTGCACCATTTCCAAGATGAGCACTAATTGCATTAAATTCATTTGTGTTTTTACCAAGTATATATGCAGCCTGCTTACTTACATAAGAATGAGAAGTGCCATGAAAACCATATTTTCTCACTTGATATTTTTCATAATACTCATATGGCAAAGCATACATGTAAGCATAATCAGGCATGCTTTGATGAAAAGCTGTATCAAAAACCGTTACATTAGGAACACCTGGAGCTGCCTTTAGCATAGTTTTAATACCTATTAAATGCGCAGGGTTATGCAAAGGCGCTATATGAGAAACTCTATTGATTTCTTTTAGAACTTCATCATCAACCAAACAATGTTTAGTTAAATTTGGACCTCCATGAACTATTCTATGTCCACACCCGTCAAGTTCGTTTAAATCATGCAAAATTCCACTTTGAGCAAACAACTCATTTACAAGTTCTATACCTTTTTCATGATCTTTTATAGCTAATTCTTTTTGATACTTTTTACCATTTTTTAAATCTTTAAGTTCTATTTTAGAGTTTTGCTCACCAATTTTTTCTACCAATCCAGAAGCTAAAGCTTCGTCTTTTTCAAAAAGTTTAAATTTAATCGAAGATGAACCTGAATTTAAAACTAATATTTTCATTTTTCTCCTTATTCTTGTGCTTGAATAGCACTTAAAATTACCGTATTAATAATATCTTCCACCAAACAACCTCTACTTAAATCATTTACTGGTTTTTTAAGCCCTTGTAAAATCGGACCAATTGCTAAAGAATTTGCTGTTCTTTGCACAGCCTTGTAGCAAATATTTGCTGCATTTAAGTCAGGAAAAATAAATACATTTGCCTTTCCTGCGACTTTAGAATTTGGCATTTTACTTTTTGCTGTTAGCATATCATATGCTGCGTCAAATTGTATAGGGCCTTCTAGTTCAAGTTGAGGGTATTTTTCCTTAGCTATTTTAGTAGCTTCTTTAATAGCTTCTACACTTATCCCACTTCCACTATCTCCACTAGAATACGAAAGCAAAGCTACTTTTGGATCAAGCCCAAAAGCTTTAGCACTATTTGCACTTACATAAGCAATTTCAGCAAGTTGCATAGGAGTTGGATTTGGCATCACAGCACAATCAGCAAAAATCAATACTTGTTCCTCTAAAGACATAAAAAACAAGCCAGATACCAAGCTAACATCATCTCTTGTTTTAATAATCTGTAAAGCAGGACGAATAGTTTCAGCTGTTGTTGTACTTGCACCGCTTACCATAGCATGAGCTTTTTGAGTTTGAACCAATAAAGTTCCAAAATAAGTTTTATCTTGAACAAGTTTTTTAGCATCTTCTTTACTCATACCTTTATTTTTTCTTGCTTCATACAAAAACTCTTCAAATTCTTCATTATATTGAGAATTTTTGGGATTTACAATACGCACACCATCGATATTGATATTTAAACTATTGGCTTTAGCACAAATTTCATTACTATCACCTAGTAAAATCAAATCCACTATATCATTTTGTATTAAAAATTCACTAGCTTTTAAAATTCTTTCATCAAAGCTTTCAGGTAAAACTACTATTTTTTTATCTGATT
This sequence comes from Campylobacter peloridis LMG 23910, assembly GCF_000816785.1. Lineage (NCBI taxonomy): Bacteria > Pseudomonadati > Campylobacterota > Epsilonproteobacteria > Campylobacterales > Campylobacteraceae > Campylobacter > Campylobacter peloridis. The sequence goes on along the minus strand of NZ_CP007766.1, from coordinate 722,662 downwards.
TTGCTTTTTCAAAAAGCTCATAAGAAAATCTTGCTTGAGTTTTATATGAGTATTCTTGTAAAAATTTATCTATTTTTTCTCCATCTTTTAATAAAACAAAATTGTTTAGCTTTTTACTAAGTAAAAAATTTAAAATTAAATAATCTTTCTCATCACATTGTGCATAAAATGGAGTATTTAATTCTTTGGCTAAAGATATATTTAAATTTAAATCACCCATTAGGCCATAATGTTTAACACCCATAACTATAATACAATCATTATTTGTTTTTATTTGCTCAAAATCACCAATAATGCGTTTAAAAAAAGAAATATAATCTTTTACTAAAATATTTTGATAATTATCATTTTCAAAACTATATTTTATTTCGAAATCTATTTTTTTTTCTGATTTTAATTTCTCAAAAAAAACTTTAGTCTCATTATTCATCACTGGAATATAAAATTTAATTTTTTTGTTAGTATTGCTCATAAATTGATATAAAAAATTTATATCATAATTTAATACAAATGCGGATTTCATTTTTTCCTCTTTTTGAATAATTAATTATTTTGTAATATAATAATTTTAAAATTCATCATAATAATATAAGGTTATAAAACCATGAAAATTAAAAATGTTAATTTATATTTGTTACCTTTTGTAATGTTTGGTTGTAGTGCCACAGTTGATCCACACATTAGCATGAAGCCTCCTGCTTATGTTGAAGAATTAGCTCCAAAACAAAACAATAACACACAAAGTAATCCAGGATCTTTATTTGGTAAAGGAGATAATCCTTTATTTTCTGATAAAAAAGCTATGAATGTTAATGATTTAGTCACCGTAGTAATTAGAGAAAACGCTACTCAAAATTCACAAGGTTCAAAAGCCACAAGTAAAAATAATAATGTTAACCTAGGTAGTGGAAAAGTAACCACTGGAGCTGGACTTAGCAAAGTAGGAGATCTTATAAATGATTATGCTAATATAGGTTATTCTACAGCTAGCACTTCGCAATATCAAGGCACAGGCTCACAAACTAGAAGTGAAAATTTCCAAACTACTATTTCAGCAAGAGTGATTAAAGTTTTATCTAATGGAAATTATTTTATAGAAGGAAGTCGCGAACTTTTAATAAACGGAGAAAAACAAATCATACAACTTAGTGGAGTTATAAGACCTTATGATATTTCTCAAGATAATATGATAGATAGCAAATACATTGCAGATGCTAAAATTCTTTATAAAACAGAAGGTGATATAGATAAATCAACGCGTAAGCCTTGGGGAACAAAATTCATGGAAACCATTTGGCCTTTTTAAGCGAAATGGTTTTACATAAAATTTGGAGCATCATTGGAAAATAAAATTAAATCTCCATTTTTTGTATACTGAGCTAGAATTTGAACTAGCTTTGATTTTTCTTTTACCACATAGTAATCTAAAGTAATGTATTTTTGCAAAAGCACGCTATTAACCTCTGAGGTGATAATTACAAAATCAAAACATTGGTTAATAATTTCACATAATTTTATATTTTCTTCATCATTTACTTCTATTATACCAGGTGTAACCAAAACCCTTCTTCCTTGATAAGTCTTGCAAAGTTCATAACTTTGACTCATACCTTTAAAATTTCCATTAAAACCATCATCTATGATGAATTTAGGCTCTTTAGAAATTACCTCCAAACGATGCTCTACTGCCTTTAAATTAAATACACTTTTTGTAATATTTTCTAATTTTATTCCTAAATAATGAGCAAGTAAAATACAAACACAAATATTATAAGCATTAAAAGCACCTAGCAAATTCGCATGAAAATCATAAATATTTTCATCCAATTTCACTTTAAAATCCAAACCTTTTAAACTTGCTCTAATATCACTTAAACACTCATCATAAAATTCATCTTTATATAAGGTGCTTGAGTGTAAAAAATATTTTTCCAAACGCTTGGATTTTAAAGCTTGCAATTTAGCTTTACGGATATTATCTTGAGTTTTAAAATACTCCAAATGTGCCAAACCAATCTCACCTACTATACAAATTTGAGGATTTAAAAACTCTGCAATTTCTAAAATATCATTTTGCTCTCTTGCACCAGCTTCTACGATATAAATTTCAGTATTATTTTCTAAATTTTCATTGATATCTTTTACTATACCCATAAAAGTATTAATACTTCTAGGTGTTTTATAGCACTTATAATCATTCTTTAAAAGTTCATATAAAAAATTTTTAATACTAGTCTTTCCAAAGCTTGCAGTTATTAAAATAATTTTTAATTTTTGATTCTCATAAATTTTTTTACTTGCTTTTTTAATAAAATATTTTTGATTAACTTTTTCAACCATAAAGCTTACCAAAAATGTAATTATTAAAGCCTCTAAACCTGTATAGTAAAACTGCATAAATATCAAAGAAAAAACAAATAAAATTAAAAAATATCGCTTAATTCTTGCAGTAAAGACAAGCTTTTTATCTAAATTTTTATATAAGTAGCCACCATATAATAAAGACAAAGTAAAAACTATAAAATAAAGATAAAAATTTCCATTATATGCAGAAAATACAAAAGCAAAATAAGGAATGATTAAAAAATACAAATGCCATAAAGGTTTAGCATAATGTAAAAAAACACGGGAAAATTTATAAGCATACCACTGCAATGCTAAAATCAAATAAAAGCCAAGTAAAAAATTCAAACTTAAAAAAGCTAAAACATCAATCATTATTTATAAATTCCTCTTGAATTTTTGCATTAATAAAAGCAGCATGTTTTAGAAAGAAAAAATGATCTCCTTCTAAAGAAAATAATTTTCCTTTTTGTGCTAAAGAGTGGATAATTGCTCCACTTTTTAAAGGCGTAGCTTTATCTTCATTGCCCCAAAAAATTAAAATAGGATTTTTAATTTTTTGGAATTCATTTTCTAAATTTTCATTTACTACTTTTTTGAAAGTATCATACATAATTTCACTCATACCCTGAGCATCTTTGCTAATAAAAAATTTTCTCCAAAAATCACCATAAGGTAAATTTTTCAAAATTTTAAACAAAGCTATTTTAAAACGCACCTTAGAACTTTTTGGCAAAACTATACCTGCACTTGAAAGTAAAATCAAACCCTTATAATCATCATTTTGGCACATAATGGTTGCAATTTTACCACCAAAAGAATGCCCCATTAAATAATCTATTTTTTGTTCTATTGTAACCAAAAAATCTTTCACAACTTTAGCATATGCGTATGAATCCATTGAAGCATCTATACTTGAATTTCCAAAACCTGGTAAATCAAGATAAATTTGCTTAAAATTTTTTAAAACTTGTGAAAAAGCCTGCTTCATAAGCTCTTTATTAGCTCCCCACCCATGTAAAATTAATATAGAATTCTCGCATTCTGGATTAATAAGTTCATAACTTAAATTATAAAAGTATCCGTTAGAATATACTCTAGTTTTTGCCATTTCTAGCCTTTTTTATTATTGTAAATATTTTCTAAAAGTATTACAGCCTCACTTAAACGCTCATATTCTTCAAAACTTAAAAGCACTGCTTCGAATTTGTTATTTTTAACAATCACCACCCTGCCATTTTCATTTTTTTTGGTTTTTTCAAGCATAGTGCTAAAATTTCTTACTACTTCAGTTGCAGTGTAAATTTCATCTTTACTAAAAGTAGCCATAATTATAATTTGCCTTTTTGACCATTAATGCTATGTATAAATGTATAATCGATTTTAACTTGTTTTTCTAATTCAATATTTTTTGCTAAATTATCAATTATCCAAGTAAAATCTTCAAATAAATAATTAGCTAAAGAACCTGGATTTGGATTAATTTCATTTAAGTAAACCTCATCATCAACAACAAAAAAATCACAGCGTATCAAAGCTCCTTTGAATAAAGGATTATAAATTTTACAAAAATTATCTTTGAGTTTTTGTTTTAAATTTTCATTAATATCTGCTTGAAGAACCTTAGTGCTATCTGAAAATCCCAAATATTTTTGTTCAAAATCTAAAATCTCATTTTTTTTAGGCTCTTCAATAATAGAAAATTCCATTTTATCATTTATCATGCAACCTGCTAAATTGTATTCTTTTATATTGCTAATAAAATCTTCAACTACTATATCTTCATCAAATTCAAAAGCTACATCCTTAGCGTATTTTAATTCTTTTTCATTCTTAACTATGCTTATGCCTATACTACTTCCAAGTCTTGCAGGCTTTAAAATACAAGGAAAATCTAACTTTTCATTTAATTCTTTGTGTAAATTTAAAATTTTATAATCTAATATCTTTACTCCAACACTTTTTGCATAAAGTTTTGTTAAAATTTTATTATAAGATAAAACACTAGCTTCTAAACGCGGTCCTATATATTTTATACCATAAAAATCAAATAAAGCAGCTATTTTACCATCCTCTCCATCTTTTCCATGAACCACATTAATAACTACATCTATTTCAAGTTTTTTTTCACCTAATAAATTCTTTATATAAAAACCACCCTGCTTTAACACCAAAGCTTTTTCTTTTTTATAAGCGCCACTACTAAAAGTTTTAGCATTCATTTTTTCTTCATCTATAAGAAAAAAATCTTTGTTTTTATCACAAAATATAAATTTTTTTTGTGTTTTCAAAACTTTTTTTAAAACCACAGCACTAATTATGCTAATTTCATGCTCATAAGAATTTGCACCAAAAACAATTCCATATATCATTATATTTTCCTTTTTATTATGCTAACTTTTTTAAAGCTTCTTTAACAAGCTCGCTTGTGTCTTTGCTTTCGCATGTTCTTAAAACTTTTAAAATATTTTCTTGTTTAAAACCAAGCGAAAGTAATGCAGCCAAAGCTTGAGTTTGACTTTGATTAGAATTTTCTATATTGATTTTTGCATCACTTAACTCAGCTATAATTCTTTTTGCACTCTTTGGCCCAATACCAGGAACTTTCTTAAATACACTTTCATCACCATTTTGTAAAGCTGTATAAAAAGCATTGCTGTCTAAACTAGAACAAAGTGCCATAGCTGTAGTTGCACCTATGCCGTTAATTTTAATCAAAAGTTCAAACATCTTTTGTTCATTTAAATCTAAAAAACCATATAATTTATGAGAATCTTCTTTGATGATTTGAGTGATAAAAAATTCGATTTTATCGTTTTTTTGAAAACTGCTAGAACAAAACAATGAAACAAAAACACCATAGCTAACTCCACTAGAAGTTTTTACGACTACAAAAGTAGGTTCTTTTTTGGTTATTATCCCTTCTATTGCTACTATCATTTGTTTTCTTCCTTGTAATTATTAAGTACGCGAATTTCATATATTTCATTTTCTTCAGTATTGATTTTCTCAAGTTCAAAGCATTGAATTTTTTCATCACTATGTGGATGATAGGTTAATTCTTTTTTTGGATATAACAAAATAAATTTTACCTCATTTAAGTCAGTCCAATTACCACTTTTATTTATAATTTTTGATTTTAATAATTTATTTTGCGTATCTTTTAATTTTTCTACATTATGCAATTCTTCTTCTTTTAAAATTTCAAATTTATTTTTCAAAATATTATAATTTTCTATCTTTTGATTAAAGTCTTTTATAGTAGCTTTATAAGCTTGCGGAACTGCTCTTTTGGAGGAAATTAATTCTTTTACTTTTTGCTGCAATAACTTTACAGAATCCTTACTAACATGAATAGTATGTTTAATATTTTCTAATTCTTTAAAAAGTTCATCTTGTGTTTTTTTGTTTTCATCTAATAAATGTAAAATTTCTTCACCACTTTTATCTTCTTCTAAATTTTTCATATCTTGTATGACTAGTTTATTTCCATTTCCATTAATTTTGTCTATTTTAATCAAGCTCTTTGCATTACAAATGCAGTTACTATGAAGCTCTTGTATATAAATTTCATCTGCGTTAATCTCACCACCTATAGCTTTTTTGATATTTACTTTTTTAGCTTTAATAAAACCATTTTCCAAAGTGTTTAAATTTAATTCCTCTGCCTCGCAATAACCTTTTAAATTATCCATATCTATTTTTTTTCCAAAAATTTTACTTTTTTGATGCATATTTCCTTTAAAATTAATTTTTGTTCCTCTTACTATAGCATCTTGAGCTATATTTCCTACTATTTCAATATCTTGAGCTTCTATAGTAATTCTTGGTCCAATTGCATCTTCTAGGCTGTTGTTATTTTTTACAATCAAAGTAACTTGCTTATCTATCCCAGCCCAAATAGAACCTGTGCTCTTAAAATCAACTTTATTAAATTCTAAATAATTTTCAATTTCATAAGTAGATTTTTTTTGTATAATAAACCCATCTTTTTTTGCTATATATTTGATACTATCATCATCTTCTTTCACTTCAAAATCATTTGAGCACAAAATTTTTTCTTTATTAAGTTTTGGTGGTAAAGATTTTAAAATTTTAAATCTTAAATCTTTACCATCTTTTCCTTCTTTAGGTTTGATTCTTTCTATGGCTAATTCATCTTTTCCTATAGGTGCAACATAGTTTCTATTCATTACATCATTATGCTTTTTTAATTTTTCTAAGTAATGATATTTAATTTCTTCATTAGTTGGATCTTGTGGCAAAATTCCCCTGCTAACTTCAAATTCAATCTCAAAATCAAATTTTTGCTTTTCTTTTATAAGGGTATTAAAGTCAATAACTTGCTTTTTAAAATCAAAACTTCTAAAACCAAGTAAAAATTTATCTTTAATCATAGCTTTGTAAATAGTTTCAAATATATCCAAAACTAATTTATCATGATATGCAACTTCGCCATTTGCCTTTACTACAGCCTTTAAAATAGTAGCAAATTCATCTAATTTTAATTCTATAGTAAAATCTTGATGTTTGTGTTTATTATGATAAATTTCTATTTTATACTCTTGCTCTATGTTCAAATCATGCGATAAAAACTGCTCATTATCTTCAAAAATTTTTAATTCTTTTTCATTTGCCTTAATCCACTCTTTATTTGCAAAGGCATAAGAGGTGCTAAAACTTAATAATTTAAAATCTACTTCATTGATATTGTATTTATTTTTTGAAGCAAACGCTAAAAGCTCTTTGTAGGGATCTTTTGTATAAATAATTGTTTTATCTTCCATCACCAAGCTTTCTTTGAATTTTTTATACATTAAAATTTTTATTTTATCAAAAATAAAATCAAAATTTAGTTAAAATTAGATCTAATAAAATTTTACATTATATAAGATAATACCAAAAGAATGAAAATTAATGAGAAAAAATATTGTTTTTAAAAATTTCATCATCAATGCTTTAGGAATATTATTTTCTAGAATAATGGGTGTTTTAAGAGATATTGTTTTAGCTTTATACTTAGGGGCTGGAATTTATAGTGACATTTTCTTTGTGGCTTTGAAAATGCCTGCTTTTTTTAGAAGAATTTTTGCAGAAGGAGCTTTTGGACAAGCTTTTTTGCCAAGTTTTTTAAAAGCTAGTAAAAAAGGTGCTTTTTGTATAAAAGTTTTATTGCAATTTAGTATTATTGTTTTTTTAACCTGTATTTTGGTGAGTTTTTTTGCTGAATTTTTTACAAAGATTTTTGCCTTTGGTTTTAACAAAGAAACGATTATTTTAGCCGCACCCTTAGTTTCTATTAATTTTTGGTATTTATTTTTCATCTTTTTAGTAACTTTTTTAGGCTCTTTATTAAACTATAAGCAAAATTTTTTCATTACTTCTTTTTCTGCTTCATTTTTTAATCTTTTTGTTGTGATTGCGGGGTTTTTTGTCAGTCAAGATGAGCCTTTAGAGGCTTTGTATTATTTTTCGTATGCAACCATTTTAAGTGGTTTAGCTCAACTTATATGGCATATTTTTGCTTTAAAAAATACTAGAATTTTAAAAAGTATATATTTAAGTATAAAACTTAAAAAGACAAAGACTAGTTTAGATAAATTTCACTCTACTTTTACTCATGGACTTTTAGGCTCTTCAGCAAATCAAATTAGCTCTTTATTAGATACTACTATAGCTAGTTTTTTAATGGCTGGAAGTATTTCGTATTTGTATTATTCTAATAGAGTTTTTCAGCTTCCTTTAGCACTTTTTGCAATAGCTCTAAGCCAAGTAAGCTTTCCAAAAATATTAAGGCATTTAAAAGCAAATGAAGAACAAAAAGCTTTAGCTTTTATGCAAAAAGCTTTTGAGTATTTAAGTGTGCTTTTAATTTTAGCTAGTATAGTGGGAATTATCCTAGCTAAAGAGATTGTAGAGTTTTTATTTCAAAGAGGAAATTTTAATCAAGATGATACCAAAATCACCGCATTTTTATTACAAGCTTATCTTTTGGGACTTTTACCTTTTGGTTTGCAAAAGCTTTTTTCTTTATGGCTTTATGCTAAATTTAAACAAAAAATAGCTGCTATAATCGCTTTTAAAACACTTTTTATATCAGCATTTTTTAGCATAGTGATTATTTTACTTATCGAAAATGAAGCTTATAAAAGTTTAGGTATAGCTTTAGCCTCTTCTATAAGTGCTTTTTATTTATTGTATGCTAATATAAAAGAATTTGGCTTTAAAAACCTTTGGGGTATTTTTAGGGTTAAATTTTGGCTTATTAGCATAGTGTTTTTAAGTTTATTTGCTTTAGGCTTATTTGAAATTAAAGATATTTTAATACAATTTTTAATCGAAGTTTATCATTTTTTTAAAGGTTTATTTTAATATGGTTTTTTTTGATAGTGTTTTAAAGAAAAAATGTGAATTTATCCCACATGATGCAAAAAAAGCAAATATTTATTTATGTGGGCCTACTGTGTATGATGATGCACACTTAGGACATGCAAGAAGCAGTGTGTGTTTTGATCTTCTAAGAAGAGTTTTACTAGCAAGTGATTATGAAGTGATTTTCGCTAGAAATTACACTGATATTGATGATAAAATCTTAAAAAAAATACAAGAAAGTGGTAAAAGCTTAGAGGAAATCACAAATTTTTATATTAAAAGATATGAAGAGGATATGCAAGCACTTAATATCTTAGAACCTGACTTTAAACCAAAGGCTACAGCTTATATTGAGCAAATGATTACTTATATAGAAAAGCTTTTAGAATTAAACCTAGCCTATAAACTTGAAGATGGAATTTACTTTGATACTAGCAAAGATGAAAAATACTTTTATATCTCTAAAAGAAATTTAGAAGATAATCAATCACGCTTAGAAGAAAGTGTAACTAAAAAAAATGATAGTGATTTTGTTTTATGGAAATTTGATGAAAAATTTTATCCTGCAAGCTTTGGTAAAGGAAGACCTGGTTGGCATACAGAATGCGTTGTGATGATAGAGAGTATTTTTAAAGACAAACTTGATATTCATGCAGGAGGTATAGACTTACTTTTTCCTCATCATGAAAACGAAGCTTGTCAATGTCGTTGTAAAAATAATCATGAGCTGGCTAATTTTTGGCTACACAATGGCTTTGTGCAAATTAATGGTGAAAAAATGAGCAAGAGCTTGGGAAATAGCTTTTTTCTAAAAGATTCTTTAAAACTTTTTAGTGGTGAAGTTTTAAGATTTTATCTTTTAAGTGTGCATTATAGAGCACATTTTAACTATGCTTTAAAAGATTTACAAGCTGCTAAAAAAAGGCTTGATAAATTTTACCGCTTAAAAAAACGCTTAAATTTAAATGTCTTTATAGATGAAAAATCATCTATAGAAAGTGAAATTGCTAAAAATATCTTAGAAGTTTTAAATGATGATTTAAACATTTCTAAAGCCTTGGCTTTACTTGATGAGTTTATCAATGAAAGCAATATTTACTTAGATCAAAATTCAAAAGATAAAGCTTATAAAGCTAAACTAGAAAAAACTTTAAAAGAACTTGCTTTTATTTTTGGTATAGGTTTTATAGATACTATAAAGTATTTTCAATTTGGCATTAGCAAAGAAAAATGTCAAGAAATAGAAGAAAAAATCACTCTACGCAACAAGGCAAAACAAGAAAAAAACTATGCCTTAGCAGATCAAATTCGTGATGATTTAGCTAAAGAGAATATTCTTTTAATGGATACACCAAATGGTGTAGTATGGGAGAAAAATGGATAAAAATTACAAAGAAATGAAGCTTAAAGAGGTTTTTATTCGCTTTAAGCCTTATTATAAAGATTATTGGTTTTATTTTGTTTTAGCTATCATTGGTATGCTTTTAACTAGCGGTGGAACAGCGGCTAGTGCTTATATTATAGAGCCTATTTTAAATAAAATTTTTATAGAAAAGAATGCTCAATTGCTTTATTATATGCCTTTTCTTGTTGTTTTAATCTATGCTTTAAAAAATCTTGGTGCTTATATGCAAGTTTATTATATATCTTATGTTGGAACAGACATTTTAAGAAGATTAAGAGAATTAGTTCTTGGTAATCTTTTACGCTTAGATATGAGTTTTTTTCATAAATACAGAAGCGGAGAATTAATCAGCAGGTGCACTTCTGATATAGGAGCTTTACAAAATATAGTTTCAACTATAATACCTGAAATTTTAAGAGAAAGTTTAACAGCAATTGGGCTTTTAAGTGTGGTAATTTATCAAAGTCCAAAACTTGCTTTTTTTGCTTTGGTGATTTTACCTTTAGCAATTTATCCTCTTGCTATTTTTGCTAAAAAAATCAAAAAAATAGGACGCAATACCCAAGAAAAAAATTCTGATCTTACTTCAAGATTGAGTGAAATTTTTTCTAATATAGAACTTATTAAAGCTTCTAATGCAAGCAAAAATGAAATGCAAAAATTTAGCCAAACTAATAGCGAAGTTTGTAAACTTTCTTTAAAAGGCATTAGAATCGAAGCTTTAAGTAGTCCTTTGATGGAATCTATGGGTTCAATTGGCTTTGCTATAGTGATTATAGTAGGTGGAAAAGAAGTAATTGATGGAAGTTTAAGCATTGGTTCATTTTTTAGTTTTACCACAGCTTTATTTATGGCTTATACTCCTATTAAAAGACTTTCTTCGCTTTATACAAGATTACAAAATGCAGTAGCAGCGAGTGAGAGAACTTTTTATCTAACTGATTTAGAACCACAAATTAAAGGTGGTAATGAAAAACTTACAGAAAATATCCAAAATATTCATTTTAAAAATGTCTCTTTAAGCTATCAAAAAGATAAAATGGTACTAAAAGATGTAAGTTTTTCTTTTAATAAAGGAGAAATTTTAGCTTTAGTTGGTTCAAGTGGTGGAGGAAAATCTTCTATAATCAATCTTTTGATGTATTTTTTTGAAAAAGATAGTGGTGAAATTTTAATCAATCAAAAAGATATTAGCTCTTTTGACATTATGAGTTTAAGAGAGAACATATCTTTAGTAACGCAAAATATTTATATATTTAATGACACTATAGCTCAAAATATTGCTTATGCTAAAGAGTATGATGAAACACGCGTTATAGAGGTTTTAAAGCAAGCTAATGCTTATGATTTTGTTCAAGAACTTGGTGGCATACATACTGAATTAAAAGAACATGGAAAAAATCTCTCAGGCGGACAAAAACAACGCATTGCTATAGCAAGAGCTTTGTATAAAAATCCTCAAATTTTAATTTTTGATGAAGCAACTTCAGCACTTGATAATGAAAGTGAAAAAGCCATTGTAAATACAATAGAAAACTTAAAAAAAGATCGTTTAATTCTTATCATTGCTCATAGACTTAGCACCATAGAAAATGCGGATAAAATCGCAGTGCTTAGCAAAGGCAAAATCGCTTCTATAGGAAATGATGAGTATTTAATGCAACATTGTGAAATTTATCAAAAATTAAAACAAAAAGCACAAAAAACTGACAAAATAAAGGAAAATGAAAACTAAAAATTATTATTTTTTTAGTAAAATACTATATTTTGTAAGATATGTAAGGAAATAATATGACTTATGATGATATAAAACCTTTGCTTTATAAGCTTGAACCTGAAAATGCTCATGCTTTAGTGGAATTTGGAATGCGTTCGTTAGATTGCATCTTCCCAGGTGGACTAAGTTTTTTTGCAAAAAATTACATCATCAATGATGAAACTTTAAATCAAGAAATTTTTAATCTTAAATTTTATAATCCAGTGGGTTTAGCAGGTGGTTTTGATAAAAACGCAACTATGATAAGACCATTAAGTGCTTTAGGTTTTGGTTTTTTAGAATATGGAACTTTTACCCCTAAACCTCAAAGTGGAAATGAAAAGCCTAGACTTTTTAGACTTGTTGAACAAGAAAGCATTCAAAATGCGATGGGTTTTAACAACAAAGGTAAAGATGCAATTGCAAAAGAATTAAGAAAAATATACCCTTTTAGCATACCTTTGATAGCAAATATAGGCAAAAATAAAATCACACCAAATGAAGAGGCTATAAATGATTATATTATCTTACTAAATGAATTTAAAAACTTATGTGATTTATTTGTTATTAATATATCCTCTCCAAATACCAAAAATTTAAGAGATCTTCAAAGTGAAGAATTTATTACACTGCTTTTTCAAAAAGCAAAAGAAATTACTGATAAACCTATAATTTTAAAAATTGCACCAGATATGAGTATAGATAATGCTATTTTGCTTTGTAAAAGTGCAATTAAAGCAAAAGCTGATGGTATTATCATGGCAAATACTAGCATAGATTATTCTTTAATTGATAATGCAAGAACCTTTGGTGGAATTAGTGGTAGATTAATCACTCAAAAAAGTGCAACATTTTTTAAAGAAGTGGCTAAAGAAATTTATAAAGATACTATTTTAATAGCAAGTGGCGGTATAGATAGTGCCCAGCTTGCTTATGAGCGTATTAAAAATGGAGCAAGTTTAATACAAATTTATACAGCTATGATTTTTAAAGGACCAAGTATTGTTAAAAACATCAACCAAGGTTTAATCGAGCTTTTAAAACAAGATGGGTTTAATCATATTAGTCAAGCTATAGGAGTAAATTTTAAATGATTAATTATCAAAAAATCACCCTTGAAAATAAACTTGAAATTTACACTTTACCTGTTAACAAAAAAAGCGGAGTTATAAGTGTAGATATATTTTATAAAGTTGGCTCAAGAAATGAAAAAATGGGAAAAAGCGGCATAGCCCATATGCTTGAACATTTAAATTTTAAAAGTACAAAAAATTTAAAAGCAGGTGAATTTGATAAAATAGTTAAAGGTTTTGGTGGGGTAGATAATGCAAGCACTGGCTTTGACTATACGCATTATTTTATAAAATGTTCTAGTGAAAATTTAGATAAATCTTTATGGCTTTTTGCTGAATTAATGCGTAATTTAAATTTAAAAGATGATGAGTTTCAACCTGAAAGAAATGTTGTTTTAGAAGAAAGGCGTTGGAGAACTGATAATAATCCTTTGGGTTATTTGTATTTTAGATTATACAATCATGCCTTTTTACATCATCCATACCATTGGACCCCGATAGGATTTTTTAAAGATATACAAAATTGGAAAATAGAGGATATACAAGAATTTCATCAAACTTTTTATCAACCAAAAAATGCTATATTATTGGTTAGTGGAGATATAAATGAAAATGAAGTTTTTACTTTAGCTAAAAAACACTTTCAAGATATAAAAAATACCAAAGAAATTCCTATAGTTCATGAAAAAGAACCTGAGCAAGATGGTGCCAAACGCGTAATCTTGCATAAAGAAAGTGACACGCAATTACTAGCACTTGCATATAAAATTCCAGCATTTAATCATGAAGATATGCCAAAACTTTGTGCATTGAGCGAACTTTTAGGTAATGGAAAAAGTTCTTTAATAAGTGAAATTTTAATTGATAAATTAGAATTAATCAACGAATTTTATGCTTATGCGAGTGAAAATATAGATGAGAATTTATTTATATTTATTTGCGTATGCAATGAAAATATTAAAGCAGAAGATGTTGAAAAAGAACTCTTAAAGATTTTAGAAAATATCAAAAATGGTCAATTTGATGATAAAATTTTAACAAAAATTAAAAATTCTGTAAAAAGTGATTTTATATTTTCTTTAAACAATGCAAGTAGTGTTTCAAACATCTATGGCTCTTATCTTGCAAAAGGAGATTTAAAACCTTTGCTTGATTATGAAAAAAACATAAATGCATTAAGCAAAAAAGATTTGATTACTTGTGCTAAAAAATATTTTCATGAAAACAAATCCACTACTATCATTTTAAGAAGGAGTGAAGATGAACAATAAAATTATTATAGGTGCAATGACAGCTTTAATAACTCCATTTAAAAATGGAAAATTAGATGAGCAAACTTATCACAAACTTATAAAAAGACAAATTGCAAATGGAATTGATGCAGTTGTTCCTGTTGGAACCACCGGAGAAAGTGCTACTTTGACACATGAAGAGCATAGAATTTGCATAGAAATAGCTTTAGATGCTTGTAAAGGAAGTGATTGTAAAGTTTTAGCAGGAGCAGGAAGCAATGCTACGCACGAAGCTGTAAGCTTAGCTAAATTTGCCCAAGAACATGGTGCTGATGGTATTTTAAGCGTAACTCCATACTATAATAAACCAACTCAAGAGGGTTTGTATCTTCACTATAAAGAAATAGCAAAAAGTATTGATATACCTGTTCTTTTATATAATGTCCCAGGAAGAACAGGATGCGAACTTCAAACTGATACCATTATAAGGTTGTTTAGAGATTGTGAAAATATTTATGGGGTTAAAGAAGCTAGCGGGAGCATTGATAAATGTGTTGATTTATTGGCACATGAGCCTAGAATGATGCTTTTAAGCGGAGAAGATGCTATTAATTATCCTATACTTTCAAATGGTGGCAAAGGAGTCATTTCAGTTACTTCAAATTTACTTCCTGATATGATTTCAAAATTAACTCATTTAGCTTTAGAAGAAAAATACATTGAAGCAAAAAAAATTAACGATGAGTTGTATAATATTAATAAAATTTTATTTTGCGAAAGCAATCCTATACCTATTAAAGCGGCGATGTTTATTGCAGGTTTAACCCCTACTTTAGAGTATCGTTTACCACTTTGTAAACCTAGCGATTGTAATTTAGCAAAAATAGAAACAATTATGAAAAATTATAATATCAAAGGATTTTAATGGATACTTTTTTTCAAAACAAAACTTTAGTTATTAGCGGTGGAACAAGAGGAATTGGAAAAGCTATAGTATATGAGTTTGCAAAAGCAGGAGCTAATATAGCTTTTACTTATAATTCTAATGCACAAATTGCTGAGGATATGGTAAAGGATTTAGAAAATAACTATAAAATTAAAGCAAAAGCTTATGAATTTAACATACTTGAACCAGAAACTTATAAAGAATTATTTGAAAAAATTGATCAAGATTTTGACAGAATAGATTTTTTCATCTCTAATGCTATTATCTCAGGTCGTGCTGTTGTAGGTGGATATACTAAATTTATGAAATTAAAACCTCGTGGAATAAATAATATTTTTACAGCAACCGTAAATGCTTTTGTAGTAGGAGCACAAGAAGCAGCAAAAAGAATGGAAAAAGCTGGTGGTGGTAGTATAATTTCTATATCATCGACTGGAAATTTAGTTCACATTGAAAATTATGCAGGACATGGCACAGCTAAAGCCGCAGTAGAGGCTATGGCACGCTATGCAGCTACTGAACTTGGTTCTAAAAATATACGCGTTAATGTGGTAAGTGGTGGGCCGATTGATACCGACGCACTTAAAGCTTTCACAAACTACGAAGAAGTTAAAAATGCAACTATTAATCTTAGTCCGTTAAATCGTATTGGAGAGCCTCAGGATTTAGCTGGAGCTTGTTTATTTTTATGTTCAAATAAGGCAAATTGGATCACAGGCCACACTTTAATTGTAGATGGTGGAACTACTTTTAAATAATTTTAACCCCATTTTTTTGGGGTATTTTAATATAAGGAAATTTCAAACAATAATGAATTTACCCAATATCTTAGCTTTTATAAGAATACTATTAGCCCCGCTTTTATTTTTTTTATTAATCAATGATTTTGAAAATATCCATCCTAGCTGGGTAAATTACTTTGCTTGTGTTGTATTTGGCATAGCTGCTTTAACAGATTTTTTTGATGGTTATATCGCAAGAACTTGGAATCAAACAACAAAGCTTGGGGCTATCATCGATCCACTAGCTGATAAAATGCTTGTTTTGGCTGCTTTTTTGGGTTTATTATTAACCCAAAGAGCTGATCCTTGGATAATTTACATCATTTTAGTAAGAGAATTTTTTATCACTGGTTTTAGAGTTGTTATGGTTAGTGAAAAGATTGATGTCAGTGCTTCTTTTGCGGGAAAAATAAAAACGACATTTCAAATGATAGCTATTATATTTTTAATTATGCAATGGCCATTTGCTAATGTTTTATTATTCATTGCTTTAATACTAACTTTATATTCTGCTTTTGAATATATTTTAGCTTATGTAAATCACCTAAAAAAGGTTTAACATTGAAATCATATATTTTTTTATTTATCATTTTAGCCATAGGATTTAAATTTTATTCTTTTAGTTTTTTAATAACACTTTTAGTAATATCTTTTTTAATTTTCTTTCACGAGTTGGGACATTTTTTGGCTGCAAAGCATATGAAAGTAGATGTAGAAATTTTTAGCATAGGTTTTGGAAAAGCAATTTTTAAAAGACAATACAAAAATACAGAATATCGTTTATCAGCTTTACCTTTTGGTGGGTATGTTAAGCTCAAAGGACAAGATGACTTAAATCCAAGCGAAAAAAACTATGATCCTAATAGCTATAATAGCTTAACACCTTTAGCTAAAATTTATATACTTTTTGCAGGGCCATTTTTTAATTTTTTCTTAGCTTTTTTGCTCTATATAGCCATAGGTTTTTTAGGTATTCAAAAAATAGCTCCTATCATAGGAAATATAGCTCCTAATTCAGCAGCTGCTAAAGCAAATTTACAAATTGGAGATAAAATTTTAGCCATTGATGGAATAAAAATTCAAAATTTTGAAGAAATTAGCAAACTAGTTCATATCAAACCTACTTTATTAAAAATAGAAAGAAATGGGCAAATTATCGATATCACCCTTACCCCACAAATTGATCAAGGTTATAATGAATTTTATCAAAAAGTGCAAAAACCACTTATTGGTATAGCTCCTAAAAATGAATTTGTAACTATTTATCATCAAGGTTTTAGTAGTATAAAATATGCTTATGAAGAAAGCCTAGAAGCTTCTATGTTGATTTTTAAAGGATTAGCTAAAATCATAAGCGGAGAATTAGACGCTAAAAATATGGGTGGAATTATCACTATGGTAGATATAACCTCCAAGGCAGCAAATACTAGCATAGTAGTTTTATTTTTAATCACAGCTTTAATTTCTATCAATCTTGGTGTTTTAAATTTACTACCTATTCCTGCTTTAGATGGAGGACATATACTCTTTAATTTTTATGAGTTAATTTTTAAAAAAGAAGTCCCAAGAATATGTTTTGAGTATCTTAGTTATTTTGGAATGGCTCTACTTTTAACCTTAATGATATTTGTTACTTATAATGATATAACCCGTTTTATGAGTAATTAGTAATTTCTAGTTGCAAAATCATATCTATCAAATTGATTAATATGATTTGGTTGATACCATCCATTGTAGATTTGTTTTATAAGATTTTGTTCATAACTAAGCTTAAATTTAACCCACATAGCAGTTTGATCTTTTGATATTTTTTCATCTTGATAGTTTAACGATAAGTCTAAAATTGAAAATGGAGAATAAGTAATATTATATTGCTTTTGAGTTTCTTTAATATTTGTATTTATATTCAAAACACGAAAATATGGTAAATCAAACATAATACCCACTTCAGTACTATCATCAGCATCATTTTCCTTAATATCATAATAATTTGCATAAGCCTTAAATAAACTACTAAATTGCAACTCTGTTCCAAAACTTTTTTTAGCATATGTTTCTTTATATTGATCGTTAAAAAAATTAAAACCAAATTTTAAATTATCAAATTCATAACGATTAATAAGTCCTATAGAATATGCTTGCTCTAATTCACCTATTTTTGCTTGTTTTTCTAAAAGCAAAGAAGAATTTTCATAATCTAACAAAGAATTAATATTTTTAATATTAATATTTAAAGCATTAAAATCTATATTCGATTCTGTTTTATCATGAGAGCTTAAATTTAAAAGTTTTCCTAAAGAATTTGATGCAAAAGTGTTAAAATCTATATTTTGAGCATGATATTCTTCTGGTTTTTTAAATAAAACTTGTTTTGAAACTTTTTCTTTATTTGTATCAAGCGTGATGTTAGTATCTACATTTAAACTCTCTTCTAAACTAGAAGAAAAACTTTGACTAAATAAAAATAAAACCAAATAAAAGATTCTCATTACACACCATTAATTCTAATTTATAAGTAATATAATATCTTATCATTAACAGATGTTTTAAATCAAACCCTTTCTTAACTTACGAATTAAAAATCTAGCAGGGTGCAAAGCATGTATAAAATGTTTTTCAATCCTAGGCTCATCAAAAATCAAAGAAGAAATAATTCTAGCAGATACTATAGCACTAGCAAAAGCTCTTGAGCCATGTGCTATTGAAAAATATAATGGCTTGAAAGATTCTAATTTTTTTTGATTTTTATTTTTATGCCATAAAAGAGCTTTGTAATTTTCTAAATAAAAATCCTCATCATAAGCTTGCCCTACGATAGCAAATCTATCACTTGAGTAGGATCTAAAACCAACCTTGCCTCCGATAATTTCTAAATTTTGATTTTGTAAAAATTCCTTTATGTTTTCAATATTTTGCAAATCATCGCTTCTTGATAATTTGCATTCTTGACTCAATCTATCATAACTTGCACCAATAAGTTGCAAATTTGCTTCTTTATTTATAGGGCAAATATAGCCTTTAGAAGAAAAGGCATGTAAATTATCCAAAAAAGGTTTTACATGAGTACATTGCCCTCTAACGCTACTTAAATTCATATATTTATAAGATAAAAAGTTTTTTACATTAGCACCTTGAGCAAAAATCAAAACATCGTAATCTTGCAAAGATATCTGATTATTAAAATCTAAAATAAATTTTTCATTTATATAAGAATATCCTTTAAAATCATGTTCAAAAAATATTTTTGCCTGACTTTTTTCCAAAAGCGTTTTTACAACCTCTTGTGGTTTAATGCAAAAACCATCTTTTAAGAAAGCCTTATTGCCATCTATTTCAAATAAAACATTATTTTTTTGGCTTGCAAAACGATCTTGCATTAATTGATTATACGCAAATTCATAAACACCTTCAGGAGTAAGTTTTAAAATTTGTCTGTAAAACCTACTAGCTTCTAAAAACGCATACTGAGAAAATTCTCCCAATAAAACATTAGGTTTTAAGATTAAAGAACTTAAGATACCATTAATATTACCAGATGCTCCTTGAGCTAATGTATTTTCCTTTTCAAAAATATCAACTTCACAAGATCTTAAAGAAAGCTCATAAGCTAAACTAGCTCCTGATATACCAGCCCCTATAATAGCTATTTTTTTAATTTTTTTATTCAAAGAAGGTGTGTTAAAATAAGCCAAAGTATCATATTTTTCTTCTTTCAAACCCTTAAAATTAGCCTGAAGCATTTCTCTTTTTTTATAACCTTTGACCTTCTTAACATTAAAATTATTCTCACACAATGCATTTTTAAGTGAACTAGCAGCAGAAAAAGTTAAAACATTTGCATTTACACTTGAATTTTTAGCTACTAATTTTATAATATCCTTATCAAACATATCACTATTTTTAGAAGGTGCAAAACCATCTAAATACCAAACATTAGCTTGAAAACTTAAATTAGATAATTTCTCTTTAGCTTCTCCAAAAACTAAATCTAAAAAACAATTTTGAAAATAAAATCTATAAACCCCATCTTTACAAGGTGGATAAAATTGTAAAAAATATTCTAAAATATCTTTAAATTCATCATAAAAATTAAGTTTTTTATAAATTTCTCTTAATGTTTCTTTTTCAATATAAAAATTTTCAAAACTAATATAAAAAAGCCTTTGATTTTCTTTTTTTTCAATCAAAAAACGCTTTAAAGTGAGAAAAAAATTTAAACCTATACCAAAACCAAGTTCTGCAATAATATTT
This sequence comes from Campylobacter peloridis LMG 23910, assembly GCF_000816785.1. Lineage (NCBI taxonomy): Bacteria > Pseudomonadati > Campylobacterota > Epsilonproteobacteria > Campylobacterales > Campylobacteraceae > Campylobacter > Campylobacter peloridis. Next base: position 702,502 of record NZ_CP007766.1, on the reverse strand, counting down.
TGAGAATTACTAAATTCAAAAGCATTAGTATAAATAAATTTACTTTCGTTTAATCCATCATTAGAATTGAAATAATAATCTTCAAAGTCTAAAGAATATGGAGCGTTATCTTTTATGATAATATTAGCTTTTTTCATTGATTTTTGTAAAAATAACTTTCTATGCCATTTGCTATACCAATAGCTAGCAATTCTTGAAAATTTTTATTTGTAAGTCTTGATCTTTCGCTAGGATGACTAATATAACCTGTTTCTATTAAAATAGCAGGCATTTGAGCTCCTACTAACACCCAAAAAGGCGCTTCTCTAACACCACCATCAACAACTTTATATTTTTTTCTCACATTGCTTAAGATTTTTTTTTGCACATCAATAGCTAATTTATTAGAAGCAACTATTTTTTCACGATTTAAGAAATTTAAAAATGTTTGTTTGGAGAAATAATTCATTTCCTCAAAATCTGATTGATTTTCTAACTCAGCAGCCTTTTTGCTTCTTTCACTTCTTGCAGGAGACAAAAAGAAAGTTTCTATCCCTTGTAAAGTTTTTGCTCTTTGTTTATTTGGAGCGGCATTTGCATGGATTGAAATAAACAAATCTGCCATTTTTTCATTTGCCATAGAAGTTCTATCTCTAAGATTTATAAATTTATCTGTACTTCTTGTATAATATATCTTATATCCTCTTTTTTTTAATTCATTTCCTAATTTTAATGCCACACTCAAAACCACATCTTTTTCTCTAACACCTTTATCTCCTAAAGTTCCAGGATCCTTACCACCATGTCCAGGATCAATAACTATAACTTTACCTTGCTTTTTACTCGTAATTTTTTTTACAGAAGTTTTACTAGAAGCTTTTTTTTCAAAACCTACAAACAAATCATCATCATCTAAATCGATATTTACTTTAAAATCATTTAAAGAACTTAAGACTATTCTTACTGTCGTCTTATCATACTGAACTAAGGTAATAGATTGATTTTTATTTATATCATATTTTTTTCTATCCCCTTCTAAAATAGCCTTAAAACTCACAATAGATCTATATGTTTTTCCATCTTTAAAAGAGTTAATTTTTATATCTTCATAATCAAGTTCATTATCTAATTTAACACTAATTCCATTTTTTTCTTTTAAAGATTTTAAAATATACAAAGGTTCTTCTTTTTTCTTAGTAGTAGATACTTTTTTGTTTTTTTCTAAATTAGGTTTTGCTTCTATTTTTTTATTTTCATCTATTCCCATAAAAAGTATTTTTTCTTTTAATTCTATTTTAACTTTTAACTCTTTTTTAGATGTTAAAACTATTCTTATAGTAGCAGGATTAAACTGAGAAACAATAATGTCAAAATCTTTAAATTCAAAATTTTGTTTAGCACCTTTTAAAATTCCGCTAAAATCTGCAACATAACGAAAATTATCCCCTTTTAATGTAAAGTTTTTTATATCTTTTTGTTCAATATTGCCATTTAAATTAAGCAAAACACCATTTATTTTTTTTTCAACAGCTAAAATCGCGAGCTCTTCTTTTTTACTATCTTCTTTTTTACTATCTTCTTTTTTACTAATATTTTCCTGTTTAGTTCCTATCTTTTTGATTTTTTGATCTTGAATTACATTAAGTGCATTTTTTAATCTTTTAATTTCCTCATCTTTAACACCTTCATCTTTTAATTCTTCTATATATGCTTTATCATCAAACCCTAAAGAATTAGAGCTAATAATCAATCTTTTTAAAATTTCTTTTTTATCATCTTGATTATCACTAATAACACTTTGTATATACAAAGATTTTAATTGCTGGTGTAATTGCAATTTTATTTCAGATGAAGAACTTAAAAAAATTTGATCAAATTTTTTAATCTCAGCATTAGCAAAAATACTATAATGAAAAAATAATAAGATAAAAATTATTCTAAGCATCTTCACCATTAACTAATTTTTTCATTAATTCTTCAACGCTAATAAGTTTATCAAGTTTATATCCATTAGCTCCAGTAAAAAATAATCCCGTATCTTTTTTTCCGCTCCATGCATCGTATAATCTATCAGCTATACAATAACCTACTTTAGTAGCTTCTTTACCTCTTCCACATGGTGCAACGCAGTTGCTAACACAAGAAATTTTTGGCCCCATTCTTTTATCTACTAAATTTAAAAGATTAGTTCTTACTCCTCTTGCAGGATATCCTACAGGAGATTTTAAAAGTTCTATATCTTCTTTTTTACAATCAAGTAATACTTGTTTAAAATCTTCACTTGCATCGCATTCAAAAGTTCCTATAAAACGAGTCCCCATTTGAACTCCATTTGCACCTAAAGAAATCATTTTTTCAATGTCTTGTTTATCCCAAATTCCACCTGCTGCGATCAAAGGAATATCACCCCAATTTTTAATTTCTTGTGCAACTTGTGGAACTACATTTTCTAGCTGATACTCTTGCATTAAACACTGCTCATAAGTAAAACCTTGATGTCCTCCACTCTTTGGACCTTCAACAACTACTGCATCAGGCAAGCGATTGTATCTACTTTGCCATCTTTTACAAATAATTTTCAAAGCCTTAGCTGAAGATACTATAGGCACTAAAGCTACATCAGGATAATCTTGAGTAAATTCAGGCAAATTTGTAGGAAGTCCTGCACCTGATACTATTATATTAAAACCTACTTCACAAGCATTGCGTGCAATTTGTGCATAATTGTTACTTGCACATAAAATATTACAGCCCAAAGGTGCATCTTTACAAACCTTTCTAGCATTGTCTATCAAAGCTTTCAAACCAGCTTTAGAATAAAAATTATCGCTACCATAAGGCTTTGCATTAAATTCTTTGTCTATATGAGTTCTATTTTCATAATACCCAGTACCCACAGAAGATATAATACCTAAACCACCATTTAAAGAAACTGCTGATGCTAATTTATCCCAACTAATACCAAGCCCCATACCACCTTGAAATATAGGATATTTTATTTCATGCTTTCCAATTTTTAAAGCTTTAAAACTCATTATATCACCTTTAATTTTGCAAATTTTCTTTTTCCAACTTGTAAAACATATTCTCCGCTTTCTAGTTGAAACTGCTCATCTTGAACTTTTTCTCCATTAATACTCACTGCATTTGATTTAATCAATCTTCTTGCCGCTGAAGTGGAGTTTTCCATTTTACACTCTACCATAGCTTTTGCAATCCAAATACCACCCTCTAAAATAAAGCTTGGCATATCACTAGGAAGCTCTTTTGCACTATGAATTTTATCAAATTCTTCCTTAGCTTTTAACGCGCACTCTTTAGAATGAAAACGACTTACTATTTCTAAAGCCAAATTTTCTTTAGCTTTTTTAGGGTGCAAAGAACCACTTGCAACATCTTCTTTTATTTTTAGAATTTCAGCTAAACTTTTTTCACTTAAAAGCTCATAATATCTAAACATCAACTCATCGCTTATGCTTAAAACTTTTGCATACATATCATTTGCATTTTCTGTTACACCTATATAATTACCTAAACTTTTGCTCATTTTATTTACACCATCAAGTCCTTCAAGCAATGGCATCATTACAACAGCTTGCTCTTTTTGGCAATTATATATTCTTTGTAAATGTCTTCCCATTAAAAGATTAAATTTTTGATCCGTTCCACCCATTTCTATATCACTTTTTAAAGCAACACTATCATAACCTTGCAAAAGTGGATATAAAAACTCACAAATTGATATAGGACTTTGCTCCTTAAAACGCTTAGTAAAATCATCTCTTTCAAGCATTCTAGCAACACTAAAAGTTGAAGTAAGCTCTACTATACCGCTAGCACCCAAATCATTAAGCCATTTGGAATTAAAATGAATTTGAGTTTTATTTGGATCTAAAATTTTAAAAACCTGTTCTTGGTAAGTTTTTGCATTCTTTAAAACCTCTTCTTTATCAAGTTTTTTTCTTGTAACACTCTTTCCTGTTGGATCTCCAATTTGAGCAGTAAAATCACCTATTAAAAACTGCACTATAGCTCCATGTTTTTGAAGCATAGCCATTTTACTTAAAACAACGGTGTGGCCTAAATGTAAATCAGCAGCAGTTGGATCAAAACCAGCTTTTATAAAAAAATTTTCACCTTTTTCGTAATATTTTTTAATCAAAAAAACCAATCTTTCTTCATCAATAATTTCAGCTACGCCTCTTTTAACTTCATTTATAATTTCATCAATATTCATAAAAAACCTTTTTTAATGATTGTTATATGCATCATTTAAAGATGTAAAATCCAAAATTTTATATCTTGCCTTTAATCGTTCTTTAACATTATCTATATCTATATTATTTGGTAATTCCATTTGAATTTCAAAATAATTTGCCACAACTGGTTCTGAATCAGCTGAATTAATACTTAATACATTTACTTGCATTTTAGCTAAAGTAGTTAAAAAATCTGCTAAAGAACCTTTTTTATTTTCTATTGAAACAATAATTTTGTAACTTTTTATCGAGCTATCATTCCAAAAAGCAAAAACCATTTCTTTGTTATTTTCTATCATTTTCATTGCTTGCTCACAAAGTTTATGATGAATTGTTGCGTTTGTAGAATGTCTAAAAGCAATGATTTCATCTCCTCTTTTAGGTCTACAACAATAATCAAAATTAATAGTAGTAATTTTATGATTAGAACCTATAACTATACTTTCAAATTTTTGCTCATTTTGTTCAAATTTTGCATAATTTTGTTTTACATATTTTCTAAGACTAATTATCACATCTTTAAAATAGTTAAAATCTAAAGCGATTTGTCTAAGTTTTTTACTAAAATTTTCTTTTTCAAGCCATTCTTCTATAGTTTTTAAATCTTTATTAAAAACAGTTGCAAGAAGATTTATGGCTATTTTATTATTAAGCTCTTTTTTCTTTTGCTTACAAAAATCTCTAATACTAGCCCTAGCCTTACCCGTTTTAACACTATCTATCCAAGAGCATCTAAAAAATTCCTCTTCCGCAGTTTCAATACTAACTATATCTCCATTTTTAAGCACAGTTAAAAGTGGAACTCTTATGCGATTTACAAAAGCTGCTTTTGCATGAAGTCCTATTTTTGTATGCACTTCATAAGCAAAATCAAGTGCTGTTGCTCCACGAGGTAAAGTAAAAATTTCTCCTTTTGGAGAATATACTGCAATATCTTCAATATATAAACTATCCTTAGCATACTCATAAAGTTCTATAGCATCACAATCTTGAACATCATTGCCATCCTTTCCATGCATAGAAATATCAGTAAGCCAATCTAAATTCGGAGTAGCTATATTTCCTTCTTTGTATTTCCAATGTGCAGCAACACCAAATTCGGCAGTTTTATGCATATCAAAAGTTCTAATTTGTGCTTCAATGATATTTTTAGCATCAAAAAGCGTAGTATGTAAAGTTTGATAACCATTTTGTTTTGGCAAAGCAATATAATCTTTAAATCTTGAAATTAAAGGATTAAAATGAGTATGCAAAATACCTAAAGCTAAATAACAATCATAAATTTTTTCAACTAAAATTCTAACACCTAAAAGATCTAATACTTCATCAAGCCCTACACCTTTTCTTTGCATCTTTAAATAAATAGAATAATTATGTTTAATTCTTTTATGGATTACAAAACTACCTTGTCTAAATCCATTTTCTAAAAATAGCATTTCAATTTTTGATATAAATTCATTAAAGCCTAATTGAATTTGCTGATCTTTAGCATTAATGTAATTATCAATTTGAGCATATTCTTCAGGAAGTAAAAATTTAAAACTTAAATCTTCAAGTAAATTTTTTATACTAGAAATTCCAAGTCTATGAGCTATAGGTGCATAAACAACTAAAGTTTCTTCACTAATTCTTTTTTGTTTATCCTCTCTTAGATAGCTTAATGTAAGCATATTGTGCAATCTATCACAAAGCTTAATAACAAGAACACTAACATCTTCTACCCCAACCAAAAGCATATTTCTAAAAGTTAAAGCAGATTTGGCAAGTTTTTCATTAGAATTTGAACGCGTTAAATGATCTTCTCTAATACTTACAATTTTAGTTAAACCTAAAACTAATTTTACAACTTCTTCGCCAAAATACTGATTTAGCTCATCTTCATTGCATTGAGTATCTTCTAAAACATCATGCAATAAAGCAGCTATAACCATTGATTCAATAGGACTTAAAAAAGCAACAAAAGAAGCTACCAAAATAGGATGAACAGCATAAGGTTCGCCACTTTTTCTAAACTGCCCTTCATGCTTTTTTATGCAAAAATCAACGGCTTTTACAAGAAGTTCAGATTTAGGAAATACAAAAAAAAGTATTTCACTAGCTTTTTGTAAATCTTTACAATTTTTTACATCTTCAACAAGCTTATCTAGCAACAACTCATCATTTATTAACTTCAATAAATCCCTCTAAAACTATTTTATCTTCTGCTATTTCATACAATGCAATATCTGTATATTTATATTTACTCTTATCTAAATCTACCAAAATTTCAGCACCATTTGCAAGCTCTTCTGCTCTTTTAGCTACAACTAAAGCTAGTTTATATCTATCATCTTTCATTTTTTTTAATGCTTTTGCAGCAACTTGTTCTACTCTCATTTTTTTCCTTTTTATTTTTAATTTTTAACAACAGAGCATAAACTCATATCACCCTGTATTATTTTCAATAAATTACCTTCTTTAAACATATTACAAACCACTATAGGTAAAGCATTATCTTTTGCTAGGGCAATAGCTGTATCATCCATTACTTTTATATTATCGTGCAAGGCTCTTTCATATCCTAATTCATTTAGCATTATCGCATCATCAAATTTATTTGGATCTTTATCATAAATTCCATCTACTTTAGTAGCTTTAATGATCATATCTGCTTGAATTTCAACCGCTCTTAAAGTTGCAGCAGTATCTGTGGTAAAATAAGGATTGCCCGTGCCACATGCAAAAATAACTATACGACCTTTTTCTAAATGCCTATGTGCTCTTCTCATAATATAAGTTTCACAAAATGCCTCCATCTGAATAGCACTTTGAACCCTTACATCAAGTCCAGCACTTTCTAAAGCCTCTTGCATAGCTATAGAATTAATCACAGTAGCAAGCATACCCATATGATCACCACTTGTTCTTTTTATAAGCCCATCTCTTGCAGCAGAAACACCTCTAATGATATTACCACCACCTATAACAATACCTACTTCAACATTTTCTTGAATTAAACTTTTAATTTCAGAAGCAATATATTTTAAAATAGAATTTTCTATACCAAAACCATTTTCTCCAGCTAAAGCCTCTCCAGAAAATTTAACCAAAACTCTTTTTCTTTTATTGTTCATTAAAATTCTCCTTTGAAATAAAACTATATCAAAATTCGCATTAAAAAAAACTAATTTACCTAATCATTTCTAAAGGATTTATATGATAATTCTTTTGAGTTACTTCAAAAGTTAAATCACTCTCTACCCTGCCTATTATATAACCCTTTTTTATATTTCTTCCTACTTTTACTCCAGGTGCTATTTTATCCAAATGCGCATAAATAGTATGTATACCATCTTTATTTTCTACAATAACAACCTGCTTTAATGTAGGAGTTGCTTTTGCAAAAACAACTTTACCATCTAATACATTTCTAACAGCTGCATTAGCACTATCGCTTTTTAAAACCACATTTTCATTATAAATTTTTATATTATAAATTGGATCAACATAGTTTCCAAATTTTTGTTTTACCGAATATGACTCAAGTGGTGCTATAGTTTTAGGGCCATTATAGCGTTTTACACTACTAGTTTGATAACTTGAGCCAACTTGTTTTATATTATTAGAAGGTTTTTCATCTTTTTTTTGTGCTATTTTTTCTTCTTTTTCTTTAATAATTTTTAATTTATTTAAAGTTTTTCTTAATTCTTGTTGTTGAGCTTGCAAATTAGAAAGTTTTCTTGTATAAATTTCTTTATCAGTTTTTTGCTTAGCTATTTCTTGTTCTTGCTTTTTTCTAAGATTTTTAAGCTCATCAATTTGTTCTTTATAGCTTTTTAAGTTAGATTTTATAGTTGTTATTTGAGTTTGTTTTTCTTCGATTTTTTTATTCACGCTCTCATAATCTTTAGAAATTTGATAAAATTCTTCTTTAAAAATTTTATCAAGATTATTAACAATTTCTAAAGCAATAATACTATCTTCACTTTCTATATAATTATTAGGAATAGCTAAATCATAAGCAAAATCCTTTGCTATTAAATCAATCAACTTCCCCTCAATTTTATTTTTATTTTGCAAAAGTTCTTTGTTTTGATTATTAAGTTGTTCTAAATCATTTATTTGCTTTTTCACAGAATTTTCAAGTTTAGAAGTTTTAGAACTCAAAGAAGTAATTTCATTTGCAATTTTTTTTAAATTTTTTTCATTATCTAAAATTTCAGAAGCTAAGTCTTCAAGTTTTTTAGAAAGCTGTTTTACTATTCTTTCATTTTCTTTTATATCTTTTTGTTTTTGAGCTATTTCATTCGAAAATACAAAGGAAAATAAAATAAAAAAAATAAGAAAATGTTTTATCATTTTCTTACCTTAAACATTACAAAATTTACACATAAAAAACACACAAAGAGCATGGCTAAAAAAATCATAAACAAATGTATAAATATATTAATTTTAGGCAAGCTTATATCCACACTTTGTAAAGCTAATTTAATTGACTGCAAATCATATACTTGAGTAAAAAATAACACAAGAATTAAAAATGCAATAAAACAATCTATTAAAACTATTTTGTATAGCATAAAAGATCTAAACCAAAAAGGAGCACCAAATAAGCACATAATCTCTACTCTTTGTGTATGCTCAAAAAGCCATATTTTCATTTGTTTAAGCAATAACACAAAACTAAGCAAAATAATAATAAACAAGAAAAACCAAAGCAAAAATTTTGTCAAAACTAATAATTTATATACCTTTGTATGTGTTTTTGCAAAAGTTTCAACCTTGATTATATTGGAATTTTTTAAAAGCTTTTCTTTTAAATTATTTATTTCATCTTCAGATAAAAGTTTATTAAGCTTTAAGGTATAAAACTTAGGCAAAGTTGCTTTTAATACTTCAATATTTTTTGCAGAAATATCATTTTTAAGTCTTTCAAGCATTTCATTTGGATTTAAAATTTCTAAAGATTGAAAATGATTTATTTGATCTTGAATACTCTTTTTATCAATATGACTTTTACTAACTAAAATAATATTATAATCTTTATTTAAAAGTTTTTCATAATGCTCGATAGTTTTATTTGTAATAATTAAAAATTCAAATGCAAACATCATAACCATTAAAGCAAATATTAAAGAAATATGGTTTTTAAAAGATTTCATTCATCCTCCCATTTTCAATATTAAAACGACGATAATCAAGTCTTAAATTTGTAGGAATTCTGTGTGTTACAACTACCACGCAAGTTCCAAGTAATTCTCGGGCTGACTTTAATAAAGTCCATATAATATCTGATGAATACTCATCTAAATTACCCGTAGGCTCATCACACAAAAGTAGTTTTGGATTATGTGCTAAAGCCCTTGCCATAGCAACACGCTGCTGCTCACCACCTGAAAGTTGTGCTGGTTTTTTATCTGCTTTAAAAGTTAAATTAACATGTTTTAAAAGTTTCGCAGCTTGTTCTTTACATATATTTTTACTATAACCTTTTATCATCAATGGTAACATTACATTTTTTTCCACACTAAATTCTTGTATTAAACGATAGTCTTGAAAAATAATGCCTATTTTTTGTCTAAGTTGTAAAAGTTCTGCATTAGAAATTCCTATTAAATTTTCACCACAAACTTTTAAATTTCCACTAATTGGTTCTAAATCACCATAAAAGGATTTTAACAAAGTAGATTTACCACTACCACTTTTACCTGTAATAAATACAAAATCATTATCTTTTAAAGAAAAATTAGCATTTTCTATAACTAGCTCATCATATCCAAGACAAAGCTTTTTAGCTTCTATCATCACTCTTTTACTTCCTTAAATTTATAAAATTATAAATTTTGTATTTTAACAATTTATAGATAAGAATACAAAATTTCTCTTAATTTTTCTAAAGCCTTAAAATTTTCCTTAGTTTTAAAAGGTTTATCAAAAATAAATACATCTTGATTTAACCCTAATCTTATATAAATATGCTCTGGTTTATAAAAAGCACCAAAAGCTATTTTAATAATCAATTCATCACCTTTTATATAAATTCTTTCAAGATGTAAAAAATAATCCTCACCTTTAAAAACTTCATTTTTAAAATTATTTTTTATACAAGATAATTCTTGTTGATTAAAAGATAGTTCTTCTATAGCAAATTTTTTGTTTTCAATCAAAGGATCATTTATACTAAAATTACTAATAACTAAATCATATATATCTTTATTTTGTTTTTTCCAGCGATCTTCATATTTGCTTGAAATTTCTAAATTTTCATTTTTTTTAATCTTAGCCTTTAAATGTGAAAAATTTAAAAATACCTCTAAAGTAAAATCAAAATATAAAAAACTATCTGTTCTAAGCTCAAATTGGCCATTTTCTTTTATAATTCTTGCGCATTCATTAGCAAAATTTGAACTTACCACCCTGCGATGTGGTTTTTTATCCCAAGGAACAGGAAAATGCAAAAATACTTTATCTATTAAATTTGTCTCAATAACACTAAGTAGTAATCTTGCATCAGTTTCTATCAATAAAATATTATTTAAATTTTCATTTAATGCTAATTTAGCTACTTGCTCTAATGCTGGAGTGTAAATTTCTACACCTATAATCAAAACATCAGGATTGTTTCTAGCTTGATATAACAAGTGTCTACCACTACCAAAACCTATTTCTATAAAAATTTTATTTTTATCTTTGATTTGTTTAAGTAATTCTTTTAAATCATTAGCAATCAAAGGAGTTTTTTGAACTAATCTTGTATGTTTTAAAGCCACTGCTTCATTGATAATTTCTTGGCAGAAGTTTTCCTTAAAAACAAGTAATGCTTTTTGCAAATATCCTATTTGAGATGGCTTTGTATGCTTCTCACCTTTTATAAGCCATTCTTGTTTTTGGGTATTTTTTTTAATTTGCAAAAAAAAGCATTCTTGCTTCATACGCGTAAAAAGTAAATCTACATTTTCACCTTTTGCTATCCATAAAAATTCAACCCCTTCTTTTTCAAAAGGAAGTTGAATTTCTTTTAAAATTTTACACTTAAAATTTGGCATTATTTTACTGCTGTAAATTTATCCGAAGCTTTTGATTCAATACCATTAGCATCAATAGCAATAACTTCATAACTATATACTTTTCCAGGAACTGCGGTTATATCTTTTAGTTGCTTAGATTTAATCTCTTTAAAAATAGCACTATTTCCACCGCCACTTCTTTTTACTATATATTCTTTAGCCCTATCATCATTATCAACCCATTCAACTCTAATACCATCATCTTCAATTGCGCATAAAATAATACTAGGCGCTAAAGGAGCTCCCAAAGTAATACCTTCTACAGGCTCATTGCTTATAGGACTTTCCAATCCATCTTTATCTACCATGCTTACTTTATAATATCTTTTTTCAGCTATACCTTTTACTATATCCTCATAGGTATTTTCAGAAGTTTTTGCTATCACGCTAAAAGGTAAAAAAGTAGTAGAACTAGAATATATTTTATAGTAAGCAAAATCAGCATAATCAATTTTATCCCAAGTTAATATGATTTTCCTTGGTGCATCTTTACTTGCTTGTAAATTATTTACCATAGGAGGTAAAGCTTTTGTGGTTGATTCTACTATTTTACTTGGCATACTTTTAATACCATCATAAGTCATAGCAATAATTCTATATTGAAAACTTTCATCAGGTTTTAAAGAATCATCTATATATTCTGCACTTAAGCGATTTTTAACCCTAGCAAGTTCTTTAAATTTCATATCTTTCATATTTGCACGCTCAATAATGTATGAATTTACTCTTACATCAGGATGTGGTCTCCATACTATTTTTACACGATTTGGTAATCCCACTATAGCTTGTACAAAAGGGATAGCATCAATAACCCTAGTTGTAGATACTTCAATACTCACTCCATCTTGAGAAATTTGTCCAAGTTCGTTAAATGTTTTCATAGAATAATAATATTTTGTATTTGGCTCTAAATTAGTATCAATATAATGTGTTTGAAATTTATTCTTAATTTTAGCAATTAACTCCATAGGTGCTCCTATAGAATTTGCTCTATAAATATAATATCCTGCTATATTTTGTTCATATAAAGGCTCCCATTCAAAAGCAATACTTGTAATATCACTAATGCTTTTTATACTTGCAACTTTTGGCAAATTTTCATCAATTTGTGCCACTTGAGGGGTGCTCATAGTAGTACTGCAAGCACTAAAAACCAAAGCAGAACTTAAGATAATCCAATGAAGTTTTTTCATCTATTTCTCCTTGTGTAAAATTCTCTTTTAAAATTTGATAAAAATCATCAAACATTGGAGCTTTTACAAACATAAGCTCTTTTGTTTTTGGATGAATAAAATAAATTAAATATGCATGAAGCATTACTCTATTATACTTTATTTTTCCTTTATATCCGTATAATTCATCACCTAAAATATGACGATTAAAATCATTCAAATGAACTCTAATTTGATGTGTCCTTCCTGTATATAATTTTGCAGCTATCAAGGAGCAATTATCACTAGCTAATAAATTAATAAATTCTGTTTTAGCATTTTTTGCTTGAGGAGTAAAACTTGTTGTAGTAATTTTTTTAAGTCTATTACTAGGACAACGCATTATAGCTTTTTCATTAATCATTCTTTTTTCTTTTAAAGCCAAATCGCACAATGAAAGATAAAACCTACCCATGCTTTTGTCTAAAAGTTGCATGGCTAAAAACTGATGCGCAGTATTATTTTTAGCTATCAAAATAGCACCACTTGTGCCTTTATCTAGTCTATGCACCAATCCTGCTCTACATTCGCCATTTAAATTTGATAAAGAATAACCTTTATACAAAAGCCAATCAACTAAAGTTGCTTCTTTAACACTAGTTGCTCCATGAACTACTATATTTGGTGCTTTATTTAAAATTAAAATATCATCATCTTCGTATAATATATCTATATTAAATTCTGGAATATATTTTTCTTTAATATCTTTTATTTGCGGGATTAAAAGCATTATTTCATCTTTTTTTTTAATCTTATACGAGGCTTTGTTTTCTAACTTATTATTAACAAAAACATTCTCTTCTTTTATAAGTTTTAATATTTGAGAGCGACTTTGATTTAATGCTTTTGATAAAAAAATATCCAATCTTTCTTCACAGAGTGATGAAATTTTTAGCATATTATAATTCCTTATTATAAAATTTGCAATTTTAGCATATAATTACACAATATTAAATAAAGGATTATTTTGATTAAGCTTGATAGAAGAATTTTAACTCATTTTGATTTTGTTCAACCTATTCTTATTTTTCCTATTATAGCTATCTCCTTTCTTTTAATTTATGAAGCAAACACATTTTTAGCAGAAAAACAGCTTATTTACACTTTGGTGGGTTTTGCTGGGTTTGTATTTTTTTTCTTCTTACCTTTAAGAAAATTAATGTGGCTTATACCGGTGTTGTATTGGATAAATATTGTTTTACTTTTAAGTGTAGATATTTTTGGCGTAGAAAGATTAGGTGCTAAAAGGTGGCTTGAAATTCCCTTTACGCATTTTACTATTCAACCATCTGAAATTTTTAAACCTTCGTTTATTTTAATGCTTGCTTATCTTATACATCAAAATCCACCCCAAGAAAATGGCTACAACTTAAAACAATTTTTAAAATTAAGTTTTTATATTTTATTGCCATTTTTACTTATAGCTGGAGAACCTGATTTAGGAACAGCCTTAGTGCTTTTAATAGTAGGTTTTGGAATGCTTTTTATTATAGGGGTAAATTATAAAATTTGGCTTTCTATATTTTTAGCTATAGCTATTGCTTCGCCTATTATCTATAGTGATTTTTTAAAACCTTATCAAAAACAAAGAATTCATGATTTCTTAGCTGAAGAGCCAAGTTATCATGTGAAACAATCCATCATTGCTATAGGAAGTGGTGGTTTAAATGGAAAAAAAGCTGATGAAGCAACACAAACGCATTTTAAATTTCTACCTATCTCTACAAGTGATTTTATTTTTGCATATACTGTAGAAAGGTTTGGTTTTATAGGAGCCATAATAGTTATTTTACTTTATACTTTGTTGATTTTTCACTTGCTTAGCTTAAACTATAAACTCAAAAATGATTATTTTACTAGAGTTATAACTAATTGCATTGCTTTATTTATATTTATTTATGTAGCTGTAAATATTTCTATGACTATAGGATTTGCACCTGTAGTTGGAATTCCGATGCCTTTTTATAGTCATGGAGGAAGCTCATTTACAACTTTTATGATATTTTTTGGTATATTACAAAATTTAATTACTTTTAGATATTTAGCTATAGAAAAAGCGGTAAAAATAAAATTCTAAAATTAAATTAAGGAAATAAAGATATAATAACATTTTTATTTCAAACTTCTGTGGCGGATTTATAGCTCAGTTGGTTAGAGCAACCGGCTCATAACCGGTTGGTCGCAGGTTCGAGTCCTGCTAAATCCACCATTTATTTTTTACTCCCGAGTGTTTTTTGGCAAATTATATTCAAAATATTAAAAAAGAGTTTTTATATTTTCAAAAATAGCTTTTTGTATATTATATAAACAACCATAATAATAATTTATTTTACACCTAAATTATATATTAGGTATAAATCTTTTTCATAGATAAAACTAATTATACTTATCATACTTTATAATATTTTCTAAAGCTTTGAAAAATCACTAGGAATTTTGATAATCAAATTTTCATTTTTTAAGTTTAATTTCTTAAATGATAGGTTTTATTATCATAGTAAAAACTTTGGTTTAAAAATACTTTTTTAAAAAATATATAGTCTTTATAAAAAAGCTTCTTGGTAAATTTTATTTAAAATTTATATCCAGATTGATATAAACCTTTATATCAATCTATGTTATTGATTTAATATCATCATATAAAACTTCATCTTGTGAATTTGGATTTGTAAAACCTTGTTTTAAAAGCATATATCTATTAAACCTAGTTACATTACCCAAATTCTTTAAAACATCTCTCTTGTATTGCTTTTAAAATCTTGCTATTTTTTAAATCAATTACAAAGTTTTTATTTTAATTGACAAATCACACCTGCTAAATCTATCATTTACCTACTTCAATCTCACATTCATAATCATATTAGATAAAAAGATACTATCTTCATCAAAGCTTTTTGAGTTATATTCTAGTTTTAAGTTTCTTTTTTGTATATCTTGCATTAAAGTTGAAAGATTGTATAAGCTTAAACTTTCTAATATATTTATAAGTTCTATTTTGCTTAAAGTATTAAAATCATTTAGCAAGCTAAGATAATTACTTATAATAGAAGAAGAATTGATATTATGAAATACAATTTTATTTTTTATATCTTCTTTAATAAAAAATTGATTATTTTTTATATAAAAATAATCTTTAAGATGATGATTACTTAATATTTGATTATAAAAACTTAAAAGGCTTTCTTTGCTATTTAAGTCTATAAAATTTAAAAATATATTTTCTTTTAATAATACTTCTTGTAATTGTTTTAAGTTTTTAAAAGCTTGATTTATACTAGAAGTATTTTTTAAAGCATAAATGATATTTTCATCTTTAGAAATTTTTCTATTTATATTATATTGCAATAAAGGATTTTTATAAAGTGTATCACTATTGATCAAGATGTTGATATGAAAAGATTCTTTTATATCAATATGTTTTTTAATATGTAAAAATTCTAAAATATTTAAAAAAGCATTAGGTATGTAAAATTGATCTAAACTAAGTTGTAAAAAATGATTCATATTATGCATAGAAAAAATATCATTATCTTTAATCAAATCATCTTTATTTAGATTAAATAACATAACTCCACCAAAACCCAATAAGCTTAAATTTTTTAAACTCTCTAAAGCTTTTCTTTTTTCTAAATCAATTTGAAGTGTTTTTTGCATTATTTTTCCTTTTTTTAATTAACCTATACATAAACCATTTTTCATAATGATAGTAGTGGCTAATGAAATTCATTATTTTTACTCTTTTATATTATGTTCTTTAGCATAAGCTTGTATTTTAGCTCGAAGTTCTTGCGGGAAATTATATCTATATATGGCAGGAATTCTTGGATCAAGGAGTCTATCAAGTTTATGTCTTTTATAATACCATTCTAGATTTTCAGGAGTAAAATAATAAGGTGCATTAGGATAGCCTTGAGGTGGAGTTAGGGCTGCTAGTTTGGCATGTAGTATTAAAGTATCATTAAAAAGTTGTGCTCTTTCTTCGCTCCAATCATTAGGTGTATCGGTTCCATAACCTTGCAGCATACCATTTTTATACCCTCCCCTATGGCGATCAAATTCTCTTCTGCTTTCATAAGTAGAATCTACATCCCTTGGATCTTTTATCTTACCCTCAACTATATCACTTCTTAAGGCTTTATACATACTTCCAAATTGATCACTAGCTATATCATATTTATTATAATCAATTACCCAATCTACTCCCATAATCTCATCTATAAAAGGAAGCATACCAAATTCATCAGGTTTTAAAGTCTTAGCTAAGGTTTTAATCTCTTGTTCTCTTAAAGGATTTTTATGCACTCCTACTAAACCACTTCCTACAGCAATATCAGCATAACCATAAATAGCACCTAATAAATTAGGTTTATCTAATATACTACTTCCTCCACTTAATTGTATATAAAGTATAGTAGCTTGGATAAATCTTGCATTAAAACCATTTTGAAACATATCATTAGCTAGATATTTATAATCACCTAATATTCCTGCTGCCATACCCCATTCATTATGAAATAAACTTGATCTTAGATTATGTTTATTATCATCTACTATTCTATATAATTTTTCATATTTAGGATCTACATTTCCTTTTTCATCTACAGCCCCTATAGCTTCATAAGGTATATCTATAACAACACTTCTTATACCACTTCTTATAACTAAATACTTATATCTTTCTTTTTTAGTTTTTAGTGAGTTATAATAAGCTTTTTCTGCTTTAGTCCAAGGAGCTATACTTCCTTTAATAGGATCTTTTAAATAAATACTTTGCCAATCTTTAAATTCAAGCAAAGTAGAACTTTGCCCTGTATAAAGATTAGGATCTAAATATCTGGGTTGATAATTAATATAAGGAGAAGTTCTTAATATACGATCAGCTTCAAACAAAGCTTTAGAATATTCTTGGGTGTATTTGCCTACCTTAGCTCCCCCATCACTTAATAAAATTTTATTCGTTTTTTTCTCTACATCTAAAATAATACCATTAGGTGTATAAATTTCATAAGTTTCACTCATTATTTATCCTTTCATCCTATATACAAACCATCTTCCATGATTATAGTAGTGGCTAATGAAATTCATTATTTTTACTCTTTTATATTATGCTCTTTAGCATAAGCTAGTATTTTAGCTCGAAGTTCTTGCGGGAAATTATATCTATATATGGCAGGAATTCTTGGATCAAGGAGTCTATCAAGCTTATGTCTTTTATAATACCATTCTAGGTTTTCAGGGGTAAAATAATAAGGTGCATTAGGATAGCCTTGAGGAGGAGTTAGGGCTGCTAGTTTGGCATGTAGTATTAAAGTATCATTAAAAAGTTGTGCTTCTTCTTCACTCCAATCATTAGGTGTATCGGTTTCATAACCTTCCCTCATGCCATTTTTATACCCTCCCCTATGGCGATCAAATTCTCTTCTGCTTTCATAAGTAGAATCTACATCCCTTGGATCTTTT